>NZ_CP029553.1:2782500-3082500 GCF_003173755.1 Methylobacterium terrae
GGCGCCGAAGCGGCCGATCGGGATCTTCGAGAGCATGAAGTCGATGTGCTCCTGCGTCATCTGGTCGAAGATCGCGGTGCGGACCGCCGCCGGGGTGACGCAGTTCACCCGGATCTCCGACATCGCCAGTTCCTTGCCGAGCGACTTCGTCAGCCCGATCACCCCGGCCTTGGAGGCCGAGTAGGCCGAGGCGTTGGGGTTGCCCTCCTTGCCGGCGATCGACGCGACGTTGACGATGCGGCCGTAGCCGCCCGCCTCCATCGCCGGCACCGCGGCGCGGTTGCAGTAGAACAGGCCGTTGAGGTTGACGTCGATCACCCGCTGCCAGGCATCGACGGGATAGTCGCGCAGGGTCGTGTTCGGCCCGGTGATGCCGGCGCTGCACACCAGCACGTCGAGCCGGCCGCCCAGCGCCGCCACGGTCTCGCGCATGGCGGCCTCGACCGCGGACGGGTCCGCGATGTCGAGCGCCCGGGTGTCGGCGGCGCCGGATTCGGCCTTGGCCTTCTCCAGCGCCTCCTCGTTCAGGTCCCAGAGCGCGACGGCCGCGCCCTCGGCCCGGAGGCGCGCGGCGACCGAGAGGCCGATGCCGGAGGCGCCGCCGGTGATCAGCGCCGTGCGGCCCGCGAAGCGATTCGGGTAGGCCATTGCCTCAGGCCTCCCGGCGCTGCCAGGCGGTGACGTCCTGGCGCTGCTCGCCGAGCTTCTCGATGCCGAGCGTCATCACGTCCCCGGGCTTCAGGAAGACCGGATCGGGCTTCATGCCCATGCCGACGCCCGGCGGGGTGCCGGTGGTGATGACGTCGCCGGGCATCAGGGTCATGAAGCGGCTGACGTAGGAGACGATCTGCGCGCAGGTGAAGATCATCGTGCGGGTGTTGCCGGTCTGCATGCGGCGGCCGTTGAGGTCGAGCCACATGTCGAGGTTCTGCGGGTCGCCGACCTCGTCGGAGGTCACGAGCCAGGGACCGACCGGCCCGAAGGTGTCGCAACCCTTGCCCTTGTCCCAGGTGCCGCCGCGCTCGATCTGGTACTCGCGCTCCGAGACGTCGTTGATGAGGCAGTAACCCGCCACGTAGTCGAGCGCCTCGGCCTCCTCGACGTAGGCCGCGCGCGAGCCGATGACGATGCCGAGCTCGACCTCCCAGTCGCTCTTCACCGAATCCTTCGGCAGCATCACCGGGTCGTTCGGACCCGACAGCGAGGTGATCGCCTTGGTGAAGACGATCGGCTCCTTGGGCACCGGCAGGTTCGACTCGGCGGCGTGGTCGGCGAAGTTAAGCCCGATGGCGATGAACTTGCCGACGTCGGCGACGGGCGTCCCGAGGCGCGGCGCGCCGTCCACCACCGGCAGGCTGCCGACGTCGATCGCCGCGAGGCGGGCCAGCGCCTGCGGGGCGAGGGCGGCCGGGCCGAGGTCGGGCAAGTGACCGGGCAGGTGGCCGGAGAGGTCGCGGATGCGGCCTTCCGCGTCGAGCAGGCCGGGCTTCTCCTGGCCCGCGGGGCCGTAGCGCAACAGCTTCATGGGGTCGAACCTCCGTCGGGCGCGCCGCCGCGGCGCGCGGGTTTCCGGGTGCGGGCAGGGCGGGACGGAGGATCGCGGGATTCGCTCGGTTTCCTCCGGCACGGCCCTGGCGCCGCACCACATGATCCCATATATTGGGATCTTGTTTTTCTATGTGGGACGATACGCCTATGGCAGCGAAGCCGTCAACCGGGAGCGAGGGCGCGGCGCCGGGAAGCCAGACGCTCCTACGCGGCCTCGCCATCCTGGAGGCGGTGGCGGGTGGCGCGCGCGACCTCGCCTCGCTGTCGGCGGCGCTCGGCACCACGCGCAGCACCACCCACCGGCTGGCCGCGGCGCTGGTCGAGCAGCGCTACCTCACCTTCGCGCCGCGGGACGGCTACGCCCTGGGCCCGAAGCTGGTCGAGCTCGGCTTTCGCGCCCAGCAGGCCGCGCCGGTGACGCGGGTGGCCCGGCCGCATCTCGAGCGCCTGTCGGAGGCCTGCGGCGACACCATCCATCTCGGCGTGCTCGAGGGCGACTGGGCGCTCTACCTCGACAAGCTGCCGGGGCGCCGGCGCATCGAGATCAGCTCGCGGGTCGGCGAGCGCCAGCCGGTCTGGTCGACGGGCCTCGGCAAGGCCCTGATCCTCGACCTCGACGAGGCGCGCTGGCGGGGCTTCCACCGCCTCGGCGACGCGCGCGGCGCCCACAGCCCGGACCTGGAGACCTGGCTGTCGCGGATGCGGACCTATGCCGGCCGGGGCATCGCCTACGACCGGGAGGAGAACGAGCCCGAGGTGCGCTGTGTGGCCGCCCCGATCCGCGACGCGAGCGGGGCGATCGTGGCGGCGTTCAGCGTCACCAGCACGGTGCAGTACATGGACGAGGCCCGGATGGAGGACCTCGCCGGGACGGCGCGGGAGGTCGCCCGCGCGATCAGCCGGGATCTCGGCTGGGCGGGGTAACGGTCATCCTCCCCAGCCCGTCGGTGCACCACGCTTGCCCCGGCTGCCGGCCTCCGGCACACCGGCATGACGGCGAGCGGGTTTCTGGCTGCGATGGCATTGGTGAAGAAGGCGAAGCTCGCGGATCGCGAAGCGTCGGACCGCCGGGACGGTACGCCCGAGGCGCCCGCTCCCACGCAGGCGCCCGCCCCGGCGGCCCGGCGGGGCCGGACCCGCGAGCGGGTGGGAACCCGCCGGCAGAAGGCGACCGAGCGTCTGGGCGCCGCCACCGAGGAGCTGGCCGCCGGCGTCACCGAGGCTTCCGCCGCGGCCGAGGAATTGCGCCGGGCGATGGAGCAGATCGCCGGCGGGGCCGAGGAGGCGGCGGGCGCGGCGCAGGAATCGCTCTCGGCGGTCGCGGCGATCGTCGGGCGCCTCGGCGAGGCGCGGGAGCGGGCCGACCTGTCGCGCCGGCGCACCGCCGCGTTCCAGTCGCTGCTCGCCGAGGCGAGCGCCCAGGCGACCCAGTCGATCGCCGCGATCGAGGCCGAGGCCGGGCGCCAGGACGCGACGGTCGCCCTCGTCGACGAGCTCGACCGGGGGGCGGCCAGCATCGGCGAGGTCACCGGAACGGTCGCGGGAATCGCCGACCAGACCGGGCTCGTCGCCCTCAACGCCGCCCTCGAGGCGGCGCGGGCCGGGGAGCACGGGCGGGGCTTCGCGGTGGTGGCCGACGAGGTCCGGGCGCTGGCCGAGACCGCGGAGGCGAGCGCCGGCGAGGTGCGCGAGCGGGTGGACGCGATCCGGGCCGAGATCCGGGCGCTCGGGCAGGCGATCCGAGACGCCGCCGCGCGGGCGGCGGCCGAGGCGGCGGCGGGCGGGCGCGTCGCCCGGCAGCTGGAGGAGGCGCGGACCGATCTCGGCGCGCTCGCCGAGGGCGCGCAGGAGATCCTGGCCGCCGCCCTGCAGGCGGAGGCGACCACCCGCGAGGCGCAGGCCGGCGCCGAGGAGGTCGCGGCCGCCGCCGAGCAGCAGGCCGCCGCCGCCGAGGAGGCGCAGGCCGCGGTGGCGCAGCAGACCGAGGCCCTCGAGCAGGGCCAGGCCACCGCCGAGGCCCTGGCCGCCCTGGCGGAGTCCCTGCGCGGATCGGCCGCCGGGCGCGCGAGCCCCGAGGCGATCGGGGGTGCTGCCGACGCGCTCTCGGCCTCGATCCAGGAATTGTCCGGGGCCGCCGCCGAGATCCTGGCCGCCGTGGACCAGATCAGCCGCGGCCTGACCCTGCAGAGCGCCGCCGCCCGGCAATCCGCCGCCGCGATGAGGGAGATCGAGCGCGCCGCCGGCGGGGCCCGGGCCGGCGCCGACCGGGCGCTCGCCCGGGTCGCCGCCGTCGCGGAGGCCGTGCGGCAGGCCCGCGGCGCGATCGAGGGCCTTGCCGACGGGGTCGAGCAGGCGCTCGGCGGGATGCGCGCCTCCCTCGATCGCCTCGGGACGATCGAGGACGACGTGCGGCGCATCGAGACGATCGGGGAGGGCATCGCCCTGGTGGCGGTGCAGATCGGCATGCTGGCGGTCAGCGGCGCGATCGAGGCGACCCGGGCCGGCGAGGCGGGCCAGGGCTTCGCGGTCGTCGCCGGCGACGTCCGGACCCTGGCACGCGACGCGGCCGGCGGGGCCGACCGGATCCGGGCGACGGTGCGGGCGATCCGGGACGGGACCGCCGCCCTGCTGCGCGCCCTCGAGCGCTCCGTCGGCGCCGGCGAGGCGGAGGTGGCGAAGAACCGGGCCCTGACGGCCGGCCTCGCGGCGGTCGCGTCCGACGTGGCGGATCTGGAGCGGGCCAACCGCGCGATCGCCGACGGGGCCGAGGCGATCCTGGGCGCGGCCGGCGAGATCGCGGCGGGCAGCCGCCAGATCGCCGCCGCCGCCGAGGAGGCCGACCGGGCCTCGAGCGAGGCCGCCACCGCCGCCCGCCAGCAGGCGCGCGGGGCCGAGGACCTGGCGGCGGCCGTGGAGGAGATCGCGCTGCTCGCCGACGAGCTGCAGGGCGCGGATGCCTGAGGCCTCGCCGGCGCGCGTCCTCGTCGTCTCGCTCGGATCGGGCGCCCGCGTCGCCCTGCCGGCGGAGCGGGTGCGCGCCGTGGCGCCGGTCCCGATCCTGACCCGGGTCCCCGGCGCCGCGGCGGCGCTCGCCGGACTCGCGACGATCCGCGGCGGCGCGCTTCCGGTCCTCGACCTCGCCCGGCTGCTCGACCCGGAAGCGCCGCCGGGTCCCGCCGGCCGGATGGTGCTGGCCGAGGCCGGCGAGCCGGTCGGGCTCCTCGTCGGCCGCGTCGTCGGCCTGACCCCGGATCCGGGCCCGGTCCCGATCCTCGACCTGCCGCCTCTCGTCGCCGGCTCCGCCCCCCGGCGCGCGGGCGGCGCCGCGACCGCCCCGCCGGCTCCGCGCGCCGGCGCCCCGCCGGCGCCGCCGGTCGCCCTCCTCATGCTCGCGGTCGCGGGCGCGCCCTACGCCCTGCCGCTCGACGAGGTCGAGGCGGTGGTGGGCCTGCCTGGGGCCCTCGCGCCGGCGCCGGAGGGCGGAGCCGCCGCACTCGGCATGACGACGTGGCGCGGCCGGACGCTGCCGCTCCTCTCCCTCCCGGCGCTGCTCGGCCGCGGGCCCGGCGCCGGTCGGCGAGCCGCCGTGTTGCGGGGCGTCGGGCTGGTGGCCGAGCGGGTGGGACCGGTACTGCGGGTGCCGCCGGAGGCGATCGACCCGGCGCCGCGGGCCCTGCGCCGGGGCGGGCTGGTCGCCGGCTTCGCCCGCCGCGATGCCGGGTCGATTCCGGTCTGCATTCTCTCGGCGCAAGCCCTCGTCGGGGAAGGGGAGCGGGATTTCGTCCGCGCGGCGCCCGTGCCGGCGACGACCGAGCCCGTCGTGGTGATCGACCTCGCCGGGGAGCGCTACGGCCTGCCCGCGGGGGCCGTGCGCGCGGTGATGCGGGCACCGGAGACGCTGGCACGCGTGCCGCGGGCGCCGGAGGGCGTCGCCGGGCTGCTCGCCGTCCGCGGCGGGGCGCTCCCGGTCCTCGACCCGCGCGGGTGCCTCGGCCTGCCGCCCGGCCCTCGCGACGGCCGCCTGGTGGTGATCGAGGCCGGGGGCGTGCGGGCCGGCCTCCTCGTCGATCGCGCGACCCGCCTCGCGCGGCCGGAGGCCGGGGCGATCCGGCCGGCGCCCGCATCGCGCGGGGCCGTGGCGACCCGCGTGGCGGACCTCGCCGACGGGCCCCTGCCGCTGATCGACCCCGCGCACCTCCTGGCGGGGCTGGAGCGCCCCTCCGGCCCGGCCGCGAGGCCGGCATGATCCGCCTCCTCGTCGTCGACGACTCGGCGCTGATGCGCAAGGTCCTGGGCGGCATCTTCGCCGCCGAGGGCGACTTCGAGCTCGCCTTCGCCCGCGACGGGCTCGAGGCCCTCGACCTGCTCCCCGGCTTCGCCCCGGACGTGGTGACCCTCGACGTCACGATGCCGGGCCTCGACGGGCTCGCCTGCCTCGACCGGATCATGCTGGAGCGGCCCTGCCCGGTGGTGATGCTGTCCTCGCTCACCTCGGCCGGCGCCGAGACCAGCCTGGAGGCGCTGGCGCGGGGCGCGGTCGACGTCCTGGAGAAGCCCGCCGGCGCGGTGTCGCTCGACGTCGACCGGTTCGCCCCCCGCCTCGTGGAGGCGGTGCGGGCGGCGGCGCGGGCGCGGCCGCGCACCGCCCACGGCCTCGCGGCGCGCCTGCGCGCCCGCCATGCCGGCCTCGGCGGCCCGAACCGCAGCCCGAGCCCCGCACCGGAGCCCGCTCAACGCCCCGCGCCCCCGGCCCGGCCCGCGCTCCGCCCGCAAGTCCCGCCGGCCGAGCCCGGCGGCGGCATCGTCCTCGTCGGCGCCTCGACCGGCGGTCCCCCGGCGCTCACCGCGCTTCTCGGCGAGCTGCCGGCCGATTTTCCCTGGCCGATCGTCGTCGCCCAGCACATGCCGGCGACCTTCACCGGGCCGCTCGCGCGCCGCCTCGACGGGCTCTCGGCGCTCGCGGTGCAGGAGGTGACCGGGCCGGTCCCCCTCGCGCCGGGCCGGGTCTTCATCGGGCGCGGCGACGCCGACGTGATCGTGGTGCGCCGCCCTGGCGGCCTGATGGCGGCTCCGGCCCCGGCCCGGGCCGACTACCCCTGGCATCCGAGCGTCGACCGGCTGGTGGAGAGCGCCCTCGACCTCGTCCCGCCCGCCCGCCTCATCGGCGTGCTGATGACCGGCATGGGCCGCGACGGCGCCCGGGCCATGGCGGAGCTGCGCCGCCGCGGCGGGCGCACCATCGCGGAGGCCGAGGCGACGGCCGTGGTCTGGGGGATGCCGGGCGAGCTGGTGCGGGCCGGCGGCGCCGAGGTGGTCGCGCCGCTCGACGCCATCGCGGCCGAGTTGCGGACGATGCTGCCGTGACCCCCGACGAGCCCGACATCCTCGGCGAGGCCGATCTCGCCCGGGTCTGCGACCTGCTCTACGGCCATACCGGCATCCTGGTGCCGGGGAACCGGCGCCCGTTCATCGAGCGCCGGGTGCTGGAGCGGATGCGGGCGACCGGTGCCGGCACCCTGCCGGCCTACCTCGCGCGGCTGCGGGCGGACACGGACGGCGAGGTCCAGCTCTTCGTCAACGCCTTCACGGTCAACGAGACCTACTTCCTCCGCGAGGAGCACCAGCTGCGCTGCCTCACAGCCTCGCTGATGGGCGTGCTCACCGCCGGGCGGACGCCCGACGACCCGATCCGGATCTGGTCGATGCCCTGCGCGACCGGGGAGGAGCCGTACTCGGTGGCGATCTGGCTCCTCGAGCACTGGCCCGAGGTCGACCGGTGGGAGATCGAGATCGTCGGCTCGGACATCGACACGAGGGCGCTCGCCACCGCGGAGGCCGGACGTTACGGCGCCCGGGCGCTCGGCCGCCTCTCCCCGGCCCTCGTCGCGCGCTACTTCACCCCGGGGGCGGCCGGCAGCGGGGGCAAGGGCGGGGGAAAGGGCGGGGGAAAGAGCTGGCGCATCCTGCCGGAGCTGCGCGGCTCGGTGCGGTTCACCCGCCGCAACCTCGTCGACGGGGCCGGGATGGCGCGGGAGGGGCGCTTCGACGTCGTGTTCTGCCGCAACGTCCTGATCTACTTCGACGACGCCTCGCGAAAAGTCGCCGCCGGCAACCTCTTCGCCGCCCTGAAGCCGGGCGGGTTCCTGTGCCTCGGCCACACCGAATCGATGGCCCGGATCCCGTCGCGGTTCGTCACCCGCCGCTTCCCGGATGCGATCGTCTACCAGCGTCCGGAGGATGCGCATGACTAGGGACGGGCCCGTCCTTTCCCCGGCGGACGACCTCGTGGCGGCCTTCGTGACCGAGGCGCGCGAGCTGATCCAGGCCGCGGCCGAGGATCTGCTGGCGCTCGACGGCCCCCCCGATCCGGACGCCGTGAACCGGGTGTTTCGCGCCGTCCACACCCTGAAGGGCTCGGCCGCCCTGTTCGACTGGCCGGCGATGCTGGCGCTCCTGCACGCCGCCGAGGACGGCCTCGCGGCCGCCCGGGCCGGGACGCTCGCCCTGGGCGCCGGCCTCGTCGACCTGTCGCTCGCCGCCCTCGACGCGACCTCCCGCTGGACCGAGGCGATCGCCGCGACCGGCGTACTGCCGGCCGGCGCAGAGGCGGAATCGGCGCGGCTCGTGCAGGGCTACCGCGCGCTCCTGGGGCCTGCCGGCGCGGTGGAGGGCGACGGAGCGCCGGCCGGGCCGGTGCCCGACTGGGCGACCGAGCTGATGGCGGAGACGGGCGAGCGGCCCGGCGGCGTCCTCACGGCCCTGCGCTACGTCCCGCGCGCCGACTGCTTCTTCTCCGGCGACGACCCCCTCGGACTGGTGCGCCGGCTCCCCGGCCTCGTGGCGCTGCGTCTCGTTCCCGCCGCGCCGTGGCCGCCGGCGGAGGCGCTCGACGTCTTCTCCTGCAACATCGCCGTGACCCTGCTGACCACCGATCCCTGCCCGGAGGTCGCCGCGGTGTTCCGCCTGGTGCGCGACCAGGTGGCGATGGCGAGCGTGACGTTGGCGAACCCGGCCCCGCCCGGGGCGTCGCCCGCGATCGCGCCGGTCGCCGACGCCTCCAGGACCCTGCGGGTCGATGCCGGCCGGATCGACGCCCTGGTGGGCCTGGCGGAGGATCTCGCCGCCGCCCGCGCCGCCCTCGGCGAGGTCGTCGCCCGGGCCGCGCTCGGGGCCGATCCCGCCGGCCTCGTCCCCGCCCTGAGGGCGAGCGACGAGCGGATCGGGCGTCTGTCGGCCGAGCTGCACCGGGAGGCGGTGGGCCTGCGGCTCCAGCCCCTGGCGCGGGTCTTCCGGCGCTTCCCGCGCGCCCTGCGCGACGTCGCCCGCCAGCTCGGCAAGGAGGTGACGCTGACGCTGGCGGGCGAGGAGACCGAGGTCGACCGGGACGTCGCCGAGGGGCTGTTCGAGCCGCTGCTGCACCTCCTGCGCAACGCCGTCGACCACGGCATCGAGGCACCGGCCGCGCGCGCCGAGGCCGGCAAGCCGGCGGCGGGACGCATCGCGCTGTCGGCGGAGAGCCGGGCCGACCGGGTCGTCGTCTCGGTCGACGACGACGGGCGCGGCCTCGACCCGGCCTTCCTCCGCCGCCGCGCCGCCGAGCGCGGGTTGATGGAGCCCGCCGCCCTCGCCGCCCTCGACGACGCCGGCGCGATCGACCTGATCTTCGCCCCGGGCTTCTCGACGGCCGCGGCGGTCGGCGCCGTCTCCGGCCGCGGCGTCGGCATGGACGCGGTGCGGGTCGCGGTGACGAGGCTCGGCGGCACCTGCACCGTCGAGAGCCGGATCGGCGCCGGCACCACGATCCGCCTGAGCCTGCCCCGCGCCCAGTCCCTCGTCCGGCTTCTCCTCGTCGAGGTCGGGCCGGAACGCTACGGCCTGCCGATGGAGGCCGTCGTCGAGCTCGCCCGGGTTCCGCGCGAGCGGATCCACGACCTCGCCCCCGGTGCCGCCGCGATCCTGCGCGACCGGACGGTGCCGGTGCTCCACCTCGCCGACCTCCTCGACCTGCCCCGCGGCGAGCCGCCGGCCGAGGCCCGGCTCGCGGTGTTGCGGGTCGGGCCCGAGCGCGTCGCGGTCGAGGTCGACCGGTTCGCCGGACGGTCCGACGGGCTGGTGCGGCCGCTGCCGGGACTGGCGGCCTGGCCGGGCCTCGCCGGCACCACGCTGTCCGGCGACGGCCGGGTGCTCCTGGTGCTCGATCCGGAGACCCTGGTCGGGGACCCGCAGGGGGAGAGGCGGGGAGAGGAGCGGGGGAAGCAGGAGGTGATGCCGTGACCGTCCGCCGCGAGGGAGACCTGATCCGGCTCGAGGGCGCCTGCCCGGTCGAGGAGGCCGAGACCCTGGCGGCCCTGCTCCTCGCCGGGCCGGACCTGGCGGTGGAGTGGAGCGGCTGCACCTTCCTCCACACCGCCGTCGTGCAGGTGCTGCTGCGGCTGCGCCCGCCCCTGCGGGGCACCTGCGGCGATGCGTTCGCGGCGCGCTGGCTCGCGCCGCGGCTGTCGGTCCCCGACCCGTCCTGATGCCGGCGACGGGCGGCGCCGAAAACTACGCGCGCATCTACCAGTTTTCGGCTATGCCGTAGCGGCAGGGCCTGCCGCGGCCCGCCGTCACGTCCCCGAGAGATCGCGCGGGGTCCATTTCCCTTTCGGCGAAAACCGCCTAGATGCCGTCCATGTCGCAGCCCTCGACCGCACCCGTCACCGTCCTCGTCGTGGACGACAGCAAGCTCGCCCGGGCGGTCGCCCTGCGGCTCGTGCGGCAGCTCAGGCCCGATTGGGCCCTGCGCGAGGCCTCGAACGCCGACGAGGCCCTGGCCATGGTGGCCGGCGAGCCGATCGACGTGGCGCTCCTCGACTTCAACATGCCGGGCAAGGACGGCCTCGCCCTCGCCGAGGAACTGCGCGCGGGCAGGCCCGCGATGCCGATCGCCGTGATCTCGGCCAACATCCAGGACGAGGTGATCGCCCGCGCGCGCCAGCTCGACGCCGCCTTCCTGGCCAAGCCCCTGACCGGGGAGGCCCTGGCGGGCTTCCTCTCGGGAGCGTCCTTGCGCCTGCGCCGGAGCGCCCCGTGAGCAACGACACCGTCGGCCTGACCGAGCTGCAGCAGGACGCGTTCACCGAACTCGTCAACATCGGCGTCAGCCGCGCCGCGGCGAGCCTGCGCACGATGATCGGCACCCAGGTGCTGCTCTCGGTGCCCTCGGTGGAGATCGTCTCGCGCAAGGCCGCCGCCCGACTGATCGGCGAGCGCGAGGCGGCGCCGCTCGTGGTGGTGCACCAGGATTTCGAGGGCGCGTTCGCGGGCCGCGCGCTCCTGATCTTCCCGCAGGAGAACGGCCGCGAGCTGGTCCGGGCCGTCGCCGGCGAGGAGCTCTCGCCCGAGGAGGTCGCGGCGCTGGAGGACGAGGCGCTGGCCGAGACCGGCAACATCATCCTCAACGGCTGCCTCGCCACCATGGCGAACATGCTCCAGCGCACGCTGACCATGTCGTTGCCCGGCATCGCGCGGGGCGACGGCCCGCAGATCTTCGGGACGCAGGCGGGCGGGGCGGCGGCCGGCGCCGATTCCCTGGTGCTGTTCCTCTACATCGACTTCTCGGTGAGCGAGCGCGACATCCGCGGCTACCTGGCGATGCTGATGGACCTGCCCTCACTCGAGAACCTGCGGGGGCTGGTGGACGAGTTCATCGCCCGCGCCCTCGGCGACCTGGACGCGTGATGACGGACCGCCCGAATCCCGGACCCGCGATCCCTAACCGGGCCGGGCGGGCATGAGCGGACCGGACCAGACCGGCACCGTCCGGCCCGAGATCCTCGCGGAGGCGGTCGCGGCGGTGCAGCGGCGGGTCGGGCCGTTCCTCGCCGGCCTCGAGCGCTCGCGCCAGCCGATGCTGATCAGCGATCCGACCCTGCCCGACAACCCGGTCGTCTTCGTGAACCAGGCCTTCCTGACGCTCACCGGCTACGACGGCGCGGAGGTGGTGGGCCGGAACTGCCGCTTCCTGCAGGGGGCGGACACCGATCCCGGCGCGATGGCGGCGATCCGCGAGGGTCTGCGCGACGAGCGCGAGGTCCGCGTCACGATCCTGAACTACCGCCGCGACGGCACCCGGTTCTGGAACCAGCTGCTGATCTGCCCGATCCGCGACGCGGACGGCCGGCTCGTCAACTACTTCGCCTCGCAGGTGGACATGTCGCATGTCCACGAGGCCGAGGCCGGCCGCACCCGGCTCGCCGACATCGAGCGGCGCCTGGCGGAGGCGCAGCGCCAGCTCTCGCTGACCCTGTCCTCGGCCGGCATCGCCGGCACCTGGGACTGGGACATCCCGGGGAAGCGGCTGCACGTCGACGGGCGCTTCGCCGCGCTCACCGGGCTCACGCCGGCGCCGCGGCCCGGCACCGTGCCGCTCAGCCCCGGCCCGCTGCCGGCGAGCGCCTTCTTCACCGGCATCCACCCCCTCGACCGGGTGCGGGTGCGGCTCGCGGTGAGCGGCATCCTCGGCGGGGCCGAGGTGTTCGACAAGGAGTACCGCCTGCTCGCGGCCGACGGCTCGGTGCGCTGGGTCCACGCCCGCGGCCGCTGCCATTTCGGCGCCGACGGGCGGCCCGCCCGCTTCACCGGCGTGCTCGTCGAGGTGACCGAGCAGAAGCGAGTCGAGGAGCGCCTGCGCATCGCCCAGTCGGCGGGCCGCGTCGGCGCCTTCGAGCACGTGCCGGGCTTCGCCACCGTGGCGGCCTCGCCGCAATTCTGCAGCCTGCTCGGCCTCGTGCCGGCCCGCACCGTGGCGGCGAGCGCGGTCAACGCCCTCGTGGTCGAGGGCGATCCCCCGCTGCTGGCGCCCGACCAGCGCCAGGAGGGCGAGCTGCCGCCGATCGAGACCCGGGTGCGGCTGGCCGATACCGGCGAGGTGCGCTGGCTCGTGCGCCGCGGCGAGGCGATCCGCGACACCGAGACCTCGGGCCTGCGCCATGTCGGGGTGATCTACGACGTCACCGAATCGAAGCGGGCCGAGGTGGAGCTGCGCGAGCTCAACGACACCCTGGAGGCGCGGGTGCGCGAGGCGGTGGCCGAGCGCGAGCGGGCCGAGGAGCAGCTGCGCCAGTCGCAGAAGATGGAGGCGGTGGGCCAGCTCACCGGCGGCATCGCCCACGACTTCAACAACCTGCTCACCGGCATCGTCGGCTCCCTCGACCTGATGCAGACCCGCATCAACGAGGGCCGCACCGAGAACCTCACCCGATACGCGGGCCTCGCCATGGCCTCGGCCCAGCGCGCCGCGGCGCTGACCCACCGGCTGCTCGCCTTCTCGCGCCGCCAGCCGCTGGAAGCCAAGCCCGTCGACGCCAACCGGCTGGTGAGCTCGATGGACGACCTGATGCGCCGGACGCTGGGCGAGCGGGTGCAGCTCGAGGTCGTGGTGGCGGGCGGCCTGTGGCTGACGCTCTGCGACCCCAACCAGCTCGAGAACGCGATCCTCAACCTCGCGATCAACGCCCGCGACGCGATGCCGGAGGGCGGTCGCCTCACCATCGAGACCGCCAACGCCCATCTCGACGATGCCTACGCGGCCCGCGACGTCGGCGTGCGGGCGGGCCAGTACGTCTGCGTCAGCGTGACCGATACCGGCACCGGCATGCCGCCGGACGTGATCGCCCGCGCCTTCGACCCGTTCTTCACCACCAAGCCGCTCGGCCAGGGCACCGGCCTCGGCCTGTCGATGATCTACGGCTTTGCCAAGCAGTCCGAGGGGAACGTCAAGATCTACTCGGAGGCCGGCCAGGGCACGACGGTCAAGCTCTACCTGCCGCGCTACCACGGCGAGATCGAGGTCGCGCCGGAAATGCGGGGCGAGGCGCCGCGGGCCGAGCGCGGCGAGACGGTGCTCGTGGTGGAGGACGACTCGACCGTGCGGGCCCTGGTGGTCGAGGTGCTGCACGAACTCGGCTACCGCACCCTCGAGGCGGCGGACGGGCCGGCGGGCCTGCGCCTGCTGCAATCGGCCTCGCACATCGACCTCCTGGTCACCGATGTCGGCCTGCCGGGCCTCAACGGCCGCCAGCTCGCCGACCAGGCCCGGCTGGTGCGGCCCACCCTGAAGGTGCTGTTCATGACCGGCTACGCCGAGAACGCGACCTTCGGCAACGGCCATCTCGGACCCGGCATGCAGATGATCACCAAGCCGTTCCCGGTCGAGGGACTGGCGACCAAGATCCGGTCGATCATCGAGGGGTGAGAGGGCATCCGCCCGATCCGCTCCCCCTCCGGCGAGCGGCGTGCCCCACCTTTCCTCGGCGAGATCAGACGGGACCGGCCCCGGACCGGTCGCGACGGCCCGTCAGCGCCGTCCGACCGCCGGCCCGCTGAAGCGGCCGGAGCCCGGCGCGTCCTCGCTCGCGCCGGCCTGGAAGCGGGTCACGACCGCGCCCGCCGGGGCGGCCACGACGCCCGGCGGCGGGGTGCCGGCCTTCGGCCGCTGGACGACGCGGACCATCGCGGCCTCGGCCGCCGGTGCGGCCGCCGCGGCGCTGAACAGGGCGCGCAGCTGCGCCTTCGAATCGGTCGGGGCGAGGGCGGGCGGGACGGGCGTCGCCCGGGGGCGGGGCTGGAGCATGGCGCCGAGGGCCGCCGGATCGGCATCCGCCGAGGCGACCTGGATCGAGGCCGGCCGGGCCGGGGGCAGCGGTACGGTGACCGGCAGCACGGAGGCCGGCGGGGGCGCGGCGACCAGCGCCTCCGCCAGGGCGGCGAATTCCGACGGGCGGCGGGGCGGCAGCGGGGCCGCCGGCAGCCCGGACGGAGCGGCGGTGCGGGCCTCGGGCTCGGGCGCGGCCTCCGGCGATGCGGCGACGGGCTCCGGCTGCGGGGGGACCGGCGGGGGAGCGGCCTGCGGCATGAGGGCGGCGGGCGCGGCCGGAGCGGCGTAAGCCATGGCGTCGCGAGCGAAGACCTCGCGGGTGCCGGCATCCTCCGGCTGGGCGCTGGCCAAGGCCACCGGGCGGACGCGGCCCGAGCGGCCGGCCAGCACGACGGGCGCGGGCGGCGGGGCGGCGGGCTTCGCGCCGCCGAACAGCATGGCGAAGAACTGGCCGACGACGTTCGGGCTGTCCTCCTCGTCCGCCGCCGCGATCGCCTGGCTCACGCCCATCACGCTGCCGCCGCGGGCCAGGATCTCGGCCTTGGCGACGTCGTAGCCCGGCATCGGCCGGCCGTCGGCCGGCAGGTGGACGGTGCGGCCGTCGGGAAACAGGCGCGCGAGCTGGTCGTGGCTCATCCGCGGCCAGGAGCGCACCGATCCGACGTCGAGATGGACGAAGGGGCTGTTCGCCTGCGGGTACCAGCCGACGCCGCCGCGCTGCATCCGCATGCCGATCGCCCGGATCTGGTCGATCGAGACGTCGGCGAGGTAGAAGTCCATCGCCTTGCCGAGCATGTGCTGGCTGTGCTCGGCCACCGCGCGGGAGCGCCGGCGGAGCGCCGCGTTGGTCTTCGGCGAGCGGTAGGCCGAGACGACGTGGATCGCGTCCTGCGAGCCGACGGCGCGGTGGGCCTCCCACACCACGTCGAACAGGCGCGGGTCCATCCTGGTCGGCTCGTCGAGGCGCCAGTCGCGCAGGAGCCAGTTCAGCTGCTCGAGGGCGGCGCGGTCGTAGCGCCCGTCACGCTTGAACGTGATCGAGGCGCTCTCCTTGGTGTGCTCGTGGAAGATCGAGATCGTGCGGGTGTCGCCGTTGGCGACCGCGTCCTGGGTGTCGCTGGTCGAGCCGAACACCGCGGCGAGGCAGGCGACCAGCGCCAGCGCGCCGCGCCGGCAGGAGCGGGATCCCCGGGTGGCCGGATCGGCCGCCCCGCTTCCGGCACGCTTGAGCGCTCGCACGATCCCTCATCCTCGCTCGGGCCGCGTGGCCGCCATGGTGAACGCAAGGTTGCCGAGAACCGTGAACAAACGGTTACCGGGTCCCGCGACAGGATGGGCGGCAGGGCTAAGGCTCAACCATGGCGAAAATCGGCCGGGCTTCACGATTTCGTGGGGAATACGGACGGACGATGCAGGATGGTCCAAGCGCAACGCCCGCTCCGTCATGCATGCTGCCTGTAAGATCCCGAGTGGCGAGAGCGAGCCGGCAGTAGAGGTCGCCGCCGGCGCACGGATATCCGGGGAGGCGGCAATTCCCGTCCGCCTCTCTTCGGCCGACGTGGGGCTCGCCGGCGATTCTTTCTGCGATGCAAAATATATTTCGATTTCTTCGCACTTGCGAGATCATCGGCGCCGTGTTCTGGTCCGGCGCCGTCGTGCGGGGGCAAGATGAGCGCCCGGGGATGACGGGTGCGCGTGCCGGGAGGGCTGGTCATGGGCTGCGAGCGCAGCGGCAAGGTCGAGCGATTGCAGCGTTACGACGTCCGGCGCGGCGAGAGTTCGATCTCCGGATTGTCGTCCGGCGCCTTCATGGCGGTGCAGGTCCACGTCGCCCACTCGGCGAGCTTCTCCGGCGCCGGGATCATCGCGGGCGGGCCGTACCGGTGCGCGGAGTCGTTTCGCGGCGCGGGGTTCCTGGCGGCGGATGCCTATACGCGCAGCGCCATGGCCATCGGCATGACCCCGCTCATCCCCCAGATGGCGCCGGACGCCGCCCGCCTCGCGGCGCTCGCCACCGAGACGGCGGGGCGGGGCGGGATCGACCCGCTCCACCACCTCGCCGGCCAGCGGCTCTACATCTTCACCGGCAGCGCCGACACGGTGGTCTATTCCGACGTGGTCGCGCGCACGCGCCGGTTCTACGAGCTGCTCGGCGTCCGGCCCGGGGACATCCTGTACCGCAGCGACCTCGCCGCCGGCCACGCGATCATCACCGACAACCCCGAGGATTCGCCGCTCGCGACGAACCGCCCGCCCTACATCAACGACGGCGGCTTCATGCAGTCGCACGACATCCTCCGGCACATCTACGGCGACCTGGCGCCCCCGACGGACGGGCTGGCCGGCCGGCTGGTCCGCTTCGACCAGACGGAGTTCTTCGACGGCGAGCCACGCGCCAGCATGAGCCGGTTCGGCTACGCCTACATCCCGTCCGCGGTGTGCGCGGGGCGGGCGCCGGCCCGGGTTCACGTCGTGCTGCACGGCTGCAAGCAGGGCTACAATTACGTCAACTACGTCAGGGGACGGCCCGACATCGCCAACCAGCCGCCCTACGGCAACCGCTACGTCACCACCACTGGCTACAACCACATCGCCGAGAGCAACGACATCATCGTCCTCTACCCCCAGGCGGAGGGGAGCGACGGCGGCGACATGCAGAACCCCGACGGGTGCTGGGACTGGTGGGGCTACACCTCGCCCGATCCGTACGAGCCCGACTACTATTCGAAGCGCGCGATCCAGATCGGCGCCATCCACCGCATGCTGGAGCGGCTCGGCGGCTGACGCACGAGCGGGAGAGAGTGACGATGCCCGAGACCATCCCCCCGCGGCCGGTCGCCCCCCTGCACCTGAGCGCCCTGGTGCGGCAGGCCCTGCTGGTGAGCGACCAGATCCCCGCGACGGTCGCCGCCGCGGCGCCGCCCGGCGCGAGCGCGCCGCTGCAGCGCACGGTGCTCGCCAACGACCTCGTGGCGAACTGCGCCGCCAACGCGGTCGGGACCGTGCAACTCCTGGCGGAGCGACCGGATTCGGACACGATCGGCGAGATCTACGCGATGCAGCTCGCCTTCATGCGCCAGCTCTGGACGATCGAGCGGGACTGGCGCGACGGCTGGTTGCAGATCTGCCAGGCCTCGCTCTCGCTGCGGAAGGCCAATACCCTGTCGAAGATCGTCGAGCAGGACTACAACCTGGTGGGCCAGGTCGGCGACCTGATGGTCAATACCGTGGCCAGCACGGCGAGTCTGATCGAGAGCGCGACCGTCGGCTACTCGTATTGGCTGACCAACAAGATCAACGAGGTGCAGGAGAGGCCGTGAGGTCCGGCCGATGGAGGGCGTCGGATCGGATTTCGCGCTGGATTGCCGCCCTCGACGCCGGACCGGGTTCCGCTGCGCGGCCCCGGGACGACGTTGCGGATGGCAGATGCCGCGGGGCCCTTACCACCACCCCCGCCGGATCGCCCCGGTCTCGCCGAAATAGTCCGGCGCCGGCTGCACCACCGCCGGCTCCTCGGACGGCGTCGCGGTCGCCACCGGGCGGCGGGAGGCCGGGCGGGGGGCGCCCCCCTGCTGCGCCACGTCGCGGTGGTGCGTGGCGACCGGCGGCTTCGGGGCCGGCTTCGGCTTCTGCCCGGCCTCGGCGGGCAGGGGCTCGTTCGAGAGGCCGAGCGCGACCTTCACCCGGGCGTTGACGCCGTAGAGGTCCGGCAGGCTGCGAAGAGTCCCGGTCGAATCCGCCTCCAGGGTGAAGTAGGCGAGGTGGACCGGCAGTTTCTCGGGCAGCATCACCGTGCGCTCGCCCTTGCCGATCAGCGTCTTCAGCCGCTCGGTCGGCCAGCGCGGCCCGAGCACGACCTGCGCGAAGCGGAACGGATCGTCGACGCGCACGCAGCCGTGGCTCAGCGCCCGCTCGGAGCGGGAGAACAGGCTGCGGTTCGGCGTGTCGTGCAGGTAGACCGCGTGGTCGTTGGGGAACATGAACTTGATGAAGCCGAGCGCGTTGCGCTCGCCCGGCGGCTGCCGGATGGCGATGCCGTTGCCGCGCTTCACCACCTGGTAGCCGAGGCGCGCCGCGTAGTTCGGGTCGCGGGCGAGGCCCGGCAGGAACTGGCTCTTGAGGATCGAAGGCGGCACCGTCCAGGACGGGTTGACCACCGCGTAGGTCATCTCGCCCGAGAAGATCGGCGTCGGCGATTCGGGCTTGCCGACGATCACCCGGGACTCGTCGAGGACGCGGCCGTCGCGGATCACCCGCACCTTGTATTCGGGGATGTTGACGAGGACGTGGGTGCGGCCGAGATCGGCCGGCAGCCAGCGCCAGCGCTCCATGTTGGCGAGGAGGTCGGCCTCCTGCTTGCCCGGAGACGGGCCGGCGAGGGCCGCCACCGTGGCGGGGTCGAGGACGCCGCTCGCCTTCATCCCGCGCTCGCGCTGGAAGCTCGCGACGGCGGTCGCCACGCCCTCGTCGTAGGCGGTGGCGTCGGAGGCGCCGCTGATCCCGAACCGGGCGCGGATCAGCGGCACGCGGGCGTCGCGCATGCCGGTCCGCAGCGCCGGGCCCTTCGGCAGGCGCACCATCGGCACGGCGCGGTTCGGCTGCTGGGCGCGGATGGCCGAGAGCTTCGCCTTGAGGGCGAGGTAGCCGGGCTGGCCGGGATTGAAGGCCTGGAGCAGGGCGCCGGCACTCGCGCCGGCCGGGGTCAGGCGGGTCAACACCGCGTCGGCGGAGGGCAAGTCGAGCTTCGGGGTGATGAAGCGCGACAGGCGCGAGGGCTCGAGGCGCCCGCCGCGGGCGTCGCGGGCGTACAGCACCGCCGCCGCCGAGAGCTTCAGGTCGGCTTCGGCCCGGTCGGCGGCGGTGGCGTGGGGCGGGTCGAGCAGCGGGATCGGGTAGGCGAGGGGATCGAGCCCGTCCTCGCCCGCCGCCTGCAGCCGGGCGATCACCGCCTTGGCGGCGTCGCTCCAGCCGCTCTCGGCGAGCCAGACCGACTTGAACGCGCCGAGCGCGTAGAAGGCCTGCATCGCCTCGCGCTGCTTCGTGCCGAGCCGGCGGATCAGGCTGAAGTTCGGGTCGGCGAGGCGCGCCGCCACGACCTCGGCCACCGGATCGCCGGGGGCGGGCGGGGGCAGGGCGGGGGCCGCGGTCTCGGCCGGTGCGGGCGGGGTCTCGGCGGAGGGAGCCGGCGCCGCCGTGCCCGGCAGGGTCGCGGGCTGGATCGGCGCGGCCTCGGGCGCGGCCTCGTGCGCGACCGGGGCGGTCGCGACTTTGGGCGGGCCGGCATCGGGCAGCGGCGGGGCGGGGTTGTCCGGGATCGTGGTGATCGCGGGGGCGGTCGCCGTCGCGGGGACGCTCGCCACGGCGCCGCCGGCCTCGGGCGCGGCGGCAGGGCCCTCGGCCCGCGCCAGGCCGGGCTGCGCGGCCAGCAGCACCGTGAGGGCCGCCGCCGCACCGGCACTCCGGCCGATCCTGCGCCTGGGAGCCATGGTCCTCTCCTCGAAGCCGCGGCCGGAGGAGCGGCCACGCTGGAAACCTAGGTTAGTCAACACGTCGGCACAGGACGTGCAATCGCACGGCAGCCACACCCCGCCGGCATGGCGGCTTGGGCGTTCGCGAGGTGTGGCCGCGCACCGCGACACTCGTCGCGGCGTGGGCCCCGCCCCGTCTGCTCCGCCGGGCGGTCCCGAAGGGCCACCCGAGAGACCCGCCCAAAGACCCGCCGAGAGACGGGCCATGACCGATCAAATGCGGTTTTCTTCTGACGCGGGACGCCGGATCAGGCGGCGTCCTCGGCCTTCTCGTCGTCGATCCCGAGTTCTTTCAACTTGCGATAGAGTGTCGAACGGCCGATGCCGAGGCGGCGCGAGACTTCCGACATCCGCCCGCGGTAGAATTGCAGGGCGTAGCGGATGATCTCGCCCTCGAGACCCTCCATGGTCTTCATCTCGCCGGTCTCCTCGGCGACCAGCGACACGGCGTGGGGGTCGCGCACCTCGACCCGGACGATCTCGCGCACCGGCGCGGGACCGGCGCCGGGCTCGGGATGGGCGGGCGCCGGGGGAATGCGCACGTCGAAGCCCTGGACCTGGGCGGCGATCTGCGGGAACTCCGCCACCGTCAGCTCGTCGCCGTCGGCCAGGACCACGGCGCGAAACAGCGCGTTCTCGAGCTGGCGCACGTTGCCGGGCCAGTCGTAGCGGGTGATCAGCGCCATCGCTTCCGCGGCGATGCCGCGGACCCGCTTGCCTTCCTCGGCCGCGAACCGGGCGCAGAACGAGCGGGCGAGGTCCGGGATGTCCTCGCGCCGGGCCCGCAAGGGGGGGAGGGTCATCGGGAAGACGTTGAGGCGGTAATACAGGTCCTCGCGGAAGCGGCCCTGCTTGACGAGGTCGAGGAGCGAGCGGTTCGTCGCCGAGATCAGCCGGATGTCGACCCGCACGCTCTTGCGGCCGCCGACCGGATCGACCTCGCCCTCCTGGAGCGCGCGCAGCAGCTTCACCTGCGCGTCGAGGGGCAGCTCGCCGATCTCGTCGAGGAACAGCGTGCCGCCCGACGCCTCGACGAACTTGCCCAGATGCCGCTCGGTCGCGCCCGTGAAGGCGCCCTTCTCGTGGCCGAACAGGGTCGATTCGACGAGGTTGTCGGGGATCGCCCCGCAATTGACCGTGACGAACGGCTTGCCGCGGCGCTCGCCCGAGCCCTGGATCGCGCGGGCCAGCACCTCCTTGCCGACGCCGGACTCGCCCTCGATCAGCACGGGAATGGTGGATTTCGCCGCCCGCTCGGCGAGGCGCATCACCCGGCCCATGTCCGGGCTCTTCGAGGTGAGGTCGCGGAAGGAGAGGGCGCCCGAGGCGCGCCGGCGCATCCGCCGGATCTCGTCCTGGAGCTGGTCGACCTGGAGCGCGTTGCGGATCGAGACCTGCAGCCGCTCCGGGCCGGCGGGCTTCACCACGAAATCGACCGCGCCGGCCCGCATGGCGTTGACGACGGCGTCGATCGAGCCGTTCGCCGTCTGGACGATGACGGGCGTGTCGATGCCGGCCTTGCGCAGCTCGCCGAGAACCCCGAGCCCGTCGAGCCCGCCCGGCATCGCGAGGTCGAGCAGCACCACGTCGATGCTGGAATCGGGCGCCCGGACGGCGTCGAGCCCGGCCGCGCCGCTCTCGGCCACCACGGCCTCGTACCCGAGGCGCCGCACCATGGCCTCCGCCAGCCGGCGCTGCACGGGATCGTCGTCGACGATGAGGACCGTGGTGGTCATCTGGACTCCTCGAGGGACCGGCGCCGCGGCGCCGCCCCCCTGTGCCGTCTCGCGATCGACGGCCCGCATCGCCCCGGCGAGCGGGCCTCGCGAATCGCGCGGCTGTTTCGTTTCGAGGCGTATGCTGCGTCACAAGCGTAAAGTGGCCCTTAACGCCAATGGAAGGTTACCGGCGCGCGAGACGCGGGCCCGCAATCGGAACGGCCTCGGTTGATCGCGGGCCGGTCGGGGCCGATATGTCCTCCCGCACCGTTTGCCCCGAGAGGAACATCGTCCATGCCGCTGAGTGCCGCCGCGCCGTCGGACAGCGCCCTGAGCACCGCCAAGGCCACGGCCCGCGCCGTCGATCTCGGGCCGCTGCCGGAATGGGACCTCACGGACCTCTATGCCGGCCTCGACGACCCGGCTTTCGCCGACGACATGGCCGCGGCCGAGGCCGAGTGCCGCGCCTTCGCCGAGAGCTACCGCGGCCGGATCGCCGCGCTCGCCGCGGGCGGGGACGCGACCGACCGCCTCGGCACCGCGGTCGCCGCCTACGAGGCGATCGAGGATCGGCTGGGCCGGCTGATGTCCTATGCCGGCCTCGTCTATTCGGGCGACACCACCGATCCGGCCCGGGCGAAGTTCTACGGCGACACCCAGGAGCGCCTGACCACGTCGGCGAGCGACCTCCTGTTCTTCACCCTGGAGCTCAACCGGGTCGAGGATGCGCTGATCGATCAGGCCGCCGCCCACCCGCCGCTCGCGCGCTACCGTCCCTGGCTCGAGGATATCCGCCGCGAGAAGCCGCACCAGCTCAGCGACGAGGCGGAGAAGCTCTTCCTCGAGAAGTCGGTGACCGGGCGCGCGGCCTGGAACCGGCTGTTCGACGAGACCATCGCCTCCCTGCGCTTCCCCCTGCGCGGCGAGGAACTGACGCTCGAGCCGACCCTCAACAAGCTCCAGGACGCCGACGAGACCGTGCGCCGCGACGCGGCGGGGGCGCTGAGCACCGTGTTCCGGGCGAACCTGCGGGTGTTCACGCTCATCACCAACACGCTCGCCAAGGACAAGGAGATCTCCGACCGCTGGCGCGGCTTCACCGACGTCTCGGATGCCCGCCACCTCGCCAACCGGGTCGAGCGCGACACCGTCGAGGCCCTCGTCGCCGCCGTGCAGGCGGCCTATCCGCGCCTGTCGCACCGCTACTACACGCTGAAGGCGCGGTGGTTCGGCCGGGACGACCTGGCCTACTGGGACCGCAACGCGCCGCTGCCGAAGGTCGAGCAGCGCACCATCCCCTGGGCGGAGGCGCGCGAGACCGTGCTGTCGGCCTACGGCGCCTTCTCGCCGAGAATGGCCGAGATCGCCCGGCGCTTCTTCGACGGGGGCTGGATCGACGCGCCGGTGCGGCCCGGCAAGGCGCCGGGCGCCTTCGCCCACCCGACCGTGCCCTCGGCCCATCCCTTCGTGCTCGTCAACTACCAGGGCAAGCCGCGGGACGTGATGACCCTCGCCCACGAGCTCGGCCACGGCGTGCACCAGGTGCTGGCGGGCCCGAACGGGGCGCTCATGGCCCCGACGCCGCTGACGCTCGCCGAGACCGCCAGCGTGTTCGGCGAGATGCTGACCTTCCGGCGCGTGCTGGAGGCGACCACCGACCCGGTGCAGCGCCGGGCGATGCTGGCCGCCAAGGTCGAGGACATGATCAACACGGTGGTGCGCCAGATCGCGTTCTACGCCTTCGAGCGCAAGGTCCACCTCGCCCGCCGCGAGGGCGAGCTGACGTCCGACAGGATCAACGCACTGTGGATGTCGGTGCAGGCCGAGAGCTTAGGGCCGGCGATCCGCCTCGACGAGGGCTACGAGCCGTACTGGGCCTACATCCCGCACTTCATCCACTCGCCGTTCTACGTCTACGCCTACGCCTTCGGCGACTGCCTGGTGAACTCGCTCTACGGCGTCTACCAGCGGGCGAGCGGCGACCCGGCGGCGGAAGGTGCCTTCGTCGAGCGCTACTTCGCGCTGCTCTCGGCGGGCGGCAGCAAGCCCTACGGCGAACTCCTGGCGCCGTTCGGACTGGATGCCCGCGATCCGGCCTTCTGGCAGATCGGCCTGTCGATGATCGAGGGGATGATCGCCGAGCTGGAGGCGATGGAGGCGTAGGCCGGCCGTCATCGAGGTGTCTTGCCCGGCCCCTAGCGGAGGCGGCCGGGCGCGGCATCCCCGGGTTGCGTCCTATCGGGTTGCGGGGACGAAGGACGCCCGGATGGCCCCTCTCCTCAGCGACGAGCCCGCCCTGCCGGGCCTGATCTGGGCGATGCGGTTCGACGCGTCGGGCCGCGGGCGCATGGTCGGGCCCGGCGAGGAGATCCCGGCGCTCGGCCGCTTCGGCGAGGGCTTCGTCTGGCTGCACGTCAACCTCAACGACGCCCGGATGCCGGGCCTCGTGGCGGAAGGGCGCCTCGGCCCGCCGGACCTCGCGGCCGCGGCGTTCTCCAGCGATCCGCACCAGCGGGTCACGATCGAGGACGGGCAGATCGGCGGCGTCATCGCCGACCTCGCCCGGGACTCCGAGGCGCCGGAGCGGCTGCCGGACGCGGCCGGCCGCCTGCACTTCGTGCTCGGGCCGAACGTCCTCGTCAGCGGGCGGCGTCACCCGATCGTCGGCCCCGACGCGGTGCGCGAGGCGGTGGCCGAGGGACGGGCCCTCGCCGGCCCGGTGGCGCTGCTGGAGACGCTGATCGGCCGGGTCGCGGCCGCGATCGGCGCGCGGGGCGCCGCCCTGTCGGAGCGCCTCGACGGGATCGAGGATCACATCCTCGACGAGCGCATCCGCGACGAGACCCGCCAGCTCGGCCCGATCCGCCGCGACGCGGTGCGGCTGCACCGCCAGCTCAACGGCCTGCGGGCGGTGTTCCACCGCCTGGAGGAGGACGGCGAGGACCTGGCCGAGGAGACGCGCGAGGCGGCCGCCCGCATCGCCCAGCGCCTCGACGCGCTCGACCGCGACATGGTGGTGCTGGCCGAGCGCAGCCGGCTGCTGCAGGAGGAATTGTCGGCGCTCCTCGCCCGCCAGTCCAACCGCCAGCTCCAGACCCTGTCGGTCCTGACCGCGCTCTTCCTGCCGCCGACCCTGGTCACCGGCCTGTTCGGCATGAACACCAAGGGCCTGCCCTTGGCCGAGTGGGACGACGGCTCGAGCGTCGCGATGCTGATCGCCGCGCTGTCGGCGGCGGCGGCCTTCCTGCTGATCCGCCGGCTCGGGCTCGGCGGGCAGAAGGGGTGACGGTTCACGCCCTCTTGCGGCGCCCGGAGGTCTCCGCCACCGCGATCCCGCCGACGACCAGGGCGAGGGCCGCCGCCTCGACGAGGCCGAAGGGCTCGCCCACCAGCCCCACCGCCATGACCGCCCCGAAGACTGGCACCAGGTTGTTGAACAGGCCGGCGCGGTTCGGGCCGATCGTCTCGACCCCGCGCATGTAGGCGAGCTGGGCGACCAGCGACGGCCCGAGCGCCGTGAAGGCGATTAGTGCCCAGCCGGGGAGGCCCGGCCAGAGAACCCGGCCGCTCGCCCATTCGCCGAGGAGGAGCGGCATCGAGGTCGCCCAGGCCGCGACCGCCATGGCGGCGAAGAAGGCGAGCGCCGGCACCGCCGGCCGCGAGGGGAGGGCGACCGTGTAGCCGGCGTAGAACAGGCAGGCGAGCCCCACCAGGAGGTCGCCGCGGTTGAGGTCGAGGGCGGCGAGCCGGGCGAGGTCGCCGTGGCTGGCCACCAGCACCACCCCGGCGAGCGTGACGGCCGATCCGAGGACCTGGCCCGGCCGCACCGCGACGCCGCGCACGAGGAAGTTGAGGACGAGCACCAGGACCGGGATCGTCCCCTCGATCAGCGACAGGTTGACCGCGCTCGTCAGCGCCCCCGCCTCGTAGGTCAGCGCGTTGAACCCGGTATAGCCGACGCCGCCCATCAGCAGGATCATCGGCCAGTGCGCCAGGAGCGCGCGCCGGTGCGCCCAGGTCTCGCGCCCGGCGAGCGCCGCGATCGCCGTGAGCGCGATCGACCAGCGCAGGGCGACCAGCGCCTGCGGCGAGACGAGGCCGACCGCGACCTTGCTCGCCACCGCGTTGCCGGCCCAGAGCAGGGTCGCGAAGGTCAGGAGCGCGTAGGCCGTCGCGGCCGACCTCTCCCTCACGCCAGCGCCATCAGGAACCGTTCGATCAGCTCCAGGGCCCGCTGGGTCATGGCGAGGTTGTAGCGGATGAAGACGTGGCAACCGCCGGTATAGACGGCCGTGTAGCCGCCATTGTTGGCCGCGGCCCAGCGCATCGACATGAACAGGGTGTCGTCGAGGAGCGGATCGCGGGTGCCGACGGAGAACAGGGCCGGAGGCAGGCCGGCGAGATCGGCGTAGAGCGGCGACACGTCCGGCGAGCGCCGGGCGACGCCCTCGGGCACGAAGCCGTCGGCGAAGCGGCGGATGTCGGTGGAGTTGAGGACGAGGCGCTCGTCGCCCCAGTTGCGGGCGCTCGCGGTGACGCCGAGGTCGTAGAGGCCCGAGAACAGGTTGGCGCCCCGGAAGGCCTTGGGCAGCCGGTGCCGGTCGCGCAGGCGCAGGAGCGTCATCACGCTCAGATGCGCACCGACCGATTCGCCGCCGATCGTCAGCGCCTCGACCCCGAACAGCTTGCGGCCCTCGTGGTAGAGCCAGAGCGCCGCCGCCTCGCAATCGTCGATCGGGGCCGGGTAGGGGTGCTCGGGCGCCAGCCGGTACTCGACCGAGATGCAGACGAAGCCGCAGCGCTCCGCGATGCGCTCGAGCCAGGGATCCTGCTCGTCGGACCCGCCCCAGACCCAACCGCCGGAATGAACGTGCAGGTAGGCGCCCCGGGCCTTCCGCTGCGGCCGGATCACCCGGAGCGCGAGCGGCCCGGCGGGGCCGGGGATCGTCATCGTCTCGGCCCGGGCGCTGCGGGGCATCGCCGGGTAGGCGGTGCTGCCGCGCCGGCGGCGCTCGCGCACCTCGGCCACCGGCATGGACCAGGGGTCCGGGGCCCGGGCCTGGGCGGCGATGATCTCCCGGTTCAGCCGCTCGGCGTCGGGATCTGCTTTCGCCGGGTCGAAGAGCGCGTGGTCGATCATGCTCGGGGTATCAATCTCGCGGCGCGGCGCCGCCGGTGCGGGCGGCGGAGCGTCTCGGGGTTGCGGGCGGGCCGCCGTCCGGCCCGGCATCGGCTGTCTGGCATCTTGGGATAATCCGCGAAGGTTGCCATCTCAGGTCCGGATTGCCAAACGGTGCAATGCGCCGGGCCGCGCCGGGTTTCGTCCGATATGTGACAAATCGGCAACGGTCGGGTGGCGTATCGCAGCGGTCGGGCCGGATCCGCAGCGTCAGGGTCGCGAGGAAGCATGAGCGAGCAGAGATTCCGCCGTCCCTTCGGGCAAAACTCCTCCGGCCAGGATCCCTACGGCCAGGGACCCGCGGGCTTCGATCCCGGTCCCGGCGGGTACCGGGAGGGCCGGTCCTCGGGGCTGCACCGCTTCCTCGGCGGCTCGCCCGGGGCGGTGCTGGTGCGGCTGGTGTTCCTGTCGCTCCTCGTCGGGGCCGGCATGGCGATGCTCGGGGTCACGCCCGGGCTCCTGTTCGCCCAGGCCTACGACACGATCCAGTCGCTGATGGCGCTGGGCTTCGAGACCTTCCACGATGCCGGCCGCTGGTTCGTCGCGGGCGCCGTCGTGGTGGTGCCGCTCTGGCTCCTGTCGCGCCTGTTCGCCCGCGGCCGCTGAACGGGAACGCCGCGATGACGCCCGCCGCCGCGAGCCCGAGAGGCGCGAGCCCGGAGATCACGCATCGGCGCATCCTCGCGCTCGCCGTGCCGATGACGCTCGCCAACGTGACGACGCCGCTCCTCGGCCTCGTCGGCACGGCGGCGGTCGGGCGGCTCGGCGACGCGGCGCTCCTCGGCGCGCTGGCGCTCGGGGCGGTGATCTTCGACTACCTGTTCTGGACCTTCGGCGCGCTGCGGATGGCGACCGCCGGGCTCACCGCGCAAGCCGCCGGGGCGGGCGATCCGAGCGAGATCGACCGGACCCTGGCCCGGGCGCTGGCGGTGGCGCTGGCGGTCGGCCTCGTCATGGTGGCGTTGCAGGGCCCGCTCGCGGCGGCGGCCTTCCGGCTGTTCGGGGCGAGCCCGGCGGTGAACGCGGCGCTCGCCGGCTACTTCTCGGTGCGGATCTGGTGCGCGCCGTTCACGCTGGCGAACTACGCCATCCTCGGCTCGACCCTCGGGCGCGGCCGCACCGATCTCGGCCTCGGCCTGCAGGTGGCGATCAACGCCGTCAACGTGGCGCTCACCCTCGTCCTCGTCCTCGGGCTCGGCACCGGCGTCGCCGGGGCGGCGCTCGCCACGGTGCTGGCGGAGGTCGCCGGGACCGTCCTCGGCCTCCTGGTGCTGCGCCGCCTCGGCGCCCGGCCCTGGCGCGTGCCGTTCCCCGAGATCGTCGAGCGCGCCGGCCTCACCCGGATGCTCGCGGTCAACGGCGACGTGATGGTGCGGACCCTGGCGCTGATCACCGCGCTCGCCCTGTTCTCGGGCCTCGGCGCGCGGGAGGGCGACGTGACGCTGGCGGCCAACGCCGTGCTGCAGAACCTCTTCCTCGTCGGCAGCTTCTTCCTCGACGGCTTCGCCACCGCGGCGGAGGTCCTGTGCGGCCAGGCGCTCGGCGCCCGCGACGAGGGCGCCTTCCGGGGCGCGGTGCGGCTGTCCCTAGGGTGGTGCCTCGGCTTCGCGCTCGCGGTCTCGGGCCTGTTCCTGGCTGTCGGCGGTCCCTTCGTCGACGCGGTCACCACCGCGCCGGAGGTGCGGGCCTTCGCGCGCGACTACCTCGTCTACGCAGCCCTGACGCCCCTCGCGGCGGCCGCCGCCTTCGCGTTCGACGGCGTCTATGTCGGGGCGACCTGGACCCGGGCGATGCGCAACCTGATGCTGGCGGCGCTCGCCGTCGACGCCGCGGTGCTGGCGCTGACGCGGGAGCTGGGCAATACCGGCCTGTGGCTCGCGATGCTGGCCTTCCTGGCGGCGCGCGGCCTCGGCCAGGCCCTGCTCTACCCGCGGCTCGCGGCCGGTGCCTTCCCGCATCCGCGGGCCGGGCTCGCGGGGGAGGGGGCGCGATGATCACCGGCGGATGCCGCTGCGGCGCGGTGCGCTACGAGGCGCACGGGGAGCCCTGGAACCGCACGGTGTGCCACTGTGCCGATTGCCGCGGCAGCACGGGCGCGCCGATGGTCGGCTGGATCACCGTGCGGCGGGAGCATTGCCGCTTCGCCGCCGGCGCCCCGGCCTGGTCCCGCTCGAGCCCGCGGGCGGAGCGCGCCTTCTGCCCCGCTTGCGGCACGCACCTCGCCTACCGGGCCGACGACCTGCTGGACGAGATCGACCTGACCATGGCGAGCCTCGACGACCCGGAACGCTACCCGCCCGACGACCACGTCTGGGTCTCGCGCCGCCTGTCCTGGGTCGCCCTGCCGGTCGGGCTTCCGGCCCATCCGACGGCGCGGGACGAGGCCTGAACCCCCGCCGCCGCTCCACGAGACGAGTCCCGCGAGATGAACCCCGCAGCATGACGACGGCGGACGCGACCGTGCTCCCCGAGAGCCCGTACCTGGTGCCCCGCCCGGTCGAGGACCTGGCGGAGTGCACCTTCAACCACACCATCGACCTGCCCGGGCACGGCACCGTGCCGGGCGCCTGGGACCTGCGGGCGGGGCTCGACGACTACCTCGGCGGCGTCGCGGTGGCGGGCAAGCGCGTGCTCGATTTCGGCGCCACCAGCGGCTTCCTCGGCTTTGCCATGGAGGCGCGGGG
This sequence comes from Methylobacterium terrae, assembly GCF_003173755.1. Taxonomy (NCBI): domain Bacteria; kingdom Pseudomonadati; phylum Pseudomonadota; class Alphaproteobacteria; order Hyphomicrobiales; family Methylobacteriaceae; genus Methylobacterium; species Methylobacterium terrae. The sequence continues at coordinate 2,811,795 of NZ_CP029553.1, forward strand.
CGCCGAGGTGGTGGCCTACGACTTCGCCGGCGAGGCGTGCTGGGAGATGGTGCCGTATCCCGATTTCGAGCGCGCGGTGATCGCCCCGGAGATCCGCAACCACCTGCGCCGGTTCGAGAGCGCCTGGTGGTACGCCCACGCGGCGCTGAACTCGCGGGCGCGGCGGGCGGGGGGCTCGCTCTACGACGTGCCGGAGGCGATCGGCCCGGTCGACGTCGCGGTGTTCGGGACCGCGCTGACGCGCCTGCGCGACCCGTTCAGGGCCCTCCACGGCGCCCTGCGGCTGACCCGCGAGACCGTGGTGGTGACCGAGATGCTGCCGAAGTCGCTGCAGTTCCTGCGCTTCGTGCCGCGGAGCTTCGGCCTGCCGATGTTCCTGCTGCCCCGCAGCGACCAGCGCATCCGCTTCGACGCCTGGTGGACCATCGCGCCGACGACGATGCAGGAACTGCTCGCGATCCTGGGCTTCGGCGAGTCGGCGGTGACGTATCACCGCCAGTCGCTGCTCGGGCAGAAGCGGCTCTGCTACACGGTGGTGGCCCGGCGCACCGAGCCGACCAATCCGGAATTGTGAAGCGGCGGCACGGGTATTTCGGACAGTCGGCGCCTCACGCCGTCCGCGCCAGCTCCTCGGCGTCGCGCCCGACGACCGCATCGAGGCTCCGGATCCCCTCCCGCTCCATCCGCCGCAGCAGCCCGGCCTTGATCTCGCCGACGAGGCCCGGGCCGGCATAGACCAGGGCGGAGTAGAGCTGGATCAGGCTGGCGCCGGCCCGGATCTTGGTCCAGGCGGCCTCCGCCGAATCGACCCCGCCGACGCCGATCAGCGGCAGCTCGCGCCCGACGCGCAGGGAGGCCTCGGCGAGGAGCCGGGTCGCGGGCGAGAACAGCGGCCGGCCCGACAGGCCCCCGGTCTCGGCCCGGGAGGCCCCCTTGAGGCTCGACGGCCGCGCCACGGTGGTGTTGGACACGACGAGGGCGTCGATGCCCCTGCGCCGCGCGGTGGCGGTCATCGCGTCGAGGCCGTCGAGGCCGATATCGGGGGCGATCTTGAGCAGGATCGCGGTGCCGGCGCCCGCTTCGTCCCGGGCCGCGACCACGCGGGCGAGCAGGTCGTCGAGGAAGGCCTCGCCCTGGAGGTCGCGCAGGCCCGGCGTGTTGGGCGAGGAGACGTTGACGGTGATGAAGTCGACGAGGCCCGTCAGGCCGCGGGTGCAGGCGACGTAGTCGGCCAGCCGATCGGTCGCGTCCTTGTTGGCGCCGATGTTGACCCCGACGATCCCCGGCCGGTTGCGCCTCGCGACGAGCCGCGCCCGCACGACGTCGAGCCCCTCGCTGTTGAGGCCGAAGCGGTTGATCACCGCGCCGTCCTCCGGCAGCCGGAACACCCGCGGACGCGGATTGCCGGGCTGCGGCCGGGGCACCACGCCGCCGACCTCGACGAAGCCGAAGCCGAGCCCGAGCAGCGCGTCGGGCGCCTGCGCGCCCTTGTCGAACCCCGCGGCCAGGCCGACCGGGTTGGGGAAGGTCCGCGATATAACGGTTAGGCAGAGACGGGGATCGTCGGCGGGCGGATCCCGCAAGGGGAGCCGGGCGAGGGCCCCCACGGTCAGGCCGTGGGCGGTCTCCGCGTCGAGGGCGTGCAGCAGGGGGCGGACGAGCGGGAAGAGGGCCGGAATCACGATCAACCCTTGATGGAATCTGGGAAAACATGGCCGCCGCCGGGTCCGGTCGCGAGCGGCGCGACGCTCCGGACGGCCGAGAGCGGCAGCGGGCCGTAGAGGTGCGGGAACAGCGCGCCGCCCCGGGACGGCTCGTAGCGCAGGGCATCCCCGAGCGCCGTCTCGTCGACCGCGATCAGGAGCAGATTATCCTGTCCCGAGAAGTGCTTGGCAGCCGTCTCGGCGAGCTGCGACGCGGTCGAGAAGTGGATGAACCCGTCCGCCAGATCGACGGGTGCGCCGTCGAGGCGGCCGGCGGCCTCGGCCTCGCGCCACAGGGGAAGGGGGCAGATCTTGTAGATGAGGGGCATGGTCGCCGCGGACCTCCTCGGCGGGGGGACGGGCGAGCGATAGCGGCGCCGGGAGGAACCGGCAACGCCGTTGCCTTTCGGTGAGGGTTCGGTAGTTTACATTTGTTAGTTCGGCGGTGGACACCGCCACGCGTCAGGCCAGGTCCCCATGCTGTCCCACGAGCGAATCTGGTCCGCGATCGATCACCTCGCCCAGCGTCACAACCTGACGGCGTCCGGGCTCGCCAAGCGCGCCGGCCTCGACGCGACGAGCTTCAACCGCTCGAAGCGGATCAGCCCCGACGGCCGCAAGCGCTGGCCCTCGACCGAATCGGTCGCCAAGATCCTGGCCGCCACCGGCGCCTCGCTCGAGGACTTCCTGCGCCTGGTCGAGCCGAAGGCCTCCGAGACCCGCAGCGTGGTGCCGCTGATCCCGAGCGAGAGCGCGACGGGCCAGATCGGCGCCAACGGCCTGCCGGGCAACGGCGCCGCGGTTCACGAGATGGAGCTGCCGGGCCTCGGACAGGAACGCTGCTTTGCCATCGAGGCCCGGGGCGGCGCCCTGACCCCGCTCTACCGGGACGGCGACGTGCTGGTGGTCTCGCCCACCGCCGCGATGCGCAAGGGCGACCGGGTGGTGACGTGCCTGGGCGGCGGCGGCATCCTGGCGGCGGAGCTGAAGCGGCGCACCGCGCGGGCGGCCGAGCTGAGCGGTCCCCTGCCCGGCGAGCCCGACCTGGTGATCCCGGCCGACGAGATCGCCTGGATGGCCCGGGTGATGTGGGTGCGCCAGTAGCCCCTATTCCGCCGCCTGGCGGCCGCGCCACTGGGTCAGCAGGGCGCGCAGGGCTGCCGGCTTGAGCGGCTTGCCGAGCACCTGAACCCGCTGCGCCGCGGCGGCATCGCGCATGTCGGGCGAGCGGTCGGCAGTCAGGAGCACCGCCGGGATGTCGGCGGCGAGCGCCGCCCGCAGGGACGCGATCAGGTCGAGGCCGGTCCCCCGGTCGAGGTGGTAATCGGCCACGATCACGTCGGGGCGCAGGCGTCCGCCGAGAACCAGGGCGAGCGCCTCGCTGAGCGAGCCGGCGGTGTGCAGCGCGCAGCCCCAGCTGCCGACGAGCACCCGCATCCCGTCGACGATCGCCGGCTCGTTGTCGACCGCGAGCACGGTGAGGCCGGCGAGCGGCACGAGGGCCGGGCGCGGCGCCTCGCCCTGGGTCTCGAGGGCCGGCCGCAACGGCGCGCCCGGCACCGCCACCGAGAAGGCCGAGCCGCGGCCGGGGGTCGAGGCGAGGGTCACCGGATGGTCGAGGAGCCGCGCCGTCCGCTCGACGATCGACAGGCCGAGGCCGAGCCCGCGGGCGACCCGCGCCCCCTGGTCGAGGCGCTGGAACTCGCGGAAGACGAGCTTCTGCTGGGCGGCCGGGATGCCGAGGCCGGTGTCGCACACCTTCAGCACCACCCGGTCGCCCTGCCTCCGGGCGCCCACCAGCACGCGTCCCTTCGGGGTGTACTTGATCGCGTTCGAGACGAGGTTGTGCAGGAGCCGGCGCAGCAATTGCCGGTCCGAGCGCAGGGCGAGGGACGAGGGCAGGACGGTGAGGTCCAGGCCCTTCTCCTGCGCCATCGGGCCGAACTCGCGCTGCACCTGGCGGAAGAGGTCCGACACCCGCACGATCGAGAGCTGGGGCTTCAGCGCCCCGGTATCGAGGCGCGAGATCTCGAGAAGCGCGGTCAGGATCTCCTCGACGGCGTCGAGGGAGGCGTCGACGTTCTCGGCGAGCGTCGGGTCGGTGCCCCGGTCGCGCTCGACGAGGGCGCTGGCATAGAGCCGCGCCGCGTTGAGCGGCTGGAGGATGTCGTGGCTGGCGGCAGCCAGGAAGCGTGTCTTCGAGGCGTTGGCCTCGTCGGCCTCGGCCTTGGCGCGGGTCAGCGCCGCGTTGAGGCGGGTCAGTTCCTCGGTGCGCTCGCGCACCCGGGTCTCGAGCTCCTCGTTGAGGCGGGTGCGGGCCTCCTCGGCGGCGACCGAATCGGTCACGTCGGTGTAGGTCGCCACCACGCCGCCGTTCGGCAGCAGGTTGGCGCGGATCTCGATCACCCGGCCGCTCGGATGCAGCCGCAGGCGCTGCGGGCCGGATTCGAGCCGGAAGGCGGCGATGCGCTCGCGCACCAGGGTGTCGGCGTCCCGCGCCCCGTAGGCGCCGCGGCCGGCGTTGAAGCGCACGATCGCCTCCAGTCCGATCCCGGTCTGGATCATCTCCGGCGGCAGATCGTAGAGGTCGGCGAAGGCGCGGTTCCAGACGATCAGCTTCATGTCGCGGTCGAAGACCGTGATGCCCTGCTTGGCGTGGTCGAGGCCGTGCTGGAGGACGTCGCGGCTGTACTGGAACGCCGCCGAGGCGTCGTCGAGGAGCTTGAGCGCGGCCTTCGGCGAGACGTTGCGCCGGCGCAGCAGCAGCGACAGCGCGAGCCGGGCCGACGAGGCCCCGATCGCCGAGGCGAGCAGGTGCTCGGCGTGGCGCAGTTCCGGCAGCCCCGCCACCGCGTCGTCCCGGAGGGGCAAGCGCCCCTGTCCCTGCGCGAACTCCTCGAAGGCCCGCACCGCCCGCTCCTCGCCGAGGAAGCGCGCCACGGTGGCGCGGAGCTCGGCCAGCGTCACGGCGCTGCGAAACAGCCGGAAGCTCGGCGCGACGGGGCCGGCCTCGTCGAAGCCCGAGACCTGCCCGAACGCCTCGGCCTGCAGGCGCTCGATCGCGGTCGGCGGGCGCAGGAGCGAGAAGCCGACATAGGCGAGCGTGTTGAGGCCGAGGCTCCACAGCGTGCCGTGGACGAGGCGGGGGAAGTCGTCGACCCCCATCAGGGCCGTCGGGCTCAAGGAGCCGATGCCGAACGGCCCGTCGGCGATCAGCGCGGCCGCCCAGCCGTCGCCGGTGACGAGGCTCGGCAGGAGCAGGGTGTAGAGCCAGACCGCGAACCCGACCGTCAGCCCCGCGGCGGCGCCGGTGCCGGTGCCGCGGCCCCAGTAGAGCGCGCCGACGAAGGCCGGGCCGATCTGCGCCACCGCCGCGAAGGACAGGAGCCCGATCGAGGCCAGCGCCACCTCGCCGGCGACCCGCGAATAGGCGTAGGCCACCAGCACCACCGCGACGATCGCGACGCGGCGCACCGCCAGCACGTAGCCGCCGAGGTCCGGAGCCCCGGTCTCGGGGGCGGCGCCCGCCACCAGGTTGCGCCGGCGCAGGGAGACCGGGATGACGAGGTGGTTCGAGATCATGATCGCCACGGCGACCGATTCGACGATCACCATCGCGGTCGCCGCCGAGAGGCCGCCGATGAAGGCGATGAGGGCGATGCCGTCGGCCCGCTCGTGCAGCGGCAGGGCCAGCACGGTCATGTCGCGCTGCACCGTGCCCTCCGGGAACAGCGCGAGGCCGGCGAGCGCCAGGGGCACCACGAACAGGTTGATGAGCACGAGGTAGAGCGGGAAGGTCCAGGCCGCCCGGCCGACATCGGCGACCGACCGGTTCTCCACCACCGCCATGTGGAACTGGCGCGGCAGCAGCAGCACCGCCGCCGCCGAGAGCAGGGTCTGCACGATCAGCGTCGAGGGGCCGGAGGTCTGGCCGGCGAGGGTACCGAGGCCGTGCACCGCGCTCGAGGCCGCCGGCAGGTCGCGCAGCATCCAGCCGACGACGAAGCCGCCGACCGTGAGGAAGGCGAGGAGCTTGACGAGGGATTCGAGCGCCACCGCCAGGGTCAGCCCGTCCTGGTGCTCGGTGGCGTCGGCGTGGCGGGTGCCGAAGGCGACCGCGAAGCCCGCGAGCACGAGCGCCACGAACAGCCCGAGATCGCCCAGCATGCCGGCCGGCGCGCCGATGCCGTCGGTGGCGCGCAGGAAGACCTGGAGCGAGGCCGCCACCGCCCGCAATTGGAGGGCGATGTAGGGCACGGCGCCCACCACCGAGATCAGGCAGACGAGCGCCGCGATGCGCTCGCTCTTGCCGTAGCGGGCGGCGATGAAGTCGGCGATCGAGGTCGAGTTCTGGGCCTTGGCGATCCGCACCACCCGGACGACCAGGCGGTAGCCGAGGCCGACCACCAGGATCGGGCCGACATAGATGGTGAGGAAGTCGAGGCCGGCATGGCTCGCGAGGCCGACCGAGCCGAAGAAGGTCCAGGAGGTGCAGTAGACCGCGAGCGACAGGGCGTAGATCGTCGGCCGCACCCGTGCGTCGCGCATCAGGGTCCGCCCGGCCACGTCGCCCCAATGGGCCACCGCGAACAGGGCGCAGATGTAGACGAGGGCCGCCAGCACCACCGTCCAGCCCGCGATCATCGGCGTCGTCCATCCCGGGCCCGGGCGGGGGCCCGGGCATCGCTCGTCTCCGGGGCTTTAGAGCATGTCGGGGCCGGTGCGCGACCCCGGTCTCGTTCTCAGCCGTGGCAGGCGCAGCCGGCGTGGTCGCAGCCGGCATGGTGGGGATGGCCCTCGGCGCATTCCTCGCAGCAGAAGGCCTTGCCGTCGCGCGACACCGCCTTGGCCACCGGGACCATGCAGACGCAATCCTCGCAGGCGCACTTCACCGTCTCGACGTTCGTGCCGGTCATCGTTCTCGCTCCTCGTCCGGTTGGCGGGCATGCTCGTGCGGTTCGGTGAAGTGGGCGACCATGGCGCCCACCACGTCGCGCACGTGATCGTCGTCGATCGCGTAGGCGACGTTCCGGCCGGCGCGCACCGCCCGCAGGATGCGGGCGGTGCGCAGCAGGCGCAGGTGGTGCGAGGTCAGCGACTGCGACAGGCCGAGGGCCTCGCCGATCTCGCCGACCGTCCGGTCCGCCTCCAGGCAGGCCAGCACGATGCGCAGGCGGTTCGGCTCGCCGAGGAGCCGGAAGACCTCCGCCACGTCACCGACCTGCTCGGACGACAGGACCCGCACGCCCATCCTCACATCAACACATGAACATGTCTTCATGTATTTCCGCCGCCGGGACAGATGTCAAGGAGCCGGGGAGCGTGACGGGGGAGCGACCGGGCCGTGCGTCACCCCCGCAGGGCTGCCTCGACGCCCGCGGCGATCTCCAGGAGCCGCCGGTCCTGGCCGTGGCGGGCGAGCAGCATCAGGCCGACGGGCTTGCCCCGGCCCGGGATCGGCAGCGAGATTCCGGTGAGGTCGAACAGGTTCCCCACCATCGTGTTGCGCAGCATCAGGAGGTTGAGGCGGGCGAAGGCGGCGTCGTCCCGTTCCACCGCGGCGATGGCGGGCGCGGGAATCGCGGTCGCCGGCAGGGCCAGCACGTCGAGGGGGGCGAGGCGCTCGTCGCCGGCCTCGATCAGCGCGGCGCGGGTGCGCATCATCCGGATATAGGCCGCCGCCGTCACGGTGCGGCCGCGGCTGATGCGGGCGTGGACCCGCGGGTCGAAGGCGGCCTCCTCGGCGTCGAGCCAGTCGGCGTGGATCTCCGCCGCCTCGACCGCGGCGATCGGGCCGGCCGCCGTCGCCTCGGCCATGCGGCCGAGAAGGTCGTCGAACGGCGTGTCGCCGATCCGCGCGCCGGCGGCGCTCAACGACGACAGGGCCGCCTCGAAGGCTTGCGCCACCGCCGGGTCGGTTTCGGTGAACAGGAGGCCGCGGGGCACGCCGATCCGCAGGTCGCGCAACGGCGCGGCCGCGAGCGGGCGAACGTCCTCGCCGGCCATGACGGCGTCGGCCGCCGCGCAGGCTTCGACCGAGCGCGCGAGCGGCCCGATCGAATCGAGCGAGGGCGAGAGCGGGAAGGCGCCGGCGAGCGGCACCCGGCGGGCGGTGGGCTTGAAGCCGACGACGCCGTTGAGGGCCGCCGGGATGCGGACCGAGCCGCCGGTATCGGTGCCGATGGCGATGTCGGAGGTGCCGAGCGCCGCCGAGACGCCCGCCCCCGAGGACGAGCCGCCCGGCACCAGGCTCGGATCGGCGGCATTGCCCGGATGGCCCCAGTGCGGGTTGAGGCCGAGCCCCGAGAAGGCGAACTCGGACATGTTGGTCTTGCCCACGATCACCGCGCCGGCCCGGCGCAGGCGGGCGACCACGGGGGCGTCCCGGAGCGCGGCGTCGGCCTTGCGGCGGAGCGAGGAGCCGGCGGTGGTCGCCTCGCCCTGGACGTCGAACAGGTCCTTGATCGACACGATGGTGCCGTCGAGCGCGCCCAGCGACAGGCCGGCCTCGCGCCGCGCATCGGCCGCGTCGGCGGCGGCGCGGGCCGCCTCCGGATAGAGCTTGGTGAAGACGTGGCGGCTCGCCGGCTCCTCGATCAGCGCGAGGCGGCGCTCCAGATCGTCGCGAACGGTGCTCATCATTCGGTCTCCAGGGATGGCGCAGGGTGGCGCGCCCGCGCGCGGCTGAACAGCAGGATCCCGCCGTTCCAGCCGACATTGATCAGAAGGGCGAGCGACAGGGCCGGGGCCGGCCCGAGCCGTTCGACCGTGAGGGCGAGGGCGACGAGGGCCGCCACGAAGCCGAGGAGCCCCGGCAGGCTCAGGACCAGCACCGTCGCGGTCGCCGCCCCGCCGATGCGCGGATGCAGGATCACCGCCAGGCTCACCATCACGACCGGCGCGAAGGCGAGGAGGCCGGCCGCCCCCGGGCCCGCGAGCCGCCCGGCGAGGATCACCGCGACGACGAGCGTCATGACGATGCCGGCCCGGACCAGGACGTCGCCCGCCCGCCGCGGACGGGCCGGCAGCGGGCCCTCGACGCGCAGCGACCGGCAGGCGAGGATGCAGGCGAGGACCACCAGGATCGCGAGCGCGACCGCGCCTCCCAAGCCGCCGCCCGAGCCGCCGCCCGAGCCGCCTCCGATCCGGGCGAGCCCGAGCGCGGCGGCGATCCAGACCGCGAGCGCCGCGGCGAGCGAGGCCGCGACCCCGCGCCGGCGGGCCATGGCGGCATAGGCCGCGATGAACAGGGCGGTGGCGGCGATGGCCGGCAGGCTCGCCACCGCGCTGTCGCGCAGGAAGCCTGCATCGTGGTCGAGGGCGAGGAAGACGTAGGCGGGACCGGCCGAGACCGGCAGGGTCGCGATCATGGCGCCGACGAGCGGCCCGGCGCGCTCGACCGCGAGCGAGGCGACGACCACGATCGCGGCGCTCGTCAGCATCTTGGCGAGGAGCGCCGCCCAGAAGGCGGCGTCCCCGATCCCCGCGAGGGCGGTCGCGGCTCCCATCGCGGCGTCAGGCCACCACGGGCAGGACGGCGATGTCGTAGGCGTGGGCGAGCCTGCGCTTCAACACCGGATCCTCCAGTTCCATCTCGAAGCGGTCGGCCGGGCGGATGCCGCCGATCGCTCCCAGGGTCCCGCCGAACATCACCGTGCCGGGGGGCAGGTCCGGACCGCCGGGCCGGCGTGCGAGCAGATCGCCCGGGGTGCGGAGCGCGGTCAGGCGTCCCTCCTGGTACAGCACCCGCTCGCCCGCGATGGTGGCGTAGGCCCGCAGCACCAGCTCGTCCCAGTGCGGCTCGACCTCGTCGAGGCGCCACAGGCCGGTGCCGACCGGCTTGCCGCACATCTGCTTGGAGAGCGCGATGCCGACCGTCTCGGCCTTGCGGTCGGTGTGGTCGGAGCCGAGCCCGAGCCACAGGCCGTCGGCGAGCGACACGATCACCGGCTCGGCCTCGCCGGAGGAATCGGGTCCCAGCACCTCGAGGCGGTCCGCTTGCGTCAGCGTCGCGGCGGCGGCCCGGTAGTAGACCGGGACGGAGGAGGGCGGCGGCACGCCGATCGCTGCCAGCTCGTCGATGTGGTGGCGGATCGCCGCCTCGTCCCGCCCGGCCCAGCCGGCGATCACCAGGGCCTCGGGCGAGAGCGCGATCGTGTCCCGGCGCCCGGCAGCGTCGCGATGGAAGGTCAGCATGGTTCCTTGTCTCCCGTTCATTCGGCCGGCGCCAGATCGGCGGCGCCCTCGCGCCAGCGGGCGAAGCCGATCACCAGGATGCCGGCCAGGAGCTCCAGGCCGGCGACGAAGTACAGGCCGTTGCTCGACGTGCCGGTCAGCGTGTTCGACAGGCCGACCACGTAGGGCGCGACGAAGCCCGCGAGGTTGCCGATCGAGTTGATCGCCGCGATGGCGCCCGCCGCGGCGGTGCCCGCCAGGAAGGTCTGCGGCAGCGACCAGAAGACCGGGAAGGCGGCGAGGATGCCGACCGCCGCGACCGTGAGGGCGAGGAAGGCCATGACCGCGTGGCCGATCAGCGCCCCGGTGGCGGCGAGACCCGCCGCGGCGATCAGGCTGGCGATCGCGCAGTGCAGCCGGCGCTCGCCGGTGCGGTCGGAATGCGCGCCGGTCCACACCATCGCGATCGTGCCGGCGATGAACGGCACCGCGGCGAGTAAGCCGATCGCGATCGCGCCCGTCACGCCGATCTCCTTGATGATCGAGGGCGTCCAGAACGCGATCGTGGCGTTGCCGCTGACGATGCAGAAGTAGATCAGCGCGCAGAGCCAGACCCGGCCGTCGCGGAGCGCGGCCTTGAAGCTCGCCTCCTTGCCGGCGGCGCGCCCTTCCGCCTCGACGATCGCCGTCATCGCGGCGGCGACCTCCGGCTTGAGCCAGGCCGCGTCCTTCGGCCGGTCGGGCAGGAAGGCCAGCACCGCGGCGCCGGCGATCAGCGAGGGGATACCCTCGAGGATGAACAGCCACTGCCAGTTGGCCAGCCCCGAGACGCCCCCCATCGTGCCCATGATCAGCCCGGCGAGCGGGCCGCCGACCACGCCCGCGATGGCGAAGGAGGTCATGAACAGGCCGTTGATGCGCGAGCGCTTCGCGCTCGGGAACCAGTAGGTCAGGTAGAGCACGACGCCGGGGAAGAACCCGGCCTCGAACACCCCGAGCAGGAAGCGGATGGCGTAGAACGCCCATTCCGACTGCACGAAGGCGAGGCTCATCGACGCGAGCCCCCACAGGATGGTGATCCGTGCCAGCGTCTTGCGGGCGCCGATGCGCTCCAGCAGCAGGTTGCTCGGCACCTCGAACAGGAAGTAGCCGATGAAGAAGATGCCGGCGCCGAAGCCGTAGACCGCCTCGCTGAACTTGAGGTCGGACAGCATCTGCAGCTTGGCGAAGCCGACGTTCACCCGGTCGATCCAGGCCAGGATGAACAGGAAGACCAGGAACGGGATCAGCCGGAGCGTCGCCCGGCGATAGCCCTCGTCCAACTCTCCGACGCCCAATCCTTGCGCGCTCACCGTATCCACCCTCGACATCGCTCTTCTCCCGCGGTCCGCGAACCGGCCGCCCGGCGTGTGGTTCAGCAAGTACCATGCCTGTGATATTTCACAAGCCGTTCCAAGCGGGGCGTGCCCCGTGGTAAGGGGCTGGGCAGTCGAGCGGAGCTTTGTCGGTGGCGCAAACGCGTGCAGGAACGTGCCCAATCGTGTCGCAGAACGAGCGCGCCTACCGGCGGCTCAAGGACGACATCGTCGCGTTGCGGCTGAAGCCCGGCGACGCCCTGAACGAGGCGGGCCTGTGCGCGGAGCTGGGTCTCGGCCGCACGCCGGTGAACCAGGCCCTGCACCGGCTGATGCACGAGGGGCTGGTGCGGATCCTGCCGCGCAAGGGCGTGCTGGTGCAGCCGCTCTCGATGGACGAATTCGCCCACCTGATCGAGGTGCGCCGGCTGACCGAGCCTCCTTGCGCGGCGCTCGCCGCGACGCGGATCGGGCCCGACGTCCTGGAACAGCTCGACGCCGTGCTGGCCGCCAGGACCGACGACCTCGACGCGATCCTCGACTCGGACCGACGCTTCCACGCGCTGATCGCCGAGGCCTCGGGCAACCGGGTCCTCGCCGAGGTGCTGGCCGGGCTGCACGGGCGCTCGGTGCGGTTCTGGGCGCTCTCGCTCGCCACCGGCCAGCACCTCGTCGAGGTGGCCGAGGAGCACGCCGTCATCCTGGACGCGCTGCGGCGGCGCGACGCGCCGGCGGCGGCGGCGGCGATGACCGCCCACATCGATTCCTTCGCCCGGACCCTGGCGTCGCGGCTGGGGTGACGGGAGGCTCGCCCCGGGGCATAGATGCGCCGCCATCCGGGGAGTCACGCGACCGATGACCGACATCCGCCCCCGCCGCAGCGCCCTCATGGTGCCGGCCACCGCGACCGCCCTCGCGGCGGCAAGGGCCGAGCCCGCCGATGCCCTGATCCTCGACCTCGCCGATTCGCTCTCTCCCGCCGACAAGGAGGCGGGGCGGGGTCTCCTCGCGGCCGCCCTGCGCGAGGGCGGCTTCTCCGCCGCCGAGGTGGTGGTGCGGGTCAACGGCCTCGACACGCCCTGGGGCGAGGCCGACCTCGCGGCGGTGGCCGAGGGAGGGCCCGACGCCGTGCTGGTGCCGCGGGTCGAGGAGCCGGAGGACCTCGCCGGCATCGGCAGCCGCCTGCGCCGCCTCCACGCGCCCGAGCGGGTCCGGCTCTGGGCCTGCCTCGACACGCCGCTCGGCATCCTCTGCGCCGAGGCGGTGGCGAGCGCGGTGCGCGACGTCGATGCGCGGCTCGCCTGCCTCGTCGTCGATGCCGGGGCGCTCGCCCGCGAGGGGCAGCTGCCGTCGGGCGCACCCGAGGCGGGCCCGCTCCTGGCCTGGCTCGCCACGGCGCTCGCCGCCGCCCGCGCCCACGACCTCGACGTGCTGCTCGACCCCGCCGACCGCCTCGATATCGGCCGCGTTCGCGGCCTCGGCTTCGACGGGGCGGTGGTGGCCTCGCCCGCCGGCGCCCGCCGCGCCGAGGCGGCTTTCGCGCCGGACGCCGACTCGCTCGCGGCGGCCCGGGCCCTGGTGGCGGCCTTCGACGCGCCGGAGCACCGCGGTCAGGCGGGGATCGCCCATCTCGGCCGCACGATCCTGCGGCGCGAGGCCGACGAGGCGCGCCGGCTCGTGGCCCTCGCCGAGGCGGTGGCGCTCCGCCCGGGCCGCTCCGCATGAGCGGCCCCGATTTGAGTGAGCTCGACGTCGCGGTGCGGATCCTCGATTCCCGCCTGCCGGGCTGGGGCTTTCCCCGTTGGGGCTCCTCGCTCGCGGCCGGGCTCGACCTCCACGCCTGTCTCGACGCGCCCGCGATCCTGGCGCCGCAGGGCCCGCCGCTGCTGATCCCGGCGGGCTTCGCCCTGGCGATCCGCGATTCCCGCTGGTGCGCGATGGTCTATCCGCGCTCCGGCCTCGGCCACCGCGAGGGGCTGGTGCTCGGCAACACCGTCGGGGTGATCGACGCCGATTACGAGGGCCCGCTGATGATCTCGGCCTGGAACCGCAACCCGCCGGGACACGCGCCGGTCACCGTGCAGCCGGGGGAGCGCATCGCGCAGCTCGTCTTCACCCGGGTGGCGCGCCCGTCCCTGCGGGTCGTCGACGCATTCCCGGAGGCCGAGGACGGGGCCCGCGGCGTCGGCGGCTTCGGCTCCACCGGCCGCGGCTGAGGACCCGGGTGGACGCGCTCGCGCCCCATCCGGCCGGCCCGCACCGGCTCGCGGGTTCGGTGCTGGCGCCGCCGCGCCTCGTCCTCGCGGTGGCCGCGATGGTCGACATCGCGCTGCACGCCAGGCCCCAGCCGGTGAGCGCCAAGGCGCTGGCCGTCCGCCACGCCCTGCCGCCGCGCCACCTCGAGGCGGTGCTCCAGGCGCTGGTGCATCACGGCCTGCTCAAGGGCCTGCGGGGGCCGCACGGGGGCTACGAGCTCGCCCGCGAGCGGCGCCGCATCAGCGCCGGCGACATCGCCCGGGCGGTGCTCGGAACGGGCGCCCCGGGGAGCACCGCAGCGAGCCCCGGCGCCGCGCCCGACTCCCTCGCCGACCTCGTCGTCGCGCCCCTGGTGGCGGAAGCCGCCGGGGCCTACCTTGCGGCACTCGATTCGGTGACGGTCGAGGATCTCTGCGGCCGGGCGGAGGCGGCCCAGGTCGCGGGTCCGCGGGCCGGCCCCGATTTCACGATCTAAGCATTCTGGCCACGACCCCGGCGATAGAGAGGAGAACTCATTCGCGATCAAGGTGTTGCGTCGAACGACAGGTTAGTGTCGAACGGCTCCGGTCGTGTCGAAACTTAAAGAACGCTTTATCAAATTGCGGCAGTTTGAGCCATCATCCGGTGCGGAAAGGAACTCCGGGGACCATGACCAACGCAGCCGATCCCGCCGTCGTGGTCGTCACGGCCCGGCCCGACCCCGGCGGGCTGACGCGGCTGTTCGCGGCGGGCGTCCCGGTCCTCGCCGTGCCGGAAGCGCAGGCCGCCCTCGGCGCCCTCGCGCAGCGCGCGGCGGACCTCGTGCTGATCGAGGCCGGCCCCGGCCTCGACGCGACCGCGCTGATCCGCTCCTTGCGCCTGCGGCCCCACCTCGCCCACACCTCGATCCTGCTGATCGCCGACGGCGACCCGGCGGAGACCCGCCGCCGGGCGCTCGAGGCCGGTGCCACCGACGTGGTGCTGCCGCCCCTCGACGCCTCGGACCTGTCCCTGCGCGGCCGCAACCTGATCGCGCTGTCCCGCGCGCAGGACGCGGTGGAGAGCCAGGCCCGGACGCTCGCCCGCGAGGTGGAGCGCGCCGCGGCCGAGAGCCAGGAGCGCGAGCGCGAGATCATCCGCCGCCTGATGCTGGCCGCCGAGTTCCGCGACGACCAGGCCGGCGACCACCTGACGCGCGTCGCCGGCTGCGTGCTCGCCATCGCGGACGGGCTCGGCCTGTCGGAGGAGGAGGGGAACGACATCGCACTCGCCTCCACCATGCACGACATCGGCAAGATCGGCGTCGCCGACTCGATCCTGCACAAGCCCGGGCCGCTGACCGAGCCCGAGCGCTGCGAGATGATGCAGCACGCGCTGCGCGGCTACCGCATGCTGCACGACAGCCCGTCGCGCCTGCTGCGCCTCGCCGCCGAGATCGCGCTCACCCACCACGAGCGCTGGGACGGCGCCGGCTACCCGCAAGGCCTCAAGGGCGCCGAGATCCCGCTGCCCGGCCGCATCACCGCCGTCGCCGACGTGTTCGACGCCCTGATCTCGGCCCGGGTCTACAAGCCCGGCTGGCCGTTGGAGCGGGCGCGGCGGTTCCTCGAGGAGCAGTCGGGGGCGCATTTCGACCCGGATTGCGTCGCCGCCTTCCTGTCGCGGTGGGAGGACGTGGTGGCGCTGGTGGAGGAGCGGCCGGCGGATCGGGCGGCGTGAGGCGAGGGGCGCTCACCGCCCCATCGTGCCGGGCTCGCCCTCGAACGGTCCAACGAATCTCCTCGCGATCCAGCCGCCGTAGAAGCCGCCCAGCTGCGGCGCGACCCGCTCCTCGCCGACGAAGCCGCCGTCCATCGGCCCGGCATGGAACGCGACGTGACCGGCGAGCGCCGCGAAGGC
Source organism: Methylobacterium terrae (assembly GCF_003173755.1). NCBI lineage: Bacteria > Pseudomonadati > Pseudomonadota > Alphaproteobacteria > Hyphomicrobiales > Methylobacteriaceae > Methylobacterium > Methylobacterium terrae. Next base: position 2,827,162 of record NZ_CP029553.1, read on the forward strand.
TGCGGTCGGCGCCGGGCAAGCCCGGGCCGCCCGCTCCGCCCAGCCCCGCGTTCCGATCACGTCCAATGCCGCCGCACCGTCGAACGGATCCGTTCGAGGGCGCTGGCTAAGCCCGAACGGACGTCGGCGCTGATGCGCCGGACGCCTTGGTATCCCGGCCGCCTTGGTATCGACGTGTCGATGCCAAGGCGCGAGGGTATAAGTCGGCGGCCCGCCCCTTCCATTCGCAGACCGAATCGCTGCCGGCCGCAAACCAGCGCTCCCGGCACGATGTCCGCGGGATGCAGGCAGTAGGTCGGCGAGCGGGACGTCTCCAGCACGCGCCAGCCCCGCACCGCGTCGGCGATGATGATCCCGCCAAGCACGACGCGCAGCCGTTCCGGCACCGGTTCTAGGCGGGGTGGACGGGGATGGTCCCAGACGCTTTCCTGGCCGGTGCCGGCTGGATCGGGATCGGAGCGGCCTCGCTGCATCTTGGACCCTCGTCGCGTGGTGCATCGCATGCCGGCACGCGACGGGGTTCACTGCTCCCGAAACCGCTTGGGAGCGCCTTCGAGCTCGGCCAGATCAAGTTCCAAGGTCGTTCCATCTTGTTCTATCATGGCCCCTACGGTGAACGCTCCATAAGACCAAGTTTTCAGCTCGGCTTTTCCATCTTTTGGCGATATTTTTCTGATAGGATTCTTGAAACTGTCATGAAGATAAAAGACCACTTTGCCAGTCAGCTTCTTCTCCGTTTCCGATGTGAGCAGCAGATTGGTTTGGTACCAATCTTGCTCGATTTCTCTGACCTTTGCAGTCAGCGCCCATCCATTGCGGCGCGGCAGCAAGCCCCACTGACCCTTCTGGGGATCACGCGGATTTATCTTCGTCTTGGGTATTTCGGTTTCAGTCGACACGCGCTGTACCCTGGAAGGCGTGCCATCCCCGCCGGGCGGACCCTGAAACGGCGGGCGCGGCATCAGCCGAAAGCCCTGCAGGGCGACCAAGCGACGGGACAATCCATCGAGATCGGGAAATATGGATGCGTGATGAAATCCCAAAGTATCGAGCTTTCGACGAAAATCCATCTTAGTTGCTTTATCGATGATGATTTGCGTGATGCCTGGAGGACGATATGTGGCCTCTGGATCGGGATGAATGGTGAACAGTCCACGTTGCGAAACGAGTCGGGGTGTCACGTATCCTGGATAAAAGAACGCGACCTCCTTCACCGCAAATGGATCGGCGCCGAGATCACGAGCCTCGAGGGGTCTTGGTGCGATGTAAATTCCGGCATCTTCATCATCATTGCCCCAAATTGCAAAAAATAGTGAGACATACGGGGACTCTGACCAGTCCAATAGTCTCGTGGGTATCCCATAATGTTGCGCCAAAGCCAGCCACTCCCACATATCGACGGGCCGGCTCGACAGCATTGGGATCGACTCGCGTCTGAACTGCGCAAAGATCTCTTGCTCCTGGGGCAAGAAGCTGGTGCCACCGCGGGCACGACCGATTGTTGGCACGAGACCGTAGCGCGCCGACGTTACGCCCCGAAATAACCAGGTGCCATCAAGATGTATTTCGATCTCCTTCTGCAAATCAGACCAATTTTCGACTCGGACTCTCGGCCAAATTGGAATGGCATCCTCAGCTTTTATTGACATAGATTGCTCCTTATTATCTTGCGTGACGCGACGAAGATGCAGACGGGGCAATAATGCGTATCGACAACGCTGCGACATGGGCCGTTCTGGTGGAGGCCGAATCGGCTCTGCTGCCGACATCGATAATCTGATTCGAGCGATCATCGCCGATGGGTGCAGCGATTTCTAGTAAATTAATGCGGAATAGCCGTACCGCTTGTTTGACGAGGTTGGGGCGAGCAACTCGCGTTGACCAGGCGTTGGATGAGACCGGGCGCAGGCCTGACATGCCGCCGTCCATGGATCTTTGACCGAAGCCCCGTAACGCCACTGCGCTTCAAGCTGGTCGAAGGCCTCAGGCGCCCTCGCATTCGAGTTGATTCATCAAGCTCAAAGCAGGCTTCAGGATGAAGCTGAGGATTTGGTTTGTGCTATTTACAATATTGCGGATGATTCTGGGAAATTTATAATTCATAATTTATAGTTGAGTTTTTATCTGTAATTTTAATTCATTATATAATCATACATTTTTATGATTACGGCAACGCACTCAATTCACAGATAAAACGTCAGCACGCACTCTGACTGTATACCAACCATTATGCCAGATGGTCTGCGAGACTATGCCTGAGAGTAGAGGCGGCAACCCTCTCGCACTGGTAAAGGCCGACGGTCGTTCACGCCATAGCCCTTTCAAGTCCGCAATCATGAGGCCGGGGCGCTGGCGCCCCGGCCCCGCATCACCCCTCAGGCGTCAGTCACCCCCGCCGCATCCTGCGCCTTCAGCACGTCCGGGCGCGGCATCGAGATGATGTTGTAGCCCGAATCGACGAAGTGGACCTCGCCGGTGACGCTGCCCGACAGCGGCGACAGCAGGTAGAGGGCCGAGCCGCCGATATCGTCGAGGTTGGCGGTGCGGCGAAGCGGGGCGTGGGCGGCCTGGTGGTTGTACATCAGGCGGGCATCGGCGATGCCGGCGCCGGCGAGCGTGCGGACCGGGCCGGCCGAGAGGGCGTTGACCCGGATCCCTTGCGGGCCGAGATCGGCCGCGAGGTAGCGCACCGAGGCCTCGAGCGCCGCTTTCGCGAGGCCCATGACGTTGTAGTTCGGCATGACGCGGGTCGCGCCGCCATAGGTGAGCGTCAGCAGGGCGCCGCCGGGGCGCATCCGCCTGGCCGCCCGCTGCGCCACCTCGGTGAACGAGAAGCACGAGATCACCATCGTGCGGGAAAAGTTCTCCCGGGTGGTGACGTCGACGTAGCGGCCCTTGAGCTGCGACTTGTCGGAGAAGCCGATGGCGTGGACGACGAAGTCCAGCCCCTCGGGCCAGGCCTCGTCGAGGGCCGCGAAGGTCGCGTCGACGGTGCCCAGGTCCTCGACGTCGCAGGGGAAGACCAGCGAGGAGCCGAGGGTCCCGGCCAGCGGCCCGACCCGGCGGCCCAGCGCCTCGCCCTGGTAGGTGAAGGCCAGTTCGGCGCCCTGGCCTGCCAGGGCCCGGGCGATGCCCCAGGCGATGGAGTGGTCGTTCGCGACGCCCATCACGAGCCCGCGCTTGCCTGCCATCAAACCCGTCACGCCCGATCCTCCGCTGTCATGGATGGACCGGGCGTTTACGCGGCGGGCGGGCTCCTGTCCACGCCGCGGCGGGGGTATCAGGCGTCGACGTGCTTGAGCACCAGCGTGGCGTTGGTGCCGCCGAAGCCGAACGAGTTGCTGAGCACGTGGCCGAGCGTCGCGTCGTCCTTGCGGGCGCGCAGGATCGGCATGTCGGCGAAGGCCGGGTCGAGCTCGTCGATGTGGGCGCTCTCGCAGATGAAGCCGTTGTTCATCATCAGCAGCGAGTAGATCGCCTCCTGCACGCCGGTGGCGCCGAGCGAGTGGCCGGTCAGCGACTTGGTGGCGGCGATCGGCGGGCAGGACTCGCCGGTCCCGAACACCTCGCGGATCGCCTCGATCTCCTTGTCGTCGCCGACGGGGGTCGAGGTCGCGTGGGGATTGATGTAGTCGATCTTCGCGCCCTTCAGGCCCTCGATCGCCTGGCGCATGCAGCGCACCGCGCCCTCGCCGGACGGCGCCACCATGTCGTGGCCGTCCGAGGTGGCACCGTAGCCCGCGACCTCGCCGTAGATGCGCGCGCCGCGGGCGCGGGCATGCTCCAGCTCCTCCAGCACCAGCACGCCGGCGCCGCCCGCGATGACGAAGCCGTCCCGCGCCTTGTCGTAGGCGCGCGAGGCCCGCGAGGGGGTGTCGTTGTACTTCGAGGACATCGCCCCCATGGCGTCGAACAGGACCGACAGGGTCCAGTCCAGCTCCTCGCAGCCGCCGGCGAAGATGATGTCCTGGCGCCCGCCCTGGATGATCTCGGCGGCGTTGCCGATGCAGTGGTTCGAGGTCGCGCAGGCCGACGAGATCGAGTAGTTCACGCCCCGGATCTTGAACCAGGTCGCCAGCGTCGCCGACGCCGTCGAGGACATCGCCTTCGGCACCGCGAAGGGTCCGACGCGCTTCGGCCCCTTGGCGCGGGCGATGTCGGCCGCCTCGACGAGCGCCCGGGTCGAGGGACCGCCCGAGCCCATGATGATGCCGGTGCGCTCGTGAGAGACCTCGGCCTGCTCGAGGCCGGCATCGCGGATCGCCTGCTCCATCGCGACGTGGTTCCAGGCGGTGCCGCCGCCGTGGAAGCGCATCGCGCGCCGGTCCACGACCTCCTCCGCGTCGAGGGTGGGCGCGCCCTGGACCTGGCTGCGGAAGCCGTGGGCCGCGAAGTCCTCGGCGCGCGAGATGCCGGACCGCGCCTCGCGCAGGGACGCCAGCACCTCCTGGGTGGAATTGCCGATGGACGAGACGATGCCCATCCCGGTGATCGCCACACGCCTCATGATCGTCGGAACCCTCCGGAGCGGCGCCGTGGGAACGTGCGCCCGCGGGCGTTCTCGCCACGCGGGTGTCACCTAGGCGCTCGATGCCGCAATCTCAACCGCCCACCGGGGGAAAGGGTCCCGGCGGGCCTTCGCCCGCACCCGGCGGGCCTCAGAGCCCGCACAGGGCGGGACCGGTGCCGGGGCTTCAGCCGCCCGCGGGGGCCGCAGCCTGGAACAGGCCGACGCGCAGGTCCTTGGCCTCGTAGACGCGCTCGCCGTCGGCCTCGAGCCAGCCGTCGGCGATGCCCAGCACCAGGCGGCCCTGGCGCACCCGCTTCAGGTCGACGCCGTAGACCACTTTCTTGACGCTCGGCAGCACCTGGCCGGCGAGCTTCACCTCGCCGACGCCGAGCGCCCGGCCGCGGCCCGCGGAGCCGAGCCAGCCGAGGTGGAAGCCCACCATCTGCCACAGGGCGTCGAGGCCGAGGCAGCCCGGCATCACGGGGTCGCCCTGGAAGTGGCAGGGGAAGAACCAGAGATCGGGCCGCACGTCGAGCTCGGCCACGACGTGGCCCTTGCCGTAGGCGCCGCCGTCGCGGCCGATCGAGGTGATGCGGTCGAACATCAGCATCGGCGGCAGCGGCAGCTGGGCGTTGCCGACGCCGAACATCTCGCCGCGGCCGCAGGCCAGCAGGTCCTCGTAGGAGAAGTGCGAGGGCCGGCTCGGGGCGTCGGGGGCGGAGGTCTGGTCGGCGGACATGTGCGGGGCGAATTCCTCGTGTGCGATGCCGCCGACGTACCGCAGGGTACCGGAAGCGGCGGGGTGGCGCCTCGTTAACACAGGCCCCGGGACTGTTCAAAGCCGACCGAAGGCCCTAGTCTGTAACGCTTCTGATCTGCGCCTCGACGGCCGCGGTCGGGTTGCGGGGCGGGGGCGGGACGCCTATAACGGCGCTTATCATTGTCGCCGTCTAACGAGTCGATAGTTCCGCTGATGAACGATCTGTCGCCCCTGCGCGCCGTGCTCGGCGCCCGCGTCCCGGCCCTCGAGACCGGCGCCGCCGGTCAGCGGCGCGGCTGCCCGCTCTCGGAGCTGCGCGACCGTCTGCGCCGCGCCGGCCTGCGGCCGACCCGGCAGCGCCTGTCCCTCGGCTGGCTGCTGTTCGGCAAGGGCGACCGTCACCTCACCGCCGAGATGCTGTACGACGAGGCGATGCGGGCGAAGGTCCCGGTCTCGCTCGCGACCGTCTACAACACGCTGCACCAGTTCACCGAGGCCGGCCTGCTGCGCCAGCTCGCGCTCGACGGCTCCAAGGCCTATTTCGACACCAACCCGAGCGAGCACCACCACTTCTTCCTGGAGGAGGAGGGACAGGTGCTCGACATGCCGGATTGCGGCATCACCGTCGATTCGCTGCCCCAGGCCCCCGAGGGCATGGAGATCGCCGGCGTCGAGGTGATCGTGCGCCTGCGCCGCCGGACCGGCCGGGCCTGACACCGAGCCGTTCCCAAGTCTTCTCGCACGCTTTCGAGAAGGCCCGCGCTCCTGCCCGGAGCGCGGGCCTTCTCGTTTCGCGTGGACCGGAGACAGGGCGGTGCGACCCGCCCGGCTCCCGCGTCACTCCACCTTCTCGTCCGGGTAGACGCCCCAGAGCCGGTCCTGGCGCATGTAGCCGTCGACGTCGCCGCGCTTCTGCGGCAGCGCCACGATGAGGCGGCACCAGGTCTTGTCGCAGGTCTTCACGCTGGCGATCACCCCGGCCTGGAGCTGGGCCACGACGCCGCTGCCTGCATCGGCCCGGTCGTAAAGCGGCACCGGCGCGCCCTTGTCGGCACCGCGGTTGAGCACCACGGCGGTGCGCCGGCCCGACAGCAGGGAGTGCAGCACCCAGCCCTCGGTGCCCTCGGAATCGCGAATGCGGCGCCAGGTCTCGTACTCGGCGATGATCTCGACCGGCAGGCCGGCGCGCTGGAACACCCACAGGGTGCGGTGGTCCTTGGACGGCCCCTCGCGCAGGTTCACCCGGTCGGTCTTCAGGCTGACGTAGCGCGGCAGCGGCAGCTTCGTCGCCGGACCGATCGTGACGCCGATCTCGCCGGGGGCGGGATTGGCGGCCGGGGCGGGCGGCGCGGCGGCCGCCGGCCCGGCGAGGACCAGGGTGGCCGAGAGCAGGGCGGCCGAGAGCAGGGCGGGCAGGAGCGTGGCCGAACGGAGAGTGGCGGGGATCTGGCGCGGGTGGAGCATCACGATCGGTCTCCCATCCGGTGGCGCGCGGGCCGCGGCGCGGATTGTCTTCCGGTCGGCCTCTGCTAGAGAAGCCGCCGGACGTCGGGCCCCGGCCGGATCGAGGGGTGCGTAACCGCCCCTATCGCCGACGCATGGTTAACGGGGCGTAACGACGCCTGTGGCCTGCACGAAGGCGGGGCTTTTCGTCGGGTCGCCGCGTCGCCTATCGTGCGGCGCTAAGCGTCGCGTCGCGTGTCGCGCGGGCCGGCCGGAATCGGGGCCGTCCGCGGGCGAGGGAGGGGTCATGTCGTTGAAGCGCAAGCCGCTCGTGGTGGTCACCCGGCGCCTGCCGGACGTCGTGGAGACGCGGATGCGCGAATTGTTCGACGCGCGCCTCAACCACGAGGATACGCCCCTGACGGGCGGCGCCCTGGCGCAGGCCCTGCAGGAGGCCGACGTGCTGGTGCCGACGGTCACGGACGAGATCGACGCCTCGCTCCTCGCCCAGGCCGGGCCGAACCTGCGCCTGATCGCCAATTTCGGCAACGGCGTCGACCACATCGACGTCGGGGTGGCGCTCCAGCGCGGCATCACGGTCACCAACACGCCGGGCGTGCTGACCGAGGACACTGCCGACATGACCATGGCGCTGATCCTCTCGGTGGCGCGCCGGGTCACCGAGGGCGCCCGGATCATCCCGGACGACGCCTGGACCGGCGGCTGGTCGCCGACCTGGATGCTCGGCCGCCGCATCACCGGCAAGCGCCTCGGCATCGTCGGCATGGGCCGCATCGGCCAGGCGCTGGCGCGGCGCGCCAAGGCCTTCGGCCTCTCGATCCACTACCACAACCGCCGCCGCGTCGGCGCCCGGATCGAGAGCGACCTCGAGGCGACCTACTGGGAGTCCCTCGACCAGATGCTGGCGCGGGTCGACATCGTGTCGGTCAACTGCCCGCACACCCCGGCCACCTACCACCTGCTCTCGGCCCGGCGCCTGAAGCTGCTCAAGCCCGAGGCGGTGGTGGTCAACACCGCCCGCGGCGAGGTGATCGACGAGACCGCGCTCGCCCGCCTGATCGAGGTCGGCGACATCGCGGGCGCCGGCCTCGACGTGTTCGAGCAGGAGCCGGCGGTGAGCCCGCGCCTCGTCAAGCTGGCCAAGGCCGGCAAGGTCGTGCTGCTGCCCCACATGGGCTCGGCCACCCACGAGAGCCGCGTCGACATGGGCGAGAAGGTCATCATCAACATCAAGACCTTCCTCGACGGCCACCGGCCGCCGGACCGGATCCTGCCCAGCATGCTGTGAGGCGGGCGCGCCCGGCCGCGAGGCCGGGCGCCTCCGCGCGTCTCAGCCCTGAAGCGTCGCCTTCAGGCTGATCTTGGCGTTGAGCACCTTCGAGACCGGGCAGTTTTTCTCGGCGACCCCGGCGAGCTCGTCGAACTTCGCCTGGTCGATGCCCGGGATCCTGGCCGTCAGGGTCAGGGCCGAGGCCGTGATGGTGAAGCCGTCGCCGTCCTTCTCCAGGCTCACCACGGCCTCCGTGCGCAGCTCGTCGGCGGTGAAGCCGGCGCCCTGGAGCTGGAAGGCCAGCGCCATGGTGAAGCAGCCGGCATGGGCCGCTGCGATCAGCTCCTCGGGGTTGGTGCCCGGCTCGTTCTCGAAGCGGGTGTTGAAGCCGTAGGGGTTGCTCGACAGCACGCCCGACTGGGTCGTCAGCTGGCCCTTGCCGTCCTTGCCGCTGCCCTGCCAAACGGCGTTCGCCTTGCGGTTCATGCTCGTCTCCCGTGATTTGGAGGCCGACCCGGCCCCGAACGCGGCGGCGCCGTCCCGGCGCCCGCTCCGGGCCACAGGTAGGTCACGGTCCGAGAAGATCATCCTCGGTCTCGGCATCGATCACCCGTCGGGCGAGGGTGAACGAGAACCCGGCCCGCGCCATCACGGCGAGGTCGCGCTCGCGGGCGGCGGCCCGGGCGGCGGGCTGCCGGTACGGCCCGAGGCGGCGGCGCCTGGCATAGGCGCGGGCGGCCTCGTCCTCGCCCCCCTCTTCCTCCCCGGCGAGCGCGGCGCCCACGGTGTCGCGGTCGACGCCCTTGGCGGCGAGCTTTGCGCCGATCGCCCGCGCCGAGCCGCCGCGGCGGCGCAAGGAGCGCACCTTGGCGGATGCGAAGGCGGCGTCGTCGACGAGGCCGGCGCCGAGCGCCCGGGCGACCGTCGCCTCGACCATTTCCGAGAAATCGTCCGGCGCCTCGCCGCGCAGGCGGCAGCGGGTCTCGACCCGGCGCTTCAGCACCCGGCGCAGCATCTCCGCCGAGGCGCCGTAGCGCTCCAGGTAGTACAGGGCCGCCCGCTCGAGATAGGCCGGGGTGATCGGCCGCGCCGCCCTCAAACCGCCATCGCGGCCGGGTTGATCGGCGACGTCCCGGATCGCCTCCGTCCCGGCGGGGGCGTCCGCCCCGGGCCCGTGCGAGGGGTGATGCCGGCGTTTCTGCACAAGCGTGAATCCTTCTTCCTCCTGGTGGCCCTCGCCCTCGGGGCGGTGGCCGGCGCGGTGCTCTACCTGTCGCGGCCGACGACCTTGCGGGTCGCGGTGGGCCCGCGCGACCGGGTCGAATCCCACCTGATCCAGGCCTATGCCGACGCGCTCGCCCGCGCCCGCGAGGATATACGCCTGAAGGTCGTGCACTACGACGACGTGCGCGACAGCGCCGCGGCCCTCCAGAGCGGCCGGGCCGACCTCGCGGTGGTGCGGCCCGACGTGCGCCTGCCCGAGAACGGGTTGACCCTCGCGGTGCTGCACGACGAGGCCCTGGTGGTGGCCGCTCCCCCGGATTCCGGCATCCAGGCCTTCCCGGACCTCGCCGGCAAGCGGCTCGGCCTCGTCGCCCATCACGGCGCCGACCAGCCGCTCGTCGCGAGCCTCCTCGCCTACTACGCCCTGACGCCGGCGCCCGCAGGCAGCGCGCCGGCCGCGGCCGATCCCGGCGGCGCGGGGCCGGCCGCCGCCGGCAGCGTCGCCCTGGTGCCGCTCAGGGCCGCCGAGGTCGCGGCGGCGCTCGCCGAGCACCGGATCGACGCCGCCGCGGTGATCGCCGCGCCCTCGACGAAGGCCGCCGCCCAGGTGGTGCAGGCGGTGGAGGCCGCCACGCCCGGCCGCGGCGCGACGATCGTGGCGATTCCCGACGGCGAGGCGATCGTGCAGCGCCTGCCGGAACTGCAGGCCGTAACCATCGCGGCCGGCACCTTCGGGGGGCGGCCGAAGCGGCCGGACGAGGACGTCAAGACCGTCGGCGCCTCCTACCGGCTGATGGCCCGCGCCTCGTTGAGCCGCGACACCGCCGCGAGCGTGACCCAGCACCTGTTCGAGCTGCGCTCGCGCCTCGCCGCGATGGTGCCGACCGCCAACCTGATGAAGGCGCCCGACTTCGACAGCGCCGCAGAGGCGACGAGCGCCCGCCTGCCGATCCATCCGGGCGCCGTCGACTATTACGAGCGCGAGCAGCAGACCTTCCTCCAGCGCTACGAGGACTGGGTCTACCTGGTGGCGTTCTTCGGCGGCGGCCTCGGCTCGGCGGTGGCCTGGCTCGGCCAGCGCCTCGCCCGCGAGCAGCGCGCCCGCGTCGACGCCGTCCTCGATCGCCTGCTGGCGATCCTGATGGAGGCGCGGGCGACGCAGGACCCGGCCGCCCTCGAGGCCCTGGCGGTCGAGATCGACGGCCTCGTCATCGACGTGGTGCGCCACGCGCGCGCCCATTCCACCGACATCCGCACGATGAGCGCCCTGATCCTGGCGGTCGACGCCGCACGCGCCGCGGTGGCCGATTGCCGGCGCGACGGGACGCCGATGCGGGAGCGGACGGGGCGGGTCCTGTCGCTGCATCCGGCGGGCGGGGTTTGACGCCCAAGGGTTCGTAAGGTCGGTCATCATCGCGAGGGCGCGTTGGGCGAGGGTGCCTCGGGCGAGAGCACCCCGGCCGGATGCTTGAGGAAGGCCGAAATCGGCCGGTCTCCGATCTCGATCTCGTTCGCCGGTACCCTGACGGACGCGTCGGCCCGTCGGGGGCGTCCACGATCGGCTGGCGGCGGCCGGCGGGCGGTCGCCTGACCGGCGAGCTTCCAGCATCCGCTGCACCCGGACATTGCGGACGGGACGCGCGCGTCCCGCGCCTCGCGGCATGATTCCGGGCTTGCGCTTCACATAAGTGTCTGCTTATCTATTGCCATGGTCGAGGACGACATCTTCCGGGCCCTGGCGGACCCCACCCGACGCGCGATCTTCGAGAAGCTCGCGCACGGGCGCATGAACGCCAGCGCACTCCGCCAGGGCATGGCGATCAGCCAGCCGGCGATGTCCCAGCACCTCGCCGTGCTGCGGGGCGCCGGGCTCGTGCGCGAGGAGCGGCAGGGTCGGTTCGTGAACTACGACGTCGATCCGGAAGGGGTGGCGCTCATCGCGCAGTGGCTGGCGAAGTACCGCGCCTACTGGCCCGCCCGCATCGACGCGCTCAAGGCCGTGCTGAAGGAGATGGACCAGTGAGCGACGCGGCGTGCGACGAGCCCGGCCCCGGAATCGATCAGACCTACGAGCTAGGCGAGCCGCCCGAGAAGGTCTGGCGCGCGGTCAGCATCCCGGCGCTTCGGGAGCACTGGCTGCCCGGGGCGGCGCTGGCCGCGCCCGAACCGGTCGCCGTCACGCCCGGGGAAGAGGTCAGCTACCGGATGCGCGAGGCCGCCCCGCCGCATCTCGAGAGCACGGTGACGTTCCGCATCGCCCCGAACGGCACGGGCGGCACCTGCCTGCGCGTCGTTCATGAACTGACGGATGCCCGGTTCGCGCACCCGACGAAAGCCGCCGCGAACGGCAACGCACCCTTGCTGCGCGCCGCCTGACGCGGCTCGTCTCAACGCTCAATCCCCGAAAGATCGGAGGTCGCCGATGCGCGACACGATGCAACTCGTCCCCATGGTCGTCGAGCAGTCCAGCCGCGGGGAGCGGTCCTTCGACATCTATTCCCGCCTCCTGCGCGAGCGCATCGTCTTCCTCAACGGAGAGGTGAACGACGCGGTCTCGACGCTGGTCTGCGCCCAGCTCCTGTTCCTGGAGGCGGAGAACCCGACGAGGCCGATCCACCTCTACATCAACTCGCCGGGCGGCGTCGTCACGAGCGGCTTTGCCATGTACGACACCATGCGCCACATCCGCGCGCCGGTGCACACGCTGTGCATGGGGATGGCCTACTCGATGGGCTCGTTCCTGCTGATGGCCGGCGAGCCCGGGGAGCGGGCCGTGCTGCCCAACGCCAGCATCCTCGTCCACCAGCCGCTCGGGGGATACAAGGGACAGGCATCCGACATCCTCATCCACGCCCAGGAGACGCTGCGAACCAAGCAGCGCATGACGCGGCTCTACGCCGAGCATTGCGGGCGGTCCTACGAGGAGTTCGAGCGCGCCATGGACCGCGACCGCTTCATGACGGCGGAGGAGGCGCTCGACTGGGGCCTCGTCGACCGCATCCTTCCCCCGGCGCGGACGGGCGGCCTCGCGTAGGCGGCATGACCTAACAGGGCCGAGCCTGCGGCGGCCGCATTGCCGCGGAAAACCAGGCCCGGACAGCGCGTCGGCGCGCGTGCCCGATCACGTCGAGGATCGTCACGATGCCCGTCTCCGTGAGCGGCGTGCGGCTCTTCGTGGATGTCGCGAACTTCGGCCTCGTGCCGGACGGCGACGCCATGCGCGAGAAGCCGACGCTCCTCATGCCGCACGGTGGACCGGGCCGGGACCACGCCGGCGTCACGGAGGCGCTCCCGGTCTTTGACTTCGCAGCACGGTCTCTCGACGAACCGGGCTCCACTTCGTCGAAGACTGCTCCGGTCCCGCGCGCAGGCCTCAGGTGATGAGGTGGTCCCGCCGCCGCAGGGCCGGAAACAGCCGGCCCCACAGGGCCGCCACCGCCAGCGTCGCCACGCCGCCGACCACCACCGCCGGCACCGCCCCGATGAAGGCCGCGAGCGCGCCGGATTCGAACTCGCCGAGCTCGTTCGAGGCGCCGATGAACACGGTGTTGACCGCCGCGACCCGGCCGCGCATCGCGTCCGGCGTCTCGCCCTGGACGAGGCTCTGGCGCACGTAGACGCTGACCATGTCGGCCGCGCCGGTGACGAACAGGCAGGCCATGGAGAGGGGCAGCGAGGTCGAGAGGCCGAAGCCCACCGTGGCGAGGCCGAACACCCCGACGGCGATCAGGAGGCGCGGCCCGACCCGGCGGGTGAGGGGACGCTGAGCGAGGACGATCGCGGTCGCGACCGAGCCGAGCGCCGGCATGCTGCGCAGGAGCCCGAGGCCGAGGGGACCGACGAACAGCACCTCCTGGGCGAAGATCGGCAGCAGGGCGGTGGCGCCGCCGAGCAGCACCGCCACGAGGTCGAGGGTGATGGCGCCGAGCACCACCGGCTGCGAGCGGATGTAGGTGAGGCCGGCGAGCAGGGTGGACCAGGTCACGGCCGGCCGGGTGGTGCTCGCGGCGGGCCGCGGCCGGATGCCGATGACGCTCGCCGCGGCGAGGCCGAAACAGGCCGCCGCGAGGCCGAACACCACCGCGGGCCCGAGGGCGTAGAGCAGGCCGCCCAGCGCCGGGCCGGTGACGGACGCGCTCTGCCAGAGCGAGGAGTTGAGGGCGATGGCGCTGCCGAACTGCTCGCGCGGCACCAGCGTCGGCAGCAGCGCCTGGCTCGCCGGGTTGGCGAAGGCGCGGGCGGTGCCGACGATCACCATGAGGGCGTAGACCGGCCAGACCGGCGCCGCTCCGTGGGCGGCGAGCGCCATCAGGGCGAGGCCGGACATCGCCAGCAGCCCGTAGGCGATCGCCGCGACCCGTCGCCGGTCGTAGGTGTCGGCGACGTGGCCGGTGATCAGCGCCCCGAGCATCGCCGGCGCGAAGCTCGCGAGCCCGACGAAGCCGAGCGCCAGCGCGCTGCGGGTGAGATCGTAGACGAACCACCCCACAGCCACCGCCTGCATCTGGTAGGCGAGGCCGGTGAGGAAGCGGGCGCCGCCGAAGAGCCGGAAGTCGCGATTGCGGAAGAGCGTCCAGCCGGACGGGGCGGGGGAGAGCATGGTCGTTCCGTGCCCGCCGGACCTGAGCGGCGGGAAGCTGGGGGAGGGGCCGCCCCGGGGCCGGGGTCAGGCGAGGAGCTTGCGGGTCAGGACCGCGAGGCCGAAGGCGAGGGCCGAGACCGCGACCGAAATGGCGATGAAGAGCGTGCGCCGCGGCTGCTGGGACGATTCCGCCCGGACCGGCTCGACGATCATGCTGAAGAACTCGATCTGCCGGTCGGCGATCATCCGCGAGCGCTCCCGCGCGGCGATCGTCGCGGCGTAGTACTTCTCGGCGGTCTTGCGCTCGGCGTCCAGCTCCTCGAACTTGGTGAGCGTGGCCGAGAGCACCCGGCGCTGCGCCGGGTCCTGGTTGGCGGCCTCGCGCTCGATGCGGGCGATGGTGTCGTCGAGCTGCGCGATCTGCGCCTTGATATCCTGGACGCCGCGGCTGTCGTCGCGCAGGTCGCGCTGGAGCAGGCTGAGCTTGACCGCCAGGTTGATCCGCTGGGTGCGGATCTCCGCGATCACCTTCAGGTTGGCTTCGTTGGTCTTCTGGGCGTCGAGCACCCCGTCGCGGTTGCGCAGGTCGCGCACCGCGAGGTGCAGCTTGGTCAGCCGCTCCTCGGCGCGCTTCATCTCGCGCTCGCTCTCCGCCAGGGCGTCGTTGCGGGCCCGTTCCGTGAGCTGGTTGACCAGCCGCTCGCTCTCGCCGAGCACCGCCCGGGTCAGCTTGAGCGAATCGTCGGGATCGAAGGCGTTGACCGTGACCTCGATCAGGCCGGACGACTCGACGCCGACCTTGACCCGCTCGCTCCAGTAGCGGGCGAGCTTCTCGACCGGCTTCTCCGGATCGAAGCGGGAATAGCGGTCGATGTCGTCGCGCGAGAACATCTGCCGCAGCGGCAGGGTGCGCTCGAGCACCTCGACCATCGTCCGGCTCTTGATGTACTCGCCGACGATCATCGAATCCTGGGCGATCATCTGGGCTGGGACGCTCGAGGTGGTGCCGACCGCGTCGGGCGTCGCCTTCTCGGCTCCGCCGATCGCCGGCCGCAGGGCGAAGCGCGCCTCGGTCACGTAGCGGTCCGACAGGTAGAAGCCGAAGAACGCGGTGCTGCCCACGGACGGGAGCACGAACAGGAACAGGCATAGGAGCGGGGTGACGATGTCCCGGCGCCGCTGCGCCCGGATCGTCCGGATCGTGCTCTTGTTCGGGTTCGAGAAGCGCGACACCCGCGCCGCCTGCCGCAGGGCCTCGCCGATCAACCGGGAACGGTCGGCGGGGCTGAGCGCCTTGCCTTCCGGATTGCGGGCGTCGATCGTCATGGCGGAGAGTTCCGGCTGAGGGCGGAGCCGGGGCGCGGGGCGCGCCGTCCGGCAGGGAACACGGGGAGATCGGGAGCGGATGGGAAAGGGGACGGCGCCGCGCTCACTGGTTGAGGCGCTGGTAGACCTCGATCGCGTCGTTGACGTCCGGATAGATCACGGCGCGGCCGTTCGCCAGCACGATCCCCTGCTGGGCGTAGTCCCGGATCGTGTCCATCGAGTGCGAGCACATGATGATGTCGGCATTCGCCCGCCGCTGGCCCCACACCTCCTCGCAGCGCTTGGCAAAGCGCGCGTCGCCGACGCCGGTGATCTCGTCGACGATGTAGCAATCGAAGGGGATCGCCATGCTCATGCCGAAGGCGAGGCGGGCGCCCATGCCCGAGGAGTAGTTGCGGATCGGCACGTTGATGTAGTCGCCGAGCTCGGCGAAATCCTCCACGAAGGCCAGCACCCGGCGCGGATCCTCGCCGTGGATGCGCGCGACGAAGATCACGTTCTCTCGGCCCGTCATCAACGGGTGGAAGCCGCCCGCGAAGCCGAGCGGCCAGGAGATGCGGGTGGTGCGGATCACGCGGCCCTTGGTGGGCAGCTCGCAGCCGGCCAGCAACCGCAAGGTGGTCGACTTGCCGGCGCCGTTGATGCCCAGGATGCCGTAGCTCACCCCGGGCTTCAGGGTCAGCGACGCCTGATCGAGGATGGTGCGACGGTATCCGTCCGTCTTGTAGATCTTGGTGACGTTGTCGAGGCGGATCATCGGCGGGAAGGCACGCTCGAAAGGGCTGCGGCCGCCGTCCGGGCGGGCGACGGGCGGGCCGGGTGGCCTGTCCGATCATGCGCCGAGCCGGCATCCGCACGGTTAACGAGGCCGGCCGCAACGGCCGGCGGGCTCGGACCTAGGCGGAAAAAGCGGCGAATCTGAGAAGGAGCGCCTCGGCCGGGCCTACCGGCACCGTCCTCAGGCGCAACGCTGCCTTCTGCTCGGCCGAGCGGCAGTGCCGGGATGATCGCCTGCCGTTCCCCTCCGGGGCGTCCCGGGGGCCCGGCGGGGCGAAAGCCGGAACGACCGGGAGGGCGTCGCCTCCGTCGCGAGGGCGGCAACGGTCTCTTAACCATTCCATGCCCACCGTCCCGGGCACGAAAAAGCCGGGGCGAACCCCGGCTCTGCGTCATGCCGAACGGGCGAGCGTTGCCGCTCAGCCCAGGTTCAGCCGATCGACCTTGGTCCCCGAGCTGCGCAGCGATTCCGGGATGGCCGAGAAGTCGGAGTAGCCCGCCTCGCGCGCCATCGCGTCGAGGGCCTGCTGCTCGTTCTCGGCGCCGCCGGTCCAGAGAATGGCCCCGGTCGCAGCTTGTCTCACCTGGAAGATGGCCATGAAACACGTCCTCCCACTGAAGCCTTAATCCGGACATCTAACGTGCGCCGGTCGGTGGAGGTTGCGACGGATCGGACGTTGCGGGAAGGCGTCCCTTGGGTGTAGAGAATGAACGTTCATTCTCAAGCCGAGCGCCGCGTGCCGTCCCAATCCAGCCCCGCCCGCCTCGATTCGACCGAGGAGCGCCGCACCCGCATCCTCGATGCGGCGGAGGCCTGCTTCGTCCGTGACGGCTTCCACCGTGCCACGATGCACGACGTGGCGGCGGAGGCCGGCATGAGCCCGGGCAACCTCTACCGCTACTTCCCGTCGAAGGACGCGATCGTGGCCGGCCTCGCCGAGCGCGACCGCGCCGCCGTGGCCGAGGATTTTTCCGGCATCGAGGCGCATCCGGACATGATGCAGGCCTTCGCGGTCCTGGCGCGGCGCCACCTCGCCGAGGCGCCGGCCGAGAAGGCCGTGCTCTGCCTCGAGATGTGGGCCGAGGCGACCCGCAACCCCGCCATGGCGGCGATCTGCCGGGATTTCGAGCGCGAGATCGCGGCGCGGCTGTCCAGCCTCTACCGCCGGGCTCAAGAGCGGGCCGAGGCGCCGGCGCCCGGCGCCGACCCGGAGGCGCTCGCCCGCCTCGCCATGGTGATGGCCGACGGCATCATGGTCCGCCGCGCGCTCTCGCCAGATTTCACCCCCGGCCCGATCATCGACGCCATGCTGACCCTGATCGGCGCGGCGCTCGACGGCCGCTTCGACCCGACGGGGACGGCCTCGGCCGAATCCTCGCTTGCCAACCCGGAACCCGCCCGATGACCCGCCCCCGTCGCCTCGCCGGTTTCCTGGCCGCCCTCGCCCTCGCCGCCGGCCCGGCTCGCGCCGCCGAGACCCTGCCCTCGGCCGGTCCCGTGGTCGCGACCGCCCCGGCGCCCGCCGTCACCGTCGCGGTCGCCGCCGAGCGCGAGATCGTCGAGCGCGCCGTCGTCACCGGCAGCCTGGTGCCGCGGGACGAGATCCTGGTCTCGCCGGAGATCGAGGGAAGCCGCATCACCGAATTGCTGGTGGAGGAGGGCGACCGGGTCGCCAAGGGCGCGGTGCTGGCCCGGCTCTCGCGCGAGATGATCGACACCCAGCTCGCCCAGAACGCCGCCGCCATCGCCCGCGCCGAGGGCGCGGTCGCGCAGGCCCGCAGCACCATCGTGCAGGCCGAGGCCGCGCAGGTCGAGGCCTCGCTGTCGCTGGAGCGCGCGCAGTCGCTGGCCAAGACCGGCAACGCCACCGCGGCGGTGCTGGAGCAGCGAGAATCGGCGGCCAAGGGCGCGGACGGCAAGCTGTCGGCCGCCCGCAACGGGCTCGCCATCGCGCAGGCCGACCTCGCCCAGGCCCGGGCGCAGCGGGCCGAGCTCGACCTGAAGCTCGCCCGCACCGAGATCCGGGCGCCGGAGGGCGGCATCGTCAGCCGCCGCACCGCCCGGGTCGGCGCGACGGCGACCGCCGCCGCCGAGCCGCTGTTCCGGCTGATCGCCCGCGGCGAGATCGAGCTCGAGGGCGAGGTGCCGGAGACCGGCCTCGCGCGGCTGCGCCCCGGCGCTCCCGCGAACCTCGACCTCGACACGCCGGACGGGCCGGTCTCGGTCTCGGGCCGCGTGCGCGTCGTCTATCCGGAGATCGACCGGGCGACGCGGCTCGGCAAGGTCCGCATCAGGCTCGAGGCCGATCCGCGCCTGCGCATCGGCGCCTTCGCCCGCGGCGCGGTCGAGGCGGCGCGCCGCACCGGCGTGGCCGTGCCGCTGGCTTCCGTGGTCTACGGTCCGTCGGGCCCGACCGTGCTGGTGGTCTCCGGCGAGCGGGTCGAGGCCCGCACGATCCGCACCGGCCTCTCGGCCGGCGGCTTCATCGAGGCCCGCGACGGGGTCAAGGCCGGGGAGGCCGTGGTGGCGCGGGCCGGCAGCTTCCTGCGCGACGGCGACCGGGTCCGCCCGATCTACCCGGCGATGCCCGCCACCGCCGAGGCCGGGCGTCCTTGACGCCCCCTTCTTGATTCTCGGGCGTCCTTGACGCCCCCCTTCCCGATTCCCAGGCGTCCCTGACGCCCTCGCCCTTCGCTCTCCTCTCCTGACCGGGTCCGCTCGATGCGCCTGAACGTCTCCGCCTGGGCGATCCGCAAGCCGATCCCCTCGATCGTGCTCTTCCTGGTGCTCGGGCTGCTCGGGATCGTGAGCTTCCGCAGCCTGCCGATCACCCGATTCCCCAACATCGACATCCCGATCGTCTCGGTGACGGTGACGCAGGCCGGCGCCGCGCCAAGCGAGCTCCAGACCCAGGTCACCAAGTGGGTCGAGGACGCGGTGGCGGGGGTGAAGGGCGTCAAGCACATCATCTCGTCGATCACCGAGGGGACCTCGACGACGACGATCGAGTTCCGCCTCGAGGTGAACACCGACCGCGCCGTCAACGACGTCAAGGACGCGATCGCCAAGGTCCGGATGAACCTGCCCCGGACGATCGACGAGCCGATCATCGCCCGGGTCGAGATCGCCGGCCTGCCGATCATGGTCTACGGCGCCTCCGCGCCCGCGATGACGCCCGAGGACCTGTCGTGGTTCGTCGACGACGTGGTGGCGCGCCAGATCCAGGGCCTGCGCGGCGTCGGCGGCGTCGAGCGCCTCGGCGGCGTCGCCCGCGAGGTCCGGGTGACCCTGAAGCCCGACCGGCTGCTCGCACTCGGCATCACCGCGGCGGACGTGAACCGGCAATTGCGCCTGACCTCCGCCGACATGGCCGGCGGCCGGGCCGAGATCGGCGGCCAGGAACAGTCGATCCGCACGCTCGCCGCCTCCTCGACCCTCGACACCCTCGCGGCGACCTCGATCGCGCTGCCGGGCGGGCGCAAGGTTCGGCTCGACGACCTCGCCACCCTGAGCGACGGCGCCGAGGAGCCCCGCACCTTCGCCCG
Source organism: Methylobacterium terrae (assembly GCF_003173755.1). Lineage (NCBI taxonomy): Bacteria > Pseudomonadati > Pseudomonadota > Alphaproteobacteria > Hyphomicrobiales > Methylobacteriaceae > Methylobacterium > Methylobacterium terrae. Next base: position 2,846,621 of record NZ_CP029553.1, read on the forward strand.
CCTCAACGGCCAGCCCGTCGTCGCCTTCGCGATCTCGCGGGCGAACGGCGCCAGCGACGCCTCGGTGAGCGAGGTGGTGGTCAAGAAGATCGAGGAGTTGGGGAAGGACTATCCGGGCGTCCACTTCGACCGGATCGATTCCTCGGTCACCAACACCATCGGCAACTACGAATCCGCCATGCACAGCCTGGTGGAGGGCGCAGCGCTGGCGGTGCTGGTGGTGTTCCTGTTCCTGCGCGACTGGCGCGCGACGCTGATCGCCGCGGTGGCGCTGCCGCTCTCGGTCTTCCCGACCTTCTGGGCGATGAGCGCGATGGGCTTCTCGCTCAACGCGGTGAGCCTGCTCGCCATCACCCTCGTCACCGGCATCCTGGTCGACGACGCGATCGTCGAGATCGAGAACATCGTCCGCCACATGCGGCTCGGCAAGTCGCCCTACCGCGCGGCGATCGAGGGCGCCGACGAGATCGGGCTCGCCGTCATCGCCATCACCGCGACGCTGATCGCGATCTTCGCGCCCGTGTCGTTCATGGGCGGCATCGCCGGCCAGTACTTCAAGCAGTTCGGCCTCACCATCGCGGCGGCCGTCTTCATGTCGCTGCTCGTCGCCCGCCTCATCACCCCGATGATGGCCGCCTACTTCCTGCGCGACCACGGCCACCACGAGGAGCGCGACGGCCCGGTGATGCGGCTCTACAACCGCGTCGTGCTGTGGTCGGTGCGGCACAAATACGTGACGCTGGTCGTCGGCCTCGCCCTCTTCGCCGCCTCGATCATGTCCACCGGCCTCCTGCCCGCCGGCTTCCTGCCGAAGGAGGACGCCGCCCGCACCCTGATGGTGGTCGAACTGCCCCCGGGGGCGCGGCTCGACGACACGATCGCGGTCACCGACCGGATCGCCCAGCGCCTGCGCACCCTGCCGGAGGTGCGCTCGGTCTTCGTCGACGGCGGCCGCCAGCTGCCGGGCAAGAAGGAAGTGCGGCTCGCCACCTTCACCGTCAACCTGACGCCGAAGAACGCCCGCGCCCGCAAGCAGGCCGACGTGGAGGCGGCGATCATGGACCTGATGCGCGACGAGGCCGACGTGCGGTACTGGTCCCTGCGCGAGGGCGGCCAGCGCGACTTCACGCTCATCGTCGCCGGCAGCGATACCGCCCAGGTGACCGAGGTGGCGGACAGGATGCAGCGCGAGGTCGCGGCCCTGCCGAACCTCGTCAACGTGATGTCGACCGCGCCCCTCGACCGGACCGAGGTCCGGATCCGGCCGAAGGCCGGGGTCGCCGCCGATCTCGGCGTCTCGACCGACACCATCGCCGAGACGGTGCGGGTCGGGACGATCGGCGACATCGGCCAGAACCTCGCCAAGTTCAACGCCACCGACCGGCAGATCCCGATCCGGGTGCAGCTGCCGATGAGCTTGCGCGGCGACCTCCCGGCGCTCGAGAGCCTGAAGGTGCCGGCGAAGAACGGGGCGTCCGTGCCGCTCTCGGCGGTGGCCGATATCAGCCTCGGCCGCGGGCCGACCGCGATCGACCGCTACGACCGCGCCGTGCGGGTGGCGCTGGAGGCCAACATGCAGGGCTCGGACGCGCTCGGCGAGCAGATCAAGCTCGCGATGAACGTGCCGACGGCCCGCAACCTGCCGCCCGGCGTCAGCTTGCGCCAGACCGGCGACGCCGAGGTGATGGGCGAGGTGTTCGAGGGCTTCGCGCTGGCGATGGGCGCCGGCCTGATGATGGTGCTCGGCGTCCTGATCCTGCTCTTCGCCTCGTTCTTCCAGCCGCTGACCATCCTGTTCTCGCTGCCGCTCTCGATCGGCGGCGCGATCCTCGGCCTCCTGATCTTCAACCGGCCGATCTCGATGCCGGTGGTGATCGGCATCCTGATGCTGATGGGCGTGGTGACCAAGAACGCGATCATGCTGGTCGATTTCGCCGTCGAGGAGATGGCCCGCGGCGTCGACCGCGTCACCGCCATCACCCAGGCCGGCGCCAAGCGTGCCCGCCCGATCGTGATGACGACGATCGCCATGGCGGCCGGCATGGTGCCGAGCGCGATGGCCTTCGGCATCGGGGGCGAGTTCCGCTCGCCCATGGCGATCGCGGTCATCTCGGGCCTGATCGTCTCGACGCTTCTGTCGCTGCTGTTCGTGCCGGCGATCTTCCTCCTGATGGACGACCTGTCGCGCCTGATGGGCCGGCTGTTCGGGCGCTTCGTCGGCGCGGTGGACGAGCCGCCGGGGCACGAGGGGACGCATCGGCCGGCGGCGGCGGAGTAGGGGCCGCCCCGCGCCGCCCCCACGGGTGGGAAGGTTCCCGTGAGCCTCCCGCCTGCCGGCGAAGCGTCCGGCACTGTCCGTGCCCCGAAGATCCGGCTTCCGGGAGGCGTTCAACCCTGCGGCGCAGCAAGCCTATCTGCAAGCAACGGGTTCAGCGACAACCCTCACCATGGACGAATTGTAACGGAACCGCGCAGAATTCGCGCGTGTTGATCGATCTCTGACCAAGAGGAAGAGGCCATGATCAAGCCGCTGATATCCACCGCTTTGTGCGCCGCCTGCCTGCTCTCCGTGACCCCGGTCTTCGCCGCCGAGAACACGATCCCGCAGGGCAAGCGGGATGAGATGTCGCAGAAATATACCGAGCAGCAGGTCAGGCAGCAGAACAAAGAGAACAGAGAGGCCAATCGCAACGTCGACAGCCTGATCACGAACCGAAAGTAGCGCAGCAGGGCCGGACCCGCACTCCGACCTCATCCCGAGGTGTCGGTCGATGGCAGATCGGCCGACCTCGCAGGAGGCCTCCAGGAGTCTCGACCGTTCCTGGAGCCCTCCTTCGAGGCCCACCTGTATGGGCGCCTCAGGATGAGGCCGCGGGCAGGACGGGTCCGGAGGCGTACGATCCGGGTTCTCGGTACGAGGACAGTGCTACTGCCCCCGCCGCGCCTGTGCGGCGAAGCGCACCGCTTCCTCGGCCGCGCGGAACAGCGCCTTGGCCTTGTTGACGCATTCCTGCTGCTCGGAGGCCGGATCGGAATCGTGCACGATGCCGGCCCCCGCCTGGACGTGCATCCGGCCGTCCTTGACGATCGCGGTGCGCAGAACGATGCAGGTGTCCATCTGGCCGTCGGCGCCGAAATAGCCGATGCAGCCGCCGTAGGGCCCGCGCTTCTCGCGCTCCAGTTCGTCGATGATCTGCATCGCCCGGACCTTCGGGGCGCCCGAGACCGTGCCGGCGGGAAAGCCCGCGGCCAGCGCCGAAATGGCGTCGTGCCGGGGGTCGAGGCGGCCCTCGACGTTCGACACGATGTGCATGACCTGGCTGTAGAATTCGAGGAAGAACGAATCCGTCACCCGCACGCTGCCGATCTCGGCGACGCGGCCGACGTCGTTGCGGCCGAGGTCGAGCAGCATCAGGTGCTCGGAGCGCTCCTTCGGATCGGCCAGCAGCTCGTCGGCGAGCGCCCGGTCCTCCTCCGGCGTCGCGCCGCGGCGGCGCGTGCCGGCGATCGGCCGGATCGTCACCGCGCCGTCGCGCACCCGCACCAGGATCTCGGGCGACGAGCAGACGATCTGGAAGTCGCCGAAATCGAGGTAGCACAGGAACGGCGCCGGATTGACCCGGCGGAGCGCCCGGTAGAGCGCCAGCGGCTGCAAGGTGAAGGGCGATTCGAAGCGCTGCGACAGCACCACCTGGAAGATGTCGCCGGCCGCGATGTATTCCTTGGCGCGGGCGACCATGCCGAGGAAGTCGTCGGGGGCGATGTTCGAGACCTGGGCGGGCGCCGGGACCTCGGTCGGGTTCTGCCGCGCCTCGACCGGCAGCGGGCCCTCCAGCGCGTCGGCGGCGCACTCGAGCCGCGCCACCGCCGCCTCGTAGGCGGCCCTCGCCGAGAGGCCGGCGACGGGGCGGATCGGCGCCACGAGCGCGATCTCGTCGCGCACCGCGTCGAACACCACCATCACGGTCGGGCGGACCAGGATCGCGTCCGGCACCCCGATCGGGTCGGGATGGGGGGCGTCGAGGCGCTCCATCTCCCGCACCATGTCGTAGCCGAGATAGCCGAACAGGCCCGCCGCCATCGGGGGCAGCCCGGCTTCCGCCGGGATCGCGCTCTCGGCGATCAGCGCCCGCAGGCTGTCGAGCGGGCCCGCGTCCTCGCCCGTAAAGGCGGCGAGGTCGGGAGCCGACGCGCGCTCGGCCCGGCCGTTGGCGCAGCGCCAGATCAGGTCGGGGTCGAGGCCGATCATCGAGTAGCGGCCGCGCACCGCGCCGCCCTCGACCGATTCGAGCAGGAAGGCGGCGCCCTCGCGGCCCGCCTTCAGCTTCAGGAAGGCGGCGACCGGCGTCTCGAGATCGGCCACCAGGGTCGCGCGCAGCAGGACCGGGCGGCCCGCCGCGTAGGCTGCCGCCGCGATCTCGGGGGAGGGGGCGACGAGCATCAGTACTCGCCGCCGATGGCGCGCCGGAACGCGGCGTCGTTGACCGAGACTCCGGCCTGCTTCTGGACGTCGGCGATGTACTGGGCCAGGATGTCGTCGGCGAGCGCCGTCCGGTACTGCTGCTCGACCGCGACCGCGCTCGCCGCACTCGGCACGAAGGCCGGCACGGTGGCGCTCGTCACCCGGAACACCACCCGGGCGACGCCCTCGCCGGAGGCGGCGCCGGACTTGCCCACCGGGGTGGCGAAGACGCGCGCGACGCCCTCGGCGCTCAACCCGTCGCGGCCCCGACCGCGGGAGAGGTCGGAGACGGTCCTGGCCTCCTGGCCGAGGGACTTCGCCACCTCCTCGATCGCCTCGCCCTTGTCGAGCCGCTCGGTCGCCTCGCGCGCCTTGGCAGCGAGCCGGCGGGAGACCTCGTCGGTCTTCCACTGCGCCTCGACGGCGTCGCGGACCTCGGCCAGCGGCTTGTCGTGGGCCGGGTCGATCTTGGTGACGTCGTACCAGACGTAGCCGCCCGAGCGGGTGCGCAAGGCCTCGTTGTCGGCGCCCATGTCGCTGCGGAAGATCGCCGCCAGCGTCGCGTCCTTGTCGGGAATCGCCTCGACGGCCTTGCCCTGCGGGTCGCGCCCCTGCGCGTCCACCGCCGGAACCGTGACGAGGGCCAGGCCCTGCTCGCGGGCGATGTCGGCGAGCGGCTTGGCGCCGGCGCGCTGGTCCTCGATCGTGTCGTGGACCTTTTCCAGCCCGTCGCGGGCCTTCTCGAGGGCGATCTCCCGGCGGACCTCGCCTGCGACGTCCTCGAACGGCTTGCGCGCCGCCGGCTGCACCGCGGTCACGCGCAGGAGCACGGTCCCGAACCGGCCCTTGACCGGCTCGCCGACGGCGTTCGCCTCGGCCGCGAAGGCGGCATCCGCCACCGCGGGGTCGAACAGCTCGGACTTGGTGAAGGTGCCGAGGTCGAGCGCCTTGGCGTCGAGGCCGCGCTCGGTCGCGACCTGGTCGAAGGTGACCTCGCCGCTGCGGATGCGGGCGAGGGCCGCCGCGGCGTCGGCGTCGTTCGGGAATACGATCTGCTGGATCGAGCGCTTCTCAGGCGTCCCGAACTTCGTCTGCTCGCTCTCGTAGCGGGCGCGCGCCTCCGCGTCGGTCACGGCGTCGGGCTTCGCCAGGGTCGCCGGATCGAGGACGAGCAGGTTCACGCTGCGGTACTCGGGCGCCCGGAACGCGCTCTTGCGGTCGTTGTAGAAGGTCGTGACCTGCTCGTCGGTCGGGGCCGGGATCTCCCCGGCGGCCGCCTCCGGCAGGGTGAAGGTCGCGGCGGCGCGCCGCTCGGCGGTGTAGCGGTGGATCGCCTCGCGGGCGGCGAGCGAGACCGGCAGCTCGGCGGTGATCGCCTCGGCGAGCTGGAGGCGGGCGGCCACCGCGCGCTGCTCCTGCACGAAGCCCTGCTCGGTCAGGCCGGCCTGGCGCAGGGTGTCGCGGAAGGTGTTGACGTCGAAGGCGCCGTTCGGGCCCTTGAAGGCCGGCTCGTCCTGGATCAGCCGCACCACCGCGGAATCGGGGATGCGAAGCCCCAGATCCTTGGTCTTCTGGTCGAGGGAGGCCTCGGTGATGAGCTGGGCCAGGACCTGCCGGTCGAGGCCGAGCGCCTTGGCCTGGTCCGGCGTGATCGGCCGGCGGCTCTGGCGCGACAGGCGCTGGAGCTGGTTCTGGTAGGCGGTGCGCAGGGCCTCGGCCGGGATCTGCGTGCTGCCGACGGTGGCGACCGCGTTGCTGCCGCCGCCGCGGAAGATGTCGCCGATGCCGAAGATGGCGAGGCCCGCGATCAGGAGGCCGAACACCACCGTCACCACGATCTTGCCGAGCCAGCTCTGGCTGGCGGCGCGGAACCCCTGGAGCATCGCGATCCTCGAAAACCGTGGGGCACCTCCCCGCGAGGGGATGCCCGGATCCGGCCGCGATACCGCATATGCGCCGCAAGGCAAAGAGCGGCGCTCCCCGGCGGGTTTGCCGCCCGGCGGCGGACCTGTTACCGGCGACGCCTGTCCATGAGATTCCTGTCCATGAGACGCCTGTCAAAGATCGGGGGAGACCCATGACGACCGAACGGCCGCGCCCGCTGGTGGCGGGAAACTGGAAGATGAACGGCCTCCGGGCCTCGCTGACGGTGGCCGAGGCGGTCCGCGACGGCCTCGATGCCGGGCTGGCGCAGCGCATCGACGTGCTGGTCTGCCCGCCCGCGACGCTGGTCGGCGCGACCGCCGCGGCGCTCGAGGGTTCGGCCGTCAAGGTCGGCGGCCAGGACGTCCATGCCGAGGCGAGCGGCGCCTATACGGGCAACGTCTCGGCCGAGATGCTGGCCGATGCCGGCGCGACCTACACGATCGTCGGCCATTCCGAGCGCCGCGCCTACCACCGCGAGAGCGATGCCGACATCCGCGCCAAGGCGCTGGCCGCCCGTCGCGCCGGCCTCGTGGCGATCATCTGCGTCGGCGAGACCCGCGAGGAGCGCGAGGCCGGCCGGACCCTCGAGGTCGTGCGCGGCCAGCTCGCCGGCTCCCTGCCCGAGGGCGCCACGGCCGCCGACACGGTGATCGCCTACGAGCCGGTCTGGGCGATCGGCACCGGGCTGACCCCGACGGTGGAGGACGTCGCCGAGGTCCACGCGCTGATCCGCCGGGAACTCGAGGCGCGGCTCGGCGCCGAGGGCGCCAAGGTGCGGATCCTCTACGGCGGCTCGGTGAAGCCCTCGAACGCGGCCGAGCTGATGGGCGTCGCCAATGTCGACGGGGCGCTCGTCGGCGGCGCGAGCCTGAAGGCGGAGGACTTCTTGGGGATCGCGGCGGCGTATCGCTGAGGCGCGCCGCCGACGACTCTCGCCCGCGCTCCCACCTCACAGGATGATCCCGGGGCTCGCCGTAGGCGTGAACCCGGGGTCCATAGCCCGCCAAGGCCGAAGAACGAGGCGGATCGCGTCCAATCTCCTGCATCGTCGGCGGTTCTGGATCCCGGTTTCCGCTTCGCGGCTCCGGGATGACGCGGAGAATGCGAGAGATCTCAGGAGGCGCACCGGCGAACGACAGTATTGGGCGCCGTCCACGGCCGATGTCCGGCGCCGTCACCGGCGGCCGCGATCCGCCGGGCGCACGGATAGAGCGCCAAATCCCCGCGGGCCCTGGTGGGCGGTGACGGGCTCGAACCGCCGACCCTCTCGGTGTAAACGGGTGGTGCGTCCAGAGCTTCCCTGTGCAGCCCTCGGCGTGCGATAGCCCTCCCCCGCTTTTGTTCTCGTTTGGTCCCCTGGTTTCTGGGGGATATCTGGGGGCTCCCCGGTTTGCGGGCGCCCGATCCGCTTAGGTCTAACGCATGCCCGCGCCCGACGCCGCCATACCACCCACCGTCCTCACCTGGTCCCGCGGCCTCGCCAGCCTGTCGCCGGGCGTCGTCCCGTGCCGCGGGCTGCGCCCCGACGAAAATCGCGGCGATCGCCCACGAAGGGGAGTGGACACGTACATATAAAAAACGTACAAGGATCGCACGGGGCAGCGCCCCACTTGCCCGGGAGACGATCCGGTGACCCAGACCCAAGCCGCCATCACCGCTCTTGATGTCCTCGGCACCGCTGAGGCTGGCGGCGCCAAAGCCAAAATCCAGACCGGATCGACGGTCGCCAGCGTGGCCGCGCTCTACGCCAGCCAGGCCGAGAAGCATCGCGGCTTCAAGGGCGCCTCCGCCGCCCGGCGCGCGGCCTCCTGCCAGAGCGTCGCCGACTTGCTTGCCCGCCTGTCGAAGGACGGACCGGAGGCGACCGACGGCCCGGTCATCACCTCCGCCGTCTCGGACAAGCAGCTCGAGCACGCCGAGCGCGTCGGTCTCCCGTCCTTCGTGCGCGGCTTCAAGGGCTGGCTCGCCCAGGCCGAGGGCCTGCGCGGCGAGAGCGGGATCGACGGCGCCGCTCTCGCCGCCGGCATCGCGGCGGTCCGTGCCAAGGCCGAGGCCGGCTTCCCGGCTGGTGTCTACCTCGACCTTCAGGGCACCAGCGGCTTCGGGACCGCGCCGATCTGGCAGGACGTGCTCCTGGCTGCGCTCGCGGTCCGCATCGGCATGGCCGACGATGCGGAGCCGAGGCACCTGGCGACCGCCCGCCGCATCGGCCTCGCGTGAGGCCGCCGTGTCGCTCCTCGTCCGCCTCGACGACCAGTGGCCGCACGCGATGCAGCATCCGCGCTGGTGGAGCAGCCTGACCGAGGATAGCTGGATGGTCGGCTCGCCCGACGAGCTCGCGGCCACGGCCGGCCCGGGCGTGATGCTGGTCTGGGCGGGCGGGCGCTGGTGCCCGATCGGACCGGGCGACTCCTTCGCCCACGTCTACCGCATCGCCCCGCCGCTCACGTCCGAGCAGGTCGCGATCCTGTGGCGGGACGCGCACGAGCGCGTCGCCATGTGCCTTCGGGCGGGGCATCCGGAGGGCATCCCGGGCGGACCGCTCGCGCAGATCGGCGGCTGGTCGGTCGGCAGCCGGGCGCCCTATGGCGATCCCGACCAAAGCGTGGCCCCGCCTCAGGACGCGGAATACGATCGCTTAGCCATCGGGCACGTCCAGCGGGATCGGCAGGGCTGGGCCTGGATGGGCGATTTCGCGATGCACCACTATTGGTGGCGCATCATGGGCCGGGTCGTCATCAAGGTCTGGGTGAAGGACGACGGCCAGGCCCGCCGGCGGCTGAAGCAGCGCTTCCGCAAGGTGCGTCCGGACGGGCGCGGTGCCTGGGATCTGCGCCAGACCGTGACGCACGCCATGATGGCCGAGTGGGTCGCCCGCGAGGCTGCCGAAGCGGCGGCGCTGGCGCGGCGGACAGCGATCGAGCGGCAGCGCTTCGAGGACGCGGCGGCCTTCTCGGGGCTGCCCGACATGGTCTCGGCCTCATCTCGAGATCCCGACATCTGGGTCATCGTGGGTGGGCCGCCGGTGACCGAGACGCACAAGGCGGCCGTCCGGCGCATCGGCACCCTGCTTCGCCCCCTCGGCGCATGCTGGACCGGATCGCACTTCTCTCTGCCGCGCACCGTGCGTGTGCTCGACGGTCTGCTCCGGATCGACCGGGAGCTTCAGGCCGTGGCCGGACGCGGGCGATACGTCCCGCCCCGCCGCCCCGGCGAGCCGGCGCGCACCGACAGCGATTACCTACGCTCCTGGGGAGGGCAGCCATGACCGTCTACGCCGATACCGCGCGGCTGCATGCCGACCTGCTGGCCGCCCTCCCGGATCAGCCGGACCTTGATGCGCTATTTGCCCAAGGCCGCGCGAGCGGCCTGCGGATCACGCGGGAGGCCGGCGCGGCGCGGGGCGAGCTCGAGACCATACGTCTGCGGATGCGCGAGATCACCGCCGACTGGCTGATGGCGGCGCGTGAGGCCGATGCGGTGGTGGTGGTGCCGAAGGCCGAGCCTGACATGCCGCGGCGCATCGGCCTTGCCGGCTACGTGGACGGCATCCCGGCGCACTACGGCCTGCCGCGGTCCACGGACGACGAGATCCGGGCGATCCTGCGCGCTCACCACGTCCTGCCGATCCTCGACGGTGTCGGGCTGCCCCTGCCGCCCGCCGCCCGCCGCTTGGCCGAGCTGGATGATGCGATCGTGGAGACGCCCGCGGAGGTGACCTCACCCTCTCGGCAGATCTCGCAGAGGCGCCGCCCGATGTCCGGCGACGAGCTTCGAGACGCCAGGCGCATCCTCGGCGAGCGCCTGGGCCTCTCTCGTCCGCTCTACTGCAGCGAGATCGGCGCGGCGCTCGACCTGACGGGCCGCGATCTCGGCCAGGCGGTGACCAAGTGGGAGAAGACGGACGGCCCCTCCGGGCCGGCTGCGACCGCGATCCGGGGGTGGCTGAGGGAGACCGAGCGCGGCTCCGCCCCGCCGGAGCTTGCCGAGGCGGTAGGGCTTGATGTGGCAGAGGAGCGGGTCGCATCATGACCGGCGGCGAGGCCTACAAGCAGAAGCTCCTCACAGACGACGGGCTGGACGCGGCGATCTCGGCCTATCTCGCCGACCCGTCGAAGCCGACCGTGCTCGAGATCGGGAAGGGGAGCCTCGACGTCGCCGCGGCCGTCCTGGCGCATCCGTGGTCGGCTGGTGAGCTGGCGGTGGAGGATGCAACGCCGGCCCGGCGGCGGAATGCGGTGAGGACCGCGATCCTGCTTGGGAGGTTGGCGTGACATGGCTCATCTTCGGCGACAGCCACATAGGTGCATTTCGGCATGCCGCAGAAAGCGGCTGGATCACGCGTCCATGCGAATTTTTTGAGGTTGGTGGGGCTACTGCTATAGGATTGCGCAACCCGAACAGTCAGACCCATGCTCTTGAGATATTCTCCTCACACTTAATGCCGGCCCGGCCCGACGCTATACCTGTCCTGCAGCTCGGCGAGGTCGATTGCGGTTTCGTAATATGGTGGCGTGCTGATAAGCTGGGAGAAGGGGTCGAAGCGCAACTTTATGCTTCTATCAACGCCCACTTGGGCTATGTGGACCAACTTATCGCTAGTGGTTATTCGCAGGTAGTCTTGACTGGCGCGGTGCCGCCGACCATTCAGGATGGGCAGGACTGGGGTGAAATTGCCAATATGCGCCGTGAGGTGACCACATCGATAGCGGAGCGGACTGAGTTGACCCATCGCTATAATGCCCTCCTGAAAAATGGCGCTCAAAATAGAAACTGCCCTTTCGTTGATATTACCCCAGCGCTACTTGATCCGGCGACTGGCGTATTAGCGGACCACTATAGATCAGATGACCCAAACGACCACCATTTGCATAGCGCACGGGCTGGCAAGCTTTGGGCTGAAGCTTTGAACCGGATTGAGGCTTCGGCCGCTACTTAGGCGGCGAGCAGGAGTTTGAGCGATGGCGTCCGCCTACTCCGCCGTCCTGGCCCACGCCTACGCCGTCGAGGTGCTGGCGCGGGAGGGCGTGACGGGGCCGCAGCGGCGGCACGCGGTGAAGACGGCGGTCCTGTTGGCGCCGGTCGGATGAGCGTCCCGGCCTATCTCGCCCTCACCTCCACCCTGGTCCTATCCTGCGCCCGGGGTGCGGTGGCGTGATCGAGGCGGGCGGCGCGGCGCCTCGACGATAGGAAGCGCTGGTGACCCACCCTCCTGCCGATCCCGAGCCCCTGCGTCATTTGTCTGAGGGCTCGCCGTGCCTTGAGGCCACGGCCGACATGGGGGAAGCATCGCTCGAAATCAGTCCTGAAGTATAATTCAGCGCAACGGATCTTACTATGCTGAAATCTAATCTAAACAGCAACAGTCCTGTCTTATCTGTTACATCCATATGAAAATCGTCATGCCAGTCAATTAATTTCGCATTCGATTGTAATATTTCACCCATGTAACGTATCGCATGCGACTGTGCATCTTGCCAATTAGGTAATTCTGCACCCTCAGGATCGAGAACAGCGGCGCTATCAAAAACATGAAAGTAGAAGCGAGGCATTTTTGCTCCAGCCGATAAATGGCGGGAGCCAACGCTCTCACTCATAGACGTGCCAATTAATCGTTGTCTACGATTGCCGTCGATCTAACACACCGGCCGATGCCGCGCTCACCCTTTTGTTACGCAGATTGATTTCTGTCCTTTATGTCGCACCCTGCGAGAAGTTGATCGGTTTGGGGGCGTCCGCATTCCGCGCTGAGGCCCGCTGGGCCACAACGATGCGAAGGCTTCATTGGATGATCGCGCTGACCCTCGGCACCTCGCTCAGCCGTGTCGTGAAACGCGGCGAGCGCATCTCGAACTTCGTCGACCAGGTGCGCTTCTCGACGAGCCCCGCCCGCGCCGGCACCACGGCGCCGCGGCCGAACCGGCTGTTGCAGGCATCCATCGCTGCCATCAACGCGCCAGACTTCTCCCGGTCGAAGTTGTCGAACAGCGGGCGGGGCGCCTCGTCGAGCGGCACGAGGTCGGTTGTCACCAGCCCGGCCTTGCTGTAGCGCCAAGGCGTCGGCCCCTGCTCACGCCAGGTCATTGCCACGCCGCGGATCGCCGCATCGATCAGATGGCGACTGTCGTTCGTCGCTTCCGGCAGATGCACCACCTTCGAGGCCGAGCGCATCGGCTCGCCGCGGTCGTGCTCGCTGGTGTGATAGAAGACCGTGACAGCCGAGACCGCCAGCCCGTCGCGCCGCAACTTCTCGCCGAGGCGCGTCGCGTGGGCCGCCACCGCCTGCTCAAGCACCGTCCGCTCGGCGATGCGCTCAAGCGCGCCGAGGCGATCGCCAGTCGGATGCCGGGCGCGGCGGCCCTGCGGATCGTCGCGGACGACGAGACAGGCGAGCTGGAGAGCGCGACGATCCTCGGCCAGTTCGGCGAGGTGCCGGAGGACTTCGCGGAGCAGGTCAGTGGCGGGTGACGGCGCGCGCACGAAAAACCCGCCGCGGCGGGGAGCCGGGCGGGCCAGTCGGATCGAACATGCCCCAATGAGGGCTCCACAACCTTGCGGTGTCATGGCTCGATCCACCACCTCCGAAAATGCATGGTGCTGGCGCGTTACGCTCAAGGCGATGTGCAAGGGATCGGAGGCGTCCTGACTGGCGGCAGAGGATGCCGCTGGTCCTCGTCATCGGCCGGGACGTGTCGTGGCCGGATGGGTGGGAGGAGCGAGGAGCCGCCGTCGCCACCCTTGGGTGTATCATGAGCGCTACAGATTGAAGTTTTCCGATCTTATCTCGGAAACGCTCATCCTCCTACGGCCTAAGACAATTGACCTATCCGCGGAGTCAAGCCAGGAGGATTGTGCACGACGCTTACGTTTTGCGTGGGCGATGAACTCCGGGGGGAAAATCAATGGCGGCCGGTATCGGGAGCAATCCATTTTTCCAGTATCAATATTTCAACGCCGCCAATGTGGCATCGGTTCAGGCACTAGCTTATTCAAACAGTGGCTCAGGGTCTGCAACTTTCAGCGCCCTAAATTCTAAATACGGGACATATAAACAGTACGCTCTGAACAATCAGGGGGAGGACACGAGATATCTCTACGGAGTAAACGCAGACGGCACCAATACCTATATCGGCCTTCTATCTACACCCTCGACGGTGATCGGCGTTCAGCGCATTGGAATTACGCAGCTGGATACGCGCGATCTGTTCCTGCTTCAGAGCACAAGCGGTGATACGGTCGCTTTTTCGAATAACCCGATCACTCCCGGCAGTTCGGTGACGTTCACTCCGCAGCAGGGCGATTACATCGCGCCGGTGTGCTTCACGACCGGCACCCTGATCCGCACCGCCCGCGGCGAGGTCGCCGTCGAGGACCTGCGGGTCGGCGACCGCGCCGTCACCGCCTCCGGCGCCCTTCGTCCGATCGTCTGGATCGGGCATCGCGCCATCGCGGCCGCCGGTCCGCTCCTGCCGCACGACCAGCAGCCGGTCCGCATCCGCGCCGGCGCCTTCGGGGCCGGGCTCCCGGCCCGTGACCTGCGCCTCTCGCCCGGCCACCCGGTCCTCGTCGGCGCCGAGGCCGGGAACGAGGGCGGCCACCTCGTGCCGGTGATGTGCCTGATCAACGGCACCACCATCGCCCGCGAGCCGGTGGCGGCCGTCACCTACTGGCACGTCGAGCTCGACAGCCACGACATCCTGCTCGCCGAGGGGCTTCCCGCCGAGAGCTATCTCGACTGGGGCGACCGGCCGTTCTTCACCGAAGGCTCCGATCACGCGCTCCACAACCCCGACTTCGTCGTGCCGGGTCTCGCCGCCCGCTGCCGGCCGGTGGCGGTCGACGGGCCGGTGGTCGAGGCCGAGCGGGCGCGCCTGTCGGGCGTGTTCGCGGCGGCTCTGGGAGCCGACTGCGCCTGGGACGAGGCCGAGCGCTTTACCTGGGTCGCTGCGTAGGCCCAGAGACAAGAAAGCCCCGCTCGGCGACTGCCGGCGGGGCTGAAGGTCGTCTCGGGGTCTCGATGAAGTCGCTGGTCAACGGTCCGGCGACGCAGAGGGTTCCCAGGTCAGCCCAGGCCCTGGCCGAAGATCGCACCCGCTTCGGTCCATCGATCGATCGCGTAGCTCGCCAGCACCATCATGAAGATGGCGACCGCAACCACAGCGCCCCACCGGATCCAACGCTGCGGCGGCACCCGCTCCTCGCCGATCGCCTCATCGGCGATCAGGTGGAAGTAGGCACCACAGGCAACCAGGAAGAGGCCATAGGCCACGATCGTGGAGTTCGCGAGCCACATCGGCTGATCAAGCCAGCGCCACACGATCGACCACCAGCGCCCGAGCTGCGTTCCCGCCCAGGACAGGAAGATGCCGAGCGCCAGCCAGTGGACCTTGTTGAGCGGCAGGCGACCGAACACGATGTCCCGGGTGGTCGTGAAGTAGGCCACGCACACCCCGGCCGCGAGCGCGACGATGGCGGCATTCAGGATCCCGATCAGGGTCTCGGCGTCGAAGACCAGAGCCGCGCCCAGGAACAACGCGTTGGGCAGCACGAACAGCAGGGACAGGCGTGACGTGAGGATGTGCTTCATCGATCCCGTTCCAGGAGAGCGTTGAGAGTGGCGATCTGCCGGTTGCGGTGCTCCACTCGCCGCTCGGCGGCATCGACCGTGACGCGCATGTCCTCGACCCGACGCTCCTGCTTACGTGCCGCGTTCTCCAGTTCGAGCGCCGACAGCGCGTGGAGTTCTGCGGCACGGCGCAGGTTGGCCCCCGCGTCGGAGCAGCGAGCCGGGAAGAGGCGGTCGAGAAGCATCTGGATCCTCCGTCGGATCATCACGCGCCTCCACGGCAGATCGTGTCGATCCGACGCTGGATCTCGCTCATCCTGTCTCGGATCCGCTCGTCGCTGCCCTCCATCTCCTTCTGGAGCAGGGCGAGCATGCGCAGGATCTCGGTCTGCCCGGCACGGATCGCGTTGAGACCAGCGGCTGTCTCGATGTTGGTGCTGGCTTGGCGCTCCAGCGCAGCCGTGTTGATCTTGGCATCGGAGACCCGGGCCTCCTGGCAGCCCTGCACGAGCTTGTGCAGGTAGACGACCACCGCGCACAGCAGGCCTATCGCGCCGTAGGGCCCATAGTCCCTGAGGAGCGCGGCGATCTCGATGCCGGTCACCTACCGCTTGCCCCATCCGCACACGGCAACGCCCCGGGCGTTGTGCGCCCGGACCTGCCGGCGGGTCTCCGGCGTGTCACGGACGCTGTAGGTGATCGGTCGAGCGGTCTGGCAGAACCGTGCCGCGTCGACCTGGATCTCGGGACTGGTGCAGGCGAACACGAAGAAGCCCGCGGCGGCGCAGGTGAAGGTCATGTTCCGTCCTTTCGCAGGAAGGGGTCATCGGGATCCTCGGGCGCGGCCGTGGCGGCTTCGGCCGCTGCCTGCGCTTCGGCTTCCTGGTGCTCGGCTTCGCGCCGGCTGTCCTCGGCCTGTGTCTTGGCACCGAGATCCCGGAAGGCCTTTTCCGCCTCCCGGTTCGCCAGCCACTGCGTGACGATCTTGGCGACGAGGCTGAGCGCCAAGGACAGCCAGCCGGGCATCAGCCGGTCACCACCTTCGGGCCGGCCGCCTCGGCGATGTGCTGCGAGGTCGTGACGATCTGGGCCACCTGCGGCACGGCCGCGGCGCTCTGCACCAGGGCGGTGTTGCGGCGGGCGTAGAGGCCCCAGGCGGTCACGGTGATCGTCACGATGGCGCCGGTGACCGCGGTGGCGGTGTCGGCATCAATCCAGCCGCGGCCGACGGCAATGCCGCCTCCGAACTGCAGGATGGTGCGCAGCAGAGAGGCGATCTGTTCACTGTTCATGACGATGTCCTAATTGTGGGGTGCTCGGCTGGCCCGGCCGGCGCGGGTATTTGATCGACCTCTGACCCGGACACATTTTAGCGCAGGGCATCAAGGGCTTAGGTCTTGACCGGGTTTTGATCGCCCGGCCGGCGCGGGTGAACTGCCGCGAAATCTGCGGCGGTTGGTCAGCGGGTGCGCCGCCCGCCGAGCGCCTGGCACCGGTCCAGCGCCTCGTTGATCGCCCGCTCGATCACGATCTGCATCTTCGTGATCCGCTGCGTCGGGCGCTCGCTGGTCGGCTCGTCGATCAGGGCGTCGATGTGGCGCGCTGCAGCCAGCGCGATCCGGTCGACGGGCGGATCCTGCGCGTCGCCGAGGGGCATCGGGCCGGCGATCGGGGCCGGCATGACCGGTTCGTTCGGCGGGATGAGCCGGCGGGCGGGCATCACGCAGCCATCGCCTTCCCGCAGGTCGGGCACTTCGCGGGCGCCGCGGACGCGGGCTCGGCCGCCATAGCGAGCGCCGCCTTACGCACCTCCTCGACCCGGCGCGACCAGCCCTTCCCGAACCGCGGCCAGGTCGACAGCTGCCGCAGGAACGCCAGCCGGCCGTCGCACAGGGCGTCGATCAGGTCGGCGGGCTTGTGCCGCGCCACGGCCGCCAGGGTGAGCGGCCCGAGCGCGCCGTCGTCGGCGATCTGGAGCGCACGCTGCAGCCCGATCACCGCGCGCTTCGGGCCGCTGTTCACCGCGAAGTCGAACAGGGCGTAGCCCAGGCCGGGCGGAAGGGCGTCGCCCTGGATCGCGTCCCAGAACCGGCGCCGGTAGATCGGCGCGACGGTCGCGACCGTGAGCGCCTTGACCTCCGCCTTGGTCGCCGGACGGCCGAGCCACAGGCTCAACGTGCCGATCGTCACCCCGAGGTTGGTGGCGCCACCCGGGTCGGCCGGGTCGTCCACGTAGCCGCCCTCGTGCTTCAGGACGAGCGGAAGCGCCCGCTCGAATGTGCTCGCGGTCATCGGGATCTCCAGATTGTCGAGGGGGCTTACGCCTTGGCGAGCGCCCGGCTTGCCGAGGCCCGGGGAGCGCGCGACGGCGAAGGGGCGGGAGCAGGCTCGGCGGCGCCCGGTTCGGAGAGCGGCAGCCGGACGATCGCCGCGATTTCCGACAGGGCGATCCCGGGGATCTGCAGCACGGTCTGGCCCGGCTTGTTCTGCTGGCGCAGTTCTAGCGAAGCGATGCTGTTGCCGTCGCTGCCGATCTTCCACTCTTCGACGCCGTCGATGACGAACGAGCCGCCGGAGCGCAGGAAAAATTGCAGCTTGGCGACCGGCTTGGGGGCGCCGGCGCTCACGGCAGTACCTCGAGGTTGGCCGTCGCGACCGGGAACTGGATCGTCATGCCCGACGCGTTGACGCCCATCAGGGTCGTCAGCGGCGAGAACTCGGGGTCGCAGAGCATCACGATACCCACATCGCCCGTCAGGAAATCGCCGGGGATGCCGTCGCGCCGGTCGATCTTGACCCGGTCGCCGGGCTTGAAGGGCGCCTCGCGGGTGCGCCGCTCGTACTCGGCCTGCACGTGGTCGGCGATCGCCTCCGGGGTGTCGAGCGTGCGCTTCGTGGTCTCGGTCACGGTGATCATGGGGTGGCTCCGTCAGGGGCAGAGGTGGAAGTCAGAGGGCGGCGGCGGCGCGCCACAGCGCGTCGAGCGCCGCGGCGTCGTAGCCGAGGGCGGCGCCGAGCTGCGCGACCATGGGGTGGGCACGCTCGAACGAGGTGGCGCCCGACAGCAGCATCCGGGCGGCGAAGCGCTCCGCCTCCGGCAGGCTCGCCACCGCCGCCTCGATGCGCTCCGGCAGCGTGCCGGTCATGACCGCGGCCAGCGCCTCGTCGGGCGTGATCGCCCCGGCCTGCGCGAGTGCCTGGAAGAACTGCCGATCCGATACCGCCGGCAGGCCCGCGGCCGGCGCCGGCGCGGCTTGTAGCGCCGCGAGCTGCGCCGCCAGGGCATCGCGCTCCCGCCGCGCGGCCTCCGCCTCGGCCAGCGCCGCGTCCCGCCCCGCCAGCGCCGCCGCGTCGATCCCCGCCAGCACCGCCGAGAGCGGGAACCCCGCGGCCTCCGCCTGCACCGGGGTCAGCGTGCCAGACTGGACGAACTGCGCCTCCCTCGCCCCGGGCGGCGTCACGTACTGGCCCAGCACCACGTGCCAGGCCGGCGGCTCGGCCGAGCCCGCCGGCCGGCCGCGAAACAGGAACTCGTAGAGGAAGGGCTCGCTCATGATGACCTCACGCTGCGACAGCGGCTTCGTCGGACAAGCGCCTCCAGGCGCCGTTGGAGTAGCAGGCCAGCACGCCGGTGCCGGCCCCGGCCGCCTCACCCGGCTTGCGCGCGTTCGAGGCGAAGACCACCACCCCGACCGTGCCGGCCGGCAGCGTCGCGACCGTGTAGAAGGCGAGCTGCAAGGTGCCGCCGAGCGTCGTCCCGCCCGTGACGGCCAGGGACATAAGAACCGTTTGGCTGGTCGCCCGGTTAATGACGATAGGACCGCTAAGGAACCCGCCGCCGTCGCCGTAGGAGAACAGCTTCAGGTTGGCGCCCGAATTGCCGCCTCCGAGCGCATCGCCGAGGCCCCAGCCCCAGTATTGGAGGCCAGTGTCGTTCGCGAAGCCGACGCCCACGTAGCCCCCGGCCGTGATCGCGCCCCGGGTCTGAATAGCCCCGTTCAGGATCGCGCCCATGAAGGTGGGGATGTTCCCGACGCCGAGACCGAGCGCCGTCGCCCCCTGGCCTGCCGTGCCGGTGAGGACGATACGACCTGACGCGCTGGCGTCGGCGATGTCGGCCGAACCCGACCTGATGACAGGTTTGCCGGACGCGCGGGCGTAGCTCCGCACGCGCCAATTGCCCGACCCATCGGACGTGGCGTGAAAGCAGTCGCCGGCCGCGGTGGTGATATTCGCCCCGCCCGGCAGCACCAGGCTCGTGGCGTTGTAGGTCAGCACCGCGCCGCCATCCATGATGTGCACCAGGCGCTCGAGGTGCTTGCCGACGCCGAAGGACAGAATGGTGGCTGAGCCCGTCACCGCCACCTTGCCGGTCGGCGCCGAGCCGAGGTCGACGGTCGGCGCCGAGGCCATCGTGGCGCTGGCCTTGCGCAGGTCGGCCCCGCCGGTGGCGAGGTCGATCAGCAGGGCATCGATCGGGGTGGTGCCGTCCGGGTAGGCCCTGAGGGAGACGGTCTCGGTGGTGGTCTGCGCCGCGCCGGTCGGCGTGTAGGTGAGGGTGCGCTGCTCGACGGCGCCCCAGGTGCGGCCGGAGATAGCGAAGAGCAGGCGCGAGATCGCGCTCGCGTTATCCTTGTCGAGGGCGACCTGACGCGAGCCGGTGAACAGGTTGGTGAGTGGACTGGTGAGGCGCAGAAGCGCGTTGAGCGTCTGCGTGTAGCTCGCGATCAAGTAGTTCGGCGCGGTGCCGTTGAAATCGCGCGTGTCGATCACGAACGCGACTGAGTTGTAGGCTCCCGCCACCGGATCGACCACCGTCAGGGTGCCGCCCGATGTGCCGCTCGGCGTGACGGTCGCGATAATGTACGCGTCGCCGGTGAGCCGCCCGCGGGCGCCGAGGCTGATCGTCATGCCCGGCAAGACGGTGCCGAGGTCGAGGCCGGAGATCGCGACGCTGGTCGTGTTCGCTGCGACCGTCGCAGTTGCAGCGCTAGAGAAGAGCAGAGACATGAAGTGGTGCCTTCCGATGCTCGTGGAGCGCTAGTTTTTAGGCAGCAAGTTCGAGAACAACGAGACGAACGCCCGGCAAGCCATTATCCACGTAACATGAGTAAGTGTGCGTTCCGGCCCCAACGTTTTCGTCGACCCAGAACGATATTCCCGACAGAGGGAAATGGGACAGATTTTGATTGTTGCCAGCAGCGTAGAAATCGACAAACGTCTGATCAAAGGGGGTGCCGTCTCGCGCGATGGTGAGCACTCCCGAGGTGCCTGGTGTCCGACCAGCGCCGGGAGCGCCGTCGAAGCGGGCGAGCACCAGAACTTTGGAATTCTGGCGCGTCGTGATCTGGATGTCCGTCCTGGGGCTATTCGGATCGTACCTGTATTTGCCGGTGCTCACCGCGCCAGGCAGGAATACATTTGACGTGACCCGCAGATTAGGGATTGTCAGCGTGCTTCCGTCGAACTGTAGCGGGTAGCTCACGCCGCCGTTCGCGGTGATTGCAAAGAAATTAGCGTCGACGATAAACCGGGAATTGCCGTCCGGGAGCAAATCTAGATACCAACCCGCATTACGCCTCTGCCCGTAACTCTCCGTCGATGCCGTAGCGGCTAAGCGCACAGACACGCCAGACGGCGCGGACTGCACCTGCATGGCGAAGCGCCCGAGGGCGCTGCCATCCGCGGATCTGCCATAGAGGTCGGTGATCTGGCTCGCGAAGGTGCCGTCCGCGGTGGCCCGGGCCTGAGCCTCGCTCGCCACGCCGGCGATCGCGTTCTCGGCGCGCGCGCTCACCTGGTCGATGCGGGAGGAGAGCGCGCCGTCTGCGCCCGCCCGGGCCTGCGCCTCGCTGGCTACCGACCCCTCGATGTTGCCCGCTCGGGCGTTGACGAGATCGATGCGCGAGGACAGTGCCCCATCCGCGGTCGCCCGGGTCGTGGCCTCGCTGGCGATGTTGGCCTCGTTGCCCTTGCCGAGGCTGAAAACGAGGTCGACCCGAGAGGAGAGGGCGCCATCCGCATCGGCGCGGGTCTGCGCTTCGCTGGCGATGCCGGCCTCAGCGCCGCCGAGTCGGGAGACCGCCGCATCGACGCGAGAGGTAGTGGCGGCGTCGGCGTCCGACCTCGTCTTGGCCTCCGCCACGATCGCGGCCTCGGCGCTCCCGATGCGCGACAGCGCGGCGGTGATGCTGGAGGTCTGAGCTGCATCGGCATCAGCACGAGTTTTGGCCTCCGTGACAATGCTGCCCTCGGTAGCGCCGATGCGGCCCTCGGCCGCGCCGATGCGCGAGACGGCCGCGGTGATGCTGGACGTCTGGGCGGCATCCGCGTCGGCTCGGGTTTTCTGCTCCGCCGTGAGGCTCGCTTCGGCGGATCCAATGCGCCCCTCTGTCGCCGCGATCCGGGACACGGCTCCGTCGATGCGGCTGGTCTGGGCTGCGTCAGCGTCCGCCCGGGTCTGAGCCTCGGTGACGAGGCTGGCCTCGGTGCCTTTGCCGAGACTGAAGACGAGGTCGATCCGCGACGACAGCGCTCCGTCGGCATCAGCCCGGGTCTTTGCCTCCGACGTGATGCCGGCTTCGGTGACCCCGATCCGGCCCTCGGCTGCCGTGATCCTGGAGACGGCCGTGTCGATGCGCGACGTGGAGGCCACGTCAGCGTCCGCGCGGGTCCTGGCTTCAGTGGCAAGGCTCGCTTCCGCGGTCCCGATCCGGCCCTCGGTCGCGGTGATGCGCGAGATCGCGCCGTCCACCCTCGATGTCGTGGCGGCATCGGCATCCGCCCGAGTCTTCTGCTCGGTCAGGAGGGCCGCTTCGGCCGAGCCGATCCGGCCCTCCGTGGCCGCGATCCTCGACACAGCCCCGTCGACCCGCAGCGTGGTCGCGGCGTCGGCCGCGGCCCGGGTCTGCTGCTCGGTCGCGATGCTCGACTCGGCACTGCCAAGGCGCGAGAGGGCTCCATCGATGCGGAGGGTGGAGGCAGCATCGGCGGCTGCGCGGGTCTGCTGCTCCGTCGTGATACTCGCCTCGGCGCCAGCGATGCGTGAGATCGCTCCATCGATGCGGGTCGTCTGGGCAGCATCGGCGGTCGCCCGGGTGGTGGCCTCGGTCGTGATCGCCGCCTCGTTGCCCTTCGTGAGGGAGTAAACGAGGTCGACCCGAGAGGAGAGGGCGCCATCCGCGTCAGCGCGCGTGCGCCGCTCGTCGACGATCGCCGCCTCGGTCGAGCCAATCCGGCCTTCCGCGCTCCCGAGGCGCGAGACGGCGGTATCGATGCGCAGCGTGCTCGCGGCGTCCGCCGACGCTCGGGTCTGCTGCTCCGTCGTGAGCCCGGCTTCCGTGGCGCCGATGCGAGAGAACGCCGAGACGATCTGCGACGTGGTCGCGGCATCGGCTGCGGCCCGCACGCTGCGCTCGTCGGTCAGCGCGGCGTCGACATCGCGGATCTGGGCGGTGAGAGACGTGGACGTCGTCACCAGGGCGGCATTCGTGTCGGCGACGGCCCGGGTGATCGACAGGAACTGCGCCGCGGCGTCGCCCTGGTAGACCAGAAGCTCTGTCCGCACCTCGGCCGTCGCGCGGCCCGCCGCATCCACGTTGGCCGACATGGCCTCGGAGGCGAGCGCCAGGCTCTGCGCCAGCGCGCCCTGCTGCCGCTGCATGAAATCCTGGAACCCGGCCAGGGTCCGCGGCAGCATGTCGGCATCGATGCTCGAGGACTGCGTCGCGAGGATCTGCTGGCTGATCCGGCCCTCGGATGCCGAGATCCGCTGCTCGGCGGCCGAGATCCGCACGCCCTGGACATCCACGCTCGTCTGCGTCGCCCGGGCGGTGATCGCGGCGTCCTGGGCGCTCAGCGTCTGCTCGGCGGTTGCGAGCCGGGCGCCGAGAGAGGTGAACTGGGCCGAGGTGGCAAGAGAGCTGATTGTCTTCTGCTGCGCGTCCAGCGTGAGCTGGACCGAGGCGATAGAACTGATCAGGCCCTGCAAATCGTTGCCCTGAACACTGCCGTACAGGTCGATCTTCTTCGACAGGGCGTCGACCGTGATGCTGAAATTGCTGATCGTCTCCCCGACCGAGGTCTGCAGCGCCTCGATGGCGTAGAAGCGCACCCGCCCCTCGGCCGGAATGACCTCCAGCCCCGCGGTCGTCAGGGCATCCCGCAAGCCCGCGATGTCCTGCATGTTGCGGGTGGCGTTGCGCATCAGGATATCGAGATCCGCGCGCACGTCGGTGACGATCGGGTCGACGTAGCCCTGGCGCACCAGCGGATCGGCGGCGAGGGCGCGCCGGAAGCTGTCGAGACGTACCAGGGCACTCGCCAGCGCGGCGGCCGAGCGATCGACCGCGGCCTGATACGCGGTCTGGGCATCCGCCAGGGCCTTAGTGGCATCGGTCTGGGCGCTGGCCGCCCGCGAGATGGCGGTAAGGGCGTTCGCCTGCGCGCCGTCGGCCGCGGTGCGGGCGTCGGTCGCCCGGCCGAGCGCCCCGAGCGCCCCGGTGTAGGCCTCTTCCGCGCGCGCCTTGATGCCGTCGAGGCTGTCGATGCGGCCCTGGATCACCGTGTCCAGATTGGCGTAGGTGATCGGCGGCAGGGTGGTGATGTCGACCAACGCACCCTGGACGATCGGCGCCACCGTCGTGAACGTCGTGACGACCCAGTCGCCGTGCAGCCCGGTCCGCCCGTAGGCCCGGGCGCGCACCGTCGCCGGCCGATCGGTCTGCCGCATCTGGGCGCGGCCGCTTGAGGCGGGGCCGAGCGCCGATAGCACCTCCCAGGTCGCGCCGCCGTCGTAGCTGATCTCGACCTCGTAGGCGCGGGCGCCGTAGGTGACCGAGACGCCCCACACGACCTCGATGCCGGTCTCCACCCGCTGGCAGCGGGCGTGCAGGACCGAGATCTGAGGCATCAGGGGCTCGGCCAGCGGATCGGCGAGGACCGGCTGCGGTGCGATCGTCTGCTCGTCGAGCAGCTGCCAGACCCGGGCGTCGTCCTTCACCATCTCGATCTGGACGTGGTCCGGGTCACTCGGGATCGCCGAGCGCGCGACGTAGGTCTCCTGGAGCTCGACCAGGTCGCCGAGCACCACCGTCGTCGGGTCCTGGGTGTCGCGGGCGAGCACGTCGGCGAGGCTCAAGCCCGTCTGCGCCGAGAGCGCCGCGACGTCGTCGGGATGAAGCTCGAGCCCGCGCGCGCCGACGCCGCGCATGCGCAGGATGCCCCATTCCCGGCCCTGGCGCGTGCGGATCGACCCGTAGCCGTAGGCGCCCGGCACGTTGGCGGTAACGTCGAGGGTGAGCACGCGGCCCGCGGCCGAGGCCACGCCGTAGGCCTGCTTCCCGCGCAGGAACCACAGGTCGCTCAGGATGTGGTCGCCCGGGTAGACCAAGCGCCCGTCCCACTCCGTCTGGATCTTGCGCTCGGCACCGCGGAACACCGCGACGGCCGCGAGCCACGTCGCGTGCTTCAGCGCGTGCAGACCGTCCGTGATGCCGGCGACCTTGTAGCGCTTCGGGGTCCGGGTCGGCGCGCCGTAGGAGTAGCGCACCTCGTCCGGGCGCTTCGGGTCGCCGTCGCGGTCGAACTCCACGACCACGTCCCCGCCTTCCACCTTGGTCTTGTAGGTGGCACCCGACGAGTCCCGCACGATCTGCCGGCGGGTGAGGACGTGGCGCGGCTCGGCCCGGCTCTCGTCGCGCACGAAGGAGTGCACCGCGCCCACCTTCACCGGGTCGGCGCGCAGCGGCAGCAGCAGCTGACCGGCCGCCTCCCAGAACGAGGATACCTCCGGCAGCGGGCCGTCGTAGGTGTCCTGCGCCGACAGCAAATTGGCGTAATAGAGCGCCTTGGCGGCATCGACCCTGTCGGGCTGGGCGAGGCCGTAGGTGGACCGGACGAGGTCACAGTAGGCCCAGACCGCCTTGCGGCTCGCCTTCTCGGTCCAGGTGTTGCCGTCCCACACCGGCACGATGCGGGTCGCGTCCACCATGACGTCCGAGTAGGCCGTGACGGTCAGGCCCTTCCCGGCCCGGATCCGCAGCACGATTTCGGTGGTCTCGGGGCGGATGCGGTAGTCGTCCTTGTAGGCCGACATGCCGTCCCACGTCGCCCTGTTCTGCTGCTCGAAGCCGACCGGGTCCGGGTACGCGTTCTGCGCCGAGATCTCGTAGGTGCTGTTCGCCTCGGGCAGGCGGAAATAGGCGCTCCTCCGCAGCGGGGTCGGCGAGAAGGTGTCGGACAGCTCCGTGCTGCGCTGGATCTCGAACTCGGGGCCGAGCACCTGGCCCGTGGTCGGATTGATCTTCCGGGCGAAGAACACGACGCCCGCGACCGTGCCGACCTGGCGGCCCTGCGACGACACCCGGTAGATCGCCGGGTAGGTCCAGGACAGCAACGCCGCATCGGCCGTCACTCCCTGCGGGGTCAGTCGGAACCACGGTGTACGGGCGGGATTGCCACCCGGCCGGGGCATCTCCTGGCCCGAGACGCTGTTCGAGGTGATGACGTCGCCCGAGGCGATCTGCGACATCTGCTCGTAGATGATCTCGATCGCGGTCCCGAGCGCGCCGCCGGCGGTGCTGCTGAACGGCGCCTGGATGCCGGTAGCCTCGTCCCAGAGCAGCGCGTCGCCGACCCGGATGCGGTGGACCTGGAATTTCCCGATGCCCGGCGTCATCCGCTTGACGAGCACCATCGTGTCGCCGTCGTAGGTGAAGTAGTCCCCCTGGCTGAGCGGCGGCGCGGACCAGCATCGGCCGTAGAGCAACGGCCGCCGGCTGCCCGGCTTCGGGACGTTGCCGCCGCCCGAGAGGCTGTAGAGCTCGGCCTGCTTCGCGTTCTTGCCGGCCCCCTTCGCCGCCTGGGCGGCGTAGCCGAGGGCGATGCCGCCGACCACGATGCCGGCCTGGATCGCTACGGTGGCCGCGGTGCTCGTGATCGCCAGGGCACCGGCGATGGCCGGCGCGGCATACGGCGCGATGGCGATGAGCGCGATCGACGCGATGGCGAGACCGATCGACAGGAAGCTCTTGCCGAGCGGCACCACCGTGATCAGCACGACGTCATCGGGACCGACGAGGGTGCTCTTCCAGGCCGCGCGCAGGCGCACGCTGCGGTCGGTCGGCTTGAACGCCTCGGCCCCGCGCCGGTGGACCGACACGATGAACTGCCGGCCCGCCGCCGGGCGATGCCGGGCGACGATCGTGGAGAGCCGACGGCGCCGATTCGGCAGCCGGACGGGCTCGCCAGCGATCTTGCCGACGACGTTGGCGGTGACGACGAGGGTCATAGAGGGCCGTTCGTGAAGCCGGCCGGACCCCAGCCATCGACGGTCACGATGTAGGTGTCCCAGCCGATGCGCTCGTCGAAGCCGTGGTAGGGCTCGACCTTCACCATACTGTCGGTGACCTCGACGCCGCACCTACCGAGTGTCGCGGCAAGATGTGCGACGAGGTCGGCGCGATCCGCGATGGTGCGGACCTCGGCCATGGCCTCGGCAAGGCCGCCGCGCTGAGGGCGGAAGAGGATGGGATTGGTCATGATGCCATCGGGATCAGGTAGGTGAGCCGCCACCGCTGCGCCTGCGCCAGTTCGAGCGGCGGATCGAGAGCCACGCCGTGCGGCTCGTCGGTGTGCAGGATCAGCCCGCCGTCCTCGGCGAGCCACGTGCCGGCATGAGTCTCGGCGCCGGCCACCTTGCCCATCAGGACGAGGGCGCCGTCGACCGGCGCGGCGACCGGCTGCCAAGCGGCCCGGGCGGGATGGCCTGCCAGCACCCGCGCTCGCTCGCGCGTATCCGCCACTAGCCCCGGATCCGCGACCGGCAGCAGGCGGCCGAACAGCGTCGCCTGGACGAGGCTGGCGAGGTGCCAGCAGTTGAAGGCGTCGCGGTCGTAGGCCCGGCCGCGGAGGCTCCGAAGGAAGGCGGCGCGCTCGCTCACGTCGTGAACAGCCCCGGGTACTCGTCCCTGTTGAAGAAGGCGTGCGGCCCGGTCGGGACGTTCTGCTGCCGCCCGTCCGGCCACGCGATCGCGCCCTCCGCCCGGTCCGCCGTGATGTCGAAGGCGACCATCTCCATGCCCGACAGGGTGTCGTCGTCGGGGCCGGTCACTGCGGCGAGCCGCCCGGGCAGGACGCGGTACTGGCGGAAGGTGATCTTGATGGGCTCGTTGTAGCCGATCACGCCCTGCATCAGGTCGTGCAGCAGGTCCGAGACGTTGTCGATCTGGAGCCGCCCATCGGTCGGGCCGTCCTGGTCGGCGCCGGGCGGGATCAGCGCGAAGGCGCAGAGCAGGTGGGGCACCTTCGGCCCGCCCTCGACCAGCGGCAGCAGGATCGTGTCGCCCGGCTCGCCCAACTCGCTGTCGATGTTCTGGGCCAGCAGGATCGCGGCATCGAGCGAGGCGTGGTCGACCTCGACGGTGGTGATGATGATGCCTTCGGTGTCGCCCGAGGCGTAGGCCTCGCGCAGGGCTGCGGTCACGGTCACGGAGTCACCAGTCCTGGACGGTCAGGGTGAAGGAGACGAGCGGCTTGGTGGGGGTGTAGGCCGACCACGCGACCGCGCCGGTGATGCGGCAGACCCGGGTGTCCATCGTCGCGAAGTCGGGCAGCAGCACCGGCGCCGAGAAGCGCCGGGCGCCGCGGTTGAGGGCGGTCAGGTAGAAGTCCTTGAACGCCACGAACTGCGCGCCGGTCATCGGGAGCGCCATCTGCAGCGGCGTTTCGTTGAAGAGGGAGCGACGGCGGGCCCGGGACGGCCCGTCGTCGAATTGCGTCTCCTGCGGGGGCGCGTAGAGCTCGCGGGATCCCCCGTTCTGCGACAGCCCCCGCAGCTTCGGGAGGGACGTGGGCCAAGTCGGGAGCGCCATCAGCCTGTCCTTGCCCACGCGCCGCCGGCGGCCTGCTGGAGCGGTCCGCGGCCGTTCCGAGCCCGGTTCGCAAGCCCGCTCTCGACAGCCCGCAGCGCCTGGTCATAGGAGCCGTCGGCGCGGCGCTGCGGCGGGCCGTCCGCCTCGAGCGCCATGCCCGGGGGCGTGACGAAGTTGATGGTCGGCATCGCCGGGCCATTCGAGTTGACGGCGGGCCGGGCCGGCATCGGGTAGGCGCCAGGTCCTACGTAGCCGCCGTCGGCGTAGCCGCGCCGGCCGAGCCGCATGGCGTCCACAACGGACGGGCCGCCAGCGCGGGCGACGTCGTCCTGCGACCACACCACCTCGCCGCGGTGGACGATGCCGGCGGGCTGGTAGCGTCCGCCCGGTCCGGTGTAGCCGCCGCCGTCGAACCCAAACGCCTTGGCCGCGCCTGAGAAGAGGCTGCCGATCCCGCCGCCGACGCCGCTCTTGCTGTCGAACAGGCCGCTCACGAGGCTGTCGATCGCCTTGTTCGTCAGCCGGTCGATGACCCGCGCCAGCTGGTTCTGAAGCGCGTTGGCCGCCGAGGCGCCGCGCAGCAGGTCGGAGGCGAACCCGCCGAAGGCGTCCTTGGTCAGATCCTTGGTCTGCTTCAGGTTGTCGTTGAGGTCAGCCGTCGCGAGAGCTGCCTGCGCCGCCGGGCTCGATACGTCCCCGTAGGCACCCCGGACTCGGCTGTAGAGCGCCTGGTCGCTGTCGTTGCGTCCCAGCTGCTCGCGCTCGAACCGCAGGTCGGCGCCGAAGCGGGAATTCGCGAGCGCCCGATTGGCCTCCGCGGTCTCCCGGGCGTTCTTCTGGATCGCCGCCCGATAGTCGTCGGTGATCGGGATGCCCTGGAGGGTCGCGCGCTGTAGCTGCTCGTCGGCGACGCGGCGGGCCTCGAGAGCAACCGCGTCCCGGCCCAGCAGTTCGGTATTGTCCTGGACCGCCCGCTTCTGCGTGTCGAGGGCTGCCGTGCGCTCGCGGTCGGCCTTGATCTGCTCATCCGTGTTCGGCGCCTTGGTCAAGATCGTGTTGACGTAATCCTTGGTCTCTGGGTTGAGGCGGGAGACGTCGCCGCCACGCCGCAACCAGCTTCGGGTATTGCCCTCACCCATGTTGTAGCCGGCGAGCATGTTCGTGACGTTGCCATTGAACTCCTTGTCGAGCGCCTGGAGATACTTCGCCATCCCCGTGATGCTGGACTGCGGATCGCGAACGTCGACGCCGAAGCGATCGGCAGTAGCCGGCATAAACTGGGCGATACCCTGGGCGCCGGCCCCCGACCTGGCGTTCGGGTTGAACCGGCTCTCCTTCCAGAGCATCGACGCCATCAGGTCCGGGTCCTGCCCATACTGAGTGGCGGCGCGGAACACCATGTCCCGGTACTGCTCGGGAACGTTGGCGAGCGACTTCACGTAGCGGCCCGAGCCTTGAGCGCCGCGCTGGGTCGTCTCCTGCTGGATCGTGTCGGTGTTGAGCCGAAGGGCCTCGGCGAGCCCTTCCCGGGTGGCCGCGTTGCGCAGAGCCTCGTCGCGCGCCGCGGTGAGCCCAGCGATGTCGCGGGAATCCGCGTTGCCGATACGCCCGTCATAGTCCGTGCGGATCTGACCCGAGGACGGGCCGTTCGGGTCAATGCCCCGCGAGCGCAGCTCGTCATCGTAACGCTGCCGGCCCTGGGCGACCTCGCGCGCAACAGGCGAGTACCCAGCGGTCCGATTATTGAATTGCGCCTGCCGGACGCTCGCCGCCACGGTCGCATCGCCGAAGCGGGCGATGTCGTCGGCCATGGTCCGCGCAAGCCGGCTGATTCGCTCGAAGGTCTGCTCGGTGGCGACGAGTTGGCCCTGGTCGAGGCCCCACTTTAACGGATCGCTGATCGCCTTGCGCAGCTGCTCGGCGGCGTCCTGGGTCTTCTTCAACTCTTGCTGGCCCGGGTTGAACGAGCGCACGAGGTCGCCGATGACCCGGCTGTTCTGGTTGGCCGCCGTCTGCTGATTGGCCTTGTCCCGAGCCGCGATCATCTGCTGGATGGCCGCAACCACATCTTGAAGCCGCTGCACCTCGGCCGACGAGTTGCCGAACATCCGGTCAACGATGCCGCCCTGGGACGACTGCGCGCCGGACAGCAGGTCGCGGGCGGTCGCCAGCTGCTCCTCGAGCGAGTTGCCGCCGGTGAAGCTGCGGTTCACCGCGGCCCCGACCCGGTCCCAGATGTCGGAGACGAAGTTGCCGACGGCGGTCGTGGTCTGCCCCCACGCGGACGTGGCGTCCCGCGCCTTGAGCAGGCTGGTGTTGTAGCTGTCCATCAACGCACGCTGGGCGCCGAGCCGGTCGCCCTGCGCCTGGAGCCGCTGGATGGTCTCCAGCGTCGTGTCGTTCAGGAAGCCGAGCCGCTCGTTCAGCGACTGCGCGCCCTTCGCCGGGTCGGCGAACGCGCTCGCGAGATCCTTGATCGCGCCGGGCACGTCCTGCCCGGTGGTGTACGCGAAGTCCTTGGCGCTTCGGATGAGGCCCGCGTACATCTCCTGGCCGATCCGGCCCGTCGCTGCGAAGGCGCCGGAGGCCTCCCTGTACTCGCGTTGCGACAGGCCGGCGGCCCCGGCGTTCAGGGCTGCGTCCGCGTTGATGCCGGCGACCGTCGCGCCAGAGGCGCGGCCCGTGCCGGCCAGCTGGAGCTTCAGGGCGTCCTGGGCCGAGCGATAGGACACCGCCGCGGCCGCGGCGGTGCCGACCGCGACGGTGAGCAACCCGAGCGCCCCACCGGCAACCCCGATGCGGACTGCGAGGCCGATCAGTGCTTCGCCCGCCTGCGAGGCGATGCCGCCAATGCTCGCACCGTTCGGCCCCATGAAGGTCGGCGCGATCTGGCCGCCCTGCTGGAGTGCGATGGTGAGCGGGGACATGCCGCTGGCCGCCGACGCGATGACGTCGGTGCCCTGGTAGAAGAGGTTCTGGAGGCCATTGGCGTTGAGGCGCCCGCCGGTCGCGGCGGCGCCCTGCGGCGCCACCTGCGGCACGGCGCCGGTGCTCGACAGGCCGCCGAGCCGCCGGGCGGCCTCGGCGTTCCGGTCGTACATCTGGACCGCGGAGCGCCCGGCCTCGCCGAGCGCACGCCAGCCGGCCGCCTGCCGCGCGAGCGCTGAGGTGGTGTCGTTGACGGCGCGCGTGGCGTCGCCCTGGCGGGTGACATAGTTCCCGAGGTTGGTCGCCGTGACCCCGATCTGCGCAGCAAGGTCGCGGTGCGCGCTGGTCGCTTCACGCGCTCCCGCCGTCGCCTGCGCCAACGATCCGCCGGCACGACCCATGGTCGCTTGCAGCGCGCCCGCGGCCGTCTGCGCCCCACCCGCAGCCTCCCGGAAGTTGCCGAGAGCCGTCGCAGCGTCTACCGCGGGCCGCGAGTCGATCGCGATTCCAAGAGTGGCGAGGTCTGTGGTCATGCGGAGCGCTCTGTTTTTTATATTAATCCTAGCGGGCACCATGCCCGCAATTTGCGCAGAGGGACTACCAACCGACGATCCAACGCTCAGATCATACCAAAAAACAACAAAAGAATACTTGGCGCGATGTTCGAATCAAAGTTTATCTCACGTCGAAGAGAGCGGTTGCCTGCAGGATCAAATTACAGCGCTGGAACGAGACGTAGACTATGCATTCAAGAAAAAGCTGAAAGACGCCAATCCCGCCAAGGGAGACACGACGATTGGCGACAAGAGTCCCAGGCAACAAAGCGCGGAAAAAAAATCTATATATACAAAATCTCAGACGGCATGGAAGGCTTACACTTCTGCCCAATGCGGAGGGCAGGCCAAGCTAACTGAATTAAGCGGCGGCAATGGCGGTGATATAGATTATGCTCATTGCGCAATCAGGCATTATGTGGCCCGTTTGAACGAGCTGCAGAACTAATTAAATCTACCGCCCAGCAGGGCTGAGGCGCCCTGCTGGGCGGTGCTGTCAGACGAGCCGCAGCACCCCCTGGCCGCGCCGCTCGGCGACCTTCTGCTCGATCTCGGCCTTGCCACCCTCCATCAGCCACTCACGGCTGACCATCGGGTCGAACACGTAGGCCTGCCGGCTGCCGAGGCTGGCGAGCCGGACGACGACGCCCTTGGTGGCGTGGAAACGGTACAGCCGGCTCGACACCCACCGGGGCAGGCCGCGCAGCCCCTTGCGCGCCGTGACGCCGGCCATCTCGATCACCTGCCCGGCGCTGACACCCTGGATGACCGCGTTGTGGCCGGTCGCGACCTGCTCGCGAACGAGGGCTGGCACGACCTCAGAGATCTGCCGCGCGACAATGCGCTTCACCATTCCGCCGAGTGCGTTCATGTCGATCGCCGCGGCCTCGTGGGCCCGCTTCTCGACCTCGATGAAGTAGCGCCGGGTGGCGCGGCCGCGCTCGTTGTTCTCGACCATGGCGAGCTCCTTCGCCGTGTCGAGGGTCAGATGGTACTCGGTCCGTGCGCCGCGGTTTCCCGCTCCCCCGTTCGGGGGAGCGGCCTCGACGATCACGTAGTCGACGTTCTCGACGAACCCGTACTGCGCGATGCGCTTCTTGATCCAGGTGGTGAAGTCCCGCCCGACGCCCAGGCACGCGTGCAGATCGCGCGCATCGGCGGTCTGGACGAGGCCGGCGCCGATCAAGCCTTCTCGCACTGCAGGGAACGGGGTATTCGTGCTGTCGCTCATCGATGTTCACTCCATCGATCGGGAAGTTGCCCTGGCTGGTAACCGAGGCGGCGAACGGGCGGCGGGGCTTGCTTTTCCAGGGCTGCGCCCCGCCGCCACCCTCCTTGCGGAGGAACTGAGAGCCGAAGGGTATCACCACGAGGTCTTGCGAGTCCCGACGTGGCGCCTGAAGAGGAAAAGGCGTGGCATTTTTGCTGCACGCCAGCGGTATCTACCGGCAAATCGTTAAAATTGCTTAGGAGATCGGGCTGCGTGTCAGGCGCTTCAGATCCCCGTCCACGCCGCCGGCGCTACCCCTCCACCTCCACATCGACCACCTCAGCGAACGTCCCGAGCATCCGGTCGATCGCGTCGTAGTCGCCCATCGAGACACGGCGGGTGATCTTCGGCCCGTCGTCATCCTCCGACGGCGGCGTCAGCACGCCCCGCCGGGCACGGTCCATCGCCAGAATGATCCGCACCTCCCAGGGACGCAGCACAGCATCCATGAGCCGGCAGTAGGCGTCGATCTCCCGGTAGGTGAACGGCAGCAGCACCCACGCCGACTGCCGCGTTTCCTCGATCTCCCAGAACGTCTCCCAGAGGTAGGCGCCGCCGGGCGGCACCCGCTCCAGGGATCGATGCACCGGGGCCTGCGCGGTCTGCCCGAGGCTGATGCGCCGGACCTCGGCGCACAGCCGATCGGTCAGCCGCGCCCGAAGTTTCCCCGGACAGCGGTGAAGGCGAGCACCTGGTCGGCGAACCACGGGCGGCGCACGCCGAGATCGACCGCCGCCTCGGTGCTGAACTCGAGCGCGGCTCCCCCGAAGCCGATGCCGCTCCAGTGGGTGATCGCTGCGGCGGCGCTGCGCGCCCGGGCGAGGATCGCCTGCGCATCTTCGTCGGCCGGCTCGCGCTCCGGGGCCGCGGCGACCGCGTCCCGGATGCGCCGCAGGCTGGCGCGGTACTGCGCCGAGTCCTGGCCGATCACGCCCACCTTGGCGTCGGTCGGCTTGCCCGTCTTGGGGTCGTGGATCGTCATCTCGGCGCCGCGGCTGGCCTCGGCGTCGAGGTCGTAATCGGCAAGGTCGAGCATGTGGGGAGTTCTCCTCGGCCGGTGCCTGATCAGGTCGCGGCCACGCGGTAGACGGTGGTGTTGATGCCGACGTTGACCGTCAGGGTGATGGGATTGTTCGCCGACAGGCCGCCCTCGCGCGCGGACATGACCTGCCCGGCGAAGTACAACTTGGCGGTGGTACCGCCCGGCGTCTTCTTCACCGGCTTTTCGATGTAGAAGGAATAGTCGAAGTTGTTGCCCGGATCGGCCGCGCTGCGGGCGGCTTCCTGGCCCGGGTCGCCTTCCTTGTAATCGAATACGAAGGCCGGGGTGCCGGCGTCGCTGGTGCCCTTGCCCTTCAAGGTCCGGTTCACGCCGAGCTGGTTGGAAGTGACGGCCGACGCCTCGTCGCCGATCGCGCCGAGATCCTTCGCGCCCTTGATCTCGACCCAGCCAGTGAGGCTGGTCAGGGACGTGGCGCCGGTAATGGTGTCGATGTCGATCGCGGGGCCGATAAAGACCTTGGTGCCGTTGGCGGGGGTGAAGCCGGGCATGGCGGTGTGCTCCTGCTGGAGGTGGGAGGCCGCGGGCGGCGGCGGGTGGCGGGCCGGGGCCCGATCGGGGCGGCGTCAGGCGCCGGCGGAGGTGCCGACGCGCCAGCGGATTGTCACGGGGACGCCGATCCAGGGCGCGTCGTCGAGGACCGCGCCCGTCTGCGGCTCCTCGTCAATCGCGACGGTGAGACCGTCGCCGGCGATGCGTGTGCCGGCGTCGAAAGCGAGGCGAACCTGGGCGGCGACCTGATAGGGCCGGACGAATCCCTGCCCGGCGGGCCAGACCACGGTGACCACCAGCAGGCCGATGTGCGTGCGGTCGCTATCGAAGGCCAGTCCGTCGGCCCGGGAGCCGTTCGGCAGGAAGGCGGCCCGCAGGTAGGGCGTGTTGAGCCTCGGCGAGAAGGCGACGCCGGGCTGGGCCACCTTCATCTCGGGGTCGAACGCGCGGCCCGCGAGGTAGCGCATCAGCGTGTCGAGGATCACACCCTCGGTACCGACAACGGCCATGGTCAGCGCGACCCGGTGACGTGGGATTGCAGGTCGCGGCAGACCTCATCCACGATCTGAGGCCAGCGCTGCAGTGCGAGTTCGATGAAGTGCCGGCCCTGCTGGTTGTAGGTACGGCCGAGGGCGTCGGTGCCGACGAAGCCGTAGTTCACGCGGGCGGCGTAGACCGCGGTGTACGAGGCGTAGAGGGTGCTGCCGATCTTGGCGCCCGCAATCACCAGGGCGGCGGCATTCGGGTTGTAGGTGTAGGCGGTGCCCTCGTTCGCGCTGCGATCGGCAGGGACCGGTACCGTGTTCGAGACCTGCAGCGATGCGCGCAGGAACCCGGTATCCACCGGGACACGCCGCTGCATGTCCTCGATGACGCGTTGGGCCGACTCCTGAAAGGCCGCCTTGATCCGGCCCTCGGTCTCCCGAACCCAATCTGTGACCTGGCTCAGAAAGTCGGCCATGCGGCGCTACTCGCGGGCCCAGCCCTCGCCCCGGAAGGCGTCCACCTGATCGCCGCGGACGAAGATGCGGACGGAGCCATCACTGCCCTCGGCCTTCTTCGTCATTGCGATGTCCGGGAAGGCCGAGGGGCTGGCGGCCGGTGCGGGCGCGGGTTTCGTCGCACCGGGCTGCATGACCGTGATTGCGGGGGCCGTGGCGGCATCGGGCTTCGGATCGTCCATGTGGTGCTCCTCTTGTGTGATGGGGCTACCGAACCCCCCGGAACGCGTTGAACCGGATCTGCATCCAGCACCGGCACTGGATGATCTCGGCGGCCGGCGCTTCCGGATCGCCGGGAAAGCGCAGGCGGGCGCCGCTCGGGCTGACGAACTCGGCGCGGAACGGCACCCGCTGCCCGTCCATGGCCCGGTGGGTGTCCCGCACGCGCGCGTCCTTGGCGCTGTGCCAGATCTTCTCCAGGGCAGCCTCGTCGACCTGCCCGGCAGCGATCGCCTGGGCCGAGGCCTCGATCTGGGCCTGGTGCATCGACGCCATGGCCTCGGTGCGCCCGATGCCGTCCGCCCGGGCCTTGAGCGCCCGATTGCGGTAGGCCTCGATCATCTTCGCGACCCGCTCGGGCGCCAGGGCCTTGCCGCTCTCGATCGCCTTGTTCAGCGCCGCGTCGTACCGCTTGTCCCGCAGCTTCCGGTTCAGGGCCGCGGGGTCGAGCCGGGCGAGCTCGTCGGCGTAGTTCCGGGCCCAGGCCTCATGCATCGAGGTGAGACCGATGACGCCGCCCGAGCGCTTGCCGGTCGAGGGATTGATCCGGCCGACGAGGTCGAGCGCCACGTCGGTCGGGTTGGCGCCGCGCTGCATCCCCGCCTCGAGGTGCGCGCGGATGGCGGTGCGCTGATCCTCGACGATCTCGCGCACCAGCCCGGAGGAGTGATTCCGCAGCCAGCTCTCGGCAGCCGGGTTGCAAGCGTTGAACCTGATCTCCAGCCGGTGGCCGCCGGCCTCGCGACGGGCTGGGATCTCGGCCGCCGCGGTGTTGCCGGCCGTCTCGAAGGCCTGCGCCACGGCGATGTCGAGTGGGCGAAACGCGGTCTGGTCAACGCCGACCGCGCGGAGCGCGCCGGCAACGTCCCCGGCGCCCACCATGCGGGCGATGATAGCGATCTGTGCCTCGTCACGGATGGTGGCGATGGCTGCCAGGAAGGCGCGAGCTATCCGCGGCTCCCAGGCGCTGATCAGCTGCTCGAGGCTTGGAGGGACGGTCACTCGGCTTCTCGGTCAGCTTGCGGCGGCGCGTTGCAGAACTTCATCTGCGGTCAGCCCCGGCGCCCACCTGACCCGCGCGCAGAACTCGCAGGCCTCCATCCGACCACTCGCACAAGTCGACCAGTTCCCGCGGCAGACCACGATGTTGTCGCCGTCCTCGCATGCGTCGATCGCGGCCTGAACGGCCTCCTGCTTCGTCGCATAGAGGTCGACGTCGATATTCTCCGGGGCGCTCACAGGTGGCACCTCAGGATCCAGCACGCCGTCGCCGGGTCGGCCTGATACCCGGGCTGACCCTCGCCGTTCCCGTAGACGATCAGCTGCGGGGTGTTCGGCAGCTGGATCAGGTCGCCCTCGCGCGGTTCGGTCTTCAGGGTCTCGGCGAGCACCAAGATCTTCCAGTCCGCCGCCGCCACGAGGCCGTTGCTGCGGTGGTAGGTGCCCCACTCGTCGCGCAGCGCGCGGCAGCGGAAGTCGATCGGCGCCCCCGGTGTCGGGTTCCAGGCGTCACCCGTGGTCTCGCCGGCCCGGGCCAGAGTGGCCGGCAGGAACACCGGGCCGAGGGCCTTCGAGATGGTCTTCGCCAGTCCGCCGAGGAGGAGGTGCGCCATCAGTCCCTCACCGCCCGCCCAACACCCGCCGTTGCCGGGATCAGCAGCGGCGCGATCGCCATCCCGACCGCCTGGAAGGTCGTCCCAGCCGTCGCACCGGCGCCGTAGGTGACCGACACCGAGCCGGCGGTGATCGACTGGATGCCGCCGCCCCGCTCGAGGTCGGGGGCGAGGGAGCCGGGCTCGGCGAGCTCCCGCAGCGCGGCCTCGCACACGGCGTCCTTCAGTTCGCGCGGGATCTCGGTCTCGGGGATCGCCTCGTACCCACGGTCCCACCCGTAGGCGGTGCCCGTGTAGGCCGTGCGCCCATCCTCCGGCACGTAGGTGTAGGCGCCGACCCGGGGCCATTCAAGCGCTTGGCCGCGGCCGCGGCGGCGGTATCCGGGGAAGCGGGCACGGTACCGGGCGTCAATGAAGCGGGTAGCGCGCACGAGGGCGGCTTCGCGGAAGTCCACCTCGATGTCGGGCGCGAGCCAGGCATCGTTGCGGCTGGCGAGGTGGTAGGCGTCGGCGTCGGCGAGGGCGATGTAGCTCGCCGCGTCGTGCAGGCCGGTGCCGTCTTCGATAATCATCCCCATCTGCGCCCCCTCACGATCGCGCAGATGGTCACCGGGCACCCCCCTGGATCCGCGCCGCCAACTCGGTCATCGCTTCGCCCTCGGTGGCGAATCCCTTGCTGACGCGCTCCTCGCCGCGCAACACGAACCACCGCCCGCCCGGGCCCTTCGCCACGGTCAGGTCGGTGCCGGGCTCGTCCACGGGCTTCTCGGAGGCGGCGATCTCCTCCGCGGCGGCCTGCGCCTCGTCGAGGCTCATCAGGCCGGTCTGGAGCACGGAACCGTCGCGGCGCAGGGTGAAGGCGCCCGAGGGACCGCGGGTTGCGTCGATCGGGCCGCCCGGCGCATCGTAGCGGGCCACGAACACGTCCTCGTCGGTCTCCCCGGCCACGCCATCATCGTCGGCGGGCGGCTCCGGCATGTTGGCGATCTCGACCTCGGCCGCGCGCAGCAGAGCCATGCGGTCCTCGAGCGGCTGGGCCCGCCAGTCGGAGACCTCGAACCCGTGCCGGCGGGCGATGACCATCTCGAACAGGCGGGCCATCAGGTCCCGTTCGGCCGGGTCCATGCGCGCCGCGGCGGTCGCTGCCAGGAAGGCCGGATCCTGGTCGCGCTGGACGGCCCACGGCTCGTGATGCGGCTGCAGGTCGGACCGGTTGATGGTCATGAAGGTGTCGGGCGCGTTCGGGTTGCGGACGCGGACGGTCTCGATCGGCAGCATGAGGGCCTCGGGCTGGCAGGGGTGACCCCCTCTCTGGATACAGAGAGGGGGCGGTTCAGGATCCGGGCGTCAGCCGCGGCCCCAGCCGGCGCGGAGGTAGTCGCCCACCATGTTGGGGTGGACGAAGATCTCCACCGGGCCGCCGGGCACGTCCGGGGTCGTGCGGGTGAGGTGGACGCGCGAGGCGTCGGGCACCTCGGGCAGGTCCGGCAGCGGGTTCGGGTTGGCCGGGTCGTTGCCGAGCTTCAGCGCCCGCGGGCTGGCCGCGTCGGTGTCGCCCGGCAGCGGGGCGAGCACGCCGGCGGTGGCGACGGTGGCCGAGCCGGTCTCGGTTTTGCCCTCGGTCTCGGCGGCCTCCGCGGCGCGGGCGCGGGCGTCGTCGGCCTCCTGCGCGGCTCGCTCGGCCGCCAGCTGCTCGCGCGACTTCTCGGCCTGCGCCGCCTTGGCGGCCTTCTCGTCGGCCTTGACCTGGGCGGCGTTCGCCTCCGCGGCGGCCTTCTCGGCGTCGGTGGTGGTTTCGGCCATGCTGGCCTCCTGATCTGGATGTGAGGGGCCCGGGTACCGCCCGGGACGGAGGCAGCCGGCAGGCGCCGGCCTGCCCGGGTCAGCCCATCAGGAGGGCGATGTGCTCGGGGTTCGGCGCGGCCGTGCCCCACACCAGGCCGATCTCGTAGCGGACCTGGCGGTACCCGACGTAGCGGGCGACATCGAAGGCGATGCCGGAGAACGGGTCCACCACGGTCTGGTGCTCGCCCATGTCGCC
Source organism: Methylobacterium terrae (assembly GCF_003173755.1). Taxonomy (NCBI): domain Bacteria; kingdom Pseudomonadati; phylum Pseudomonadota; class Alphaproteobacteria; order Hyphomicrobiales; family Methylobacteriaceae; genus Methylobacterium; species Methylobacterium terrae. The sequence goes on from NZ_CP029553.1 coordinate 2,885,625, forward strand.
GCCCTTCGGCAGGGCCGGCGCCCGGGTGGCGAGCAGCAGCGCGTCCTGGGTGAATGCGACGTTCGGGGTGAACGAGTTGGCGATCGTCACCGAGTCGCCCGAGCCGTGGTCGAGGCGCAGGCCGGGGGACTGGAGCGTGATGGTGCCCGGGCCGGCGGTGCCGGTCGCCACGACGTAGCGGTTGGCGTCGCCGGCGAGCGTGATGACGTCGCCCGCCTTCACGGTGCCGGTGCCGGTGCCGAGCGTCAGGGTCTTGGTGCCGGCGGTGGCGGCGGCCGACAGCACGTAGCCGGTGCCGGTGCCCTTCACCACGGGCTTGATCGGCGGCGAGTAGCCGATGCCGAACCCGGTCACCTCGCCGACCTTACCGCGGCGCAGGGTCTCGTCGGTGCCCGCCTCGTTGACCTTGTAGAGGACGGACTGCCGGCCGCGCAGGTTCGCCATGGCGCCGCCGTTGACGACCATGGTGCGCGGGAGCGCCGGGGCGCCGTTCTCGTCGAGGATCTGCGCGGGGATCGCGAAGTCCGACAGGTCGCCGGCGGTGCCGAAGGGAGCGACGCCCGGGGTGCCGGCGGCGCGGGAGGCGTTGGCGGCGGCGATCACCGCCAGGTCCTGCTCGACCGCGTTCACGATCGTGCGGAACCCCTGCTGGAACTGCTGGGCGAGGATCGGGTCGACACCGAAGCCGCCGTTCTCGAGGGCCAGCGTCTCCTCGCCGTTCCACTTGGTGTGCTGATACCCTTATTTTTCAGTCACTTGCGGGGTCTTGCGCAACTGGCGCGCATTTGGCGGGCGGCGGGAGTAGCGGGACCGTCAGCCGGGCGGCCATGCGCTCGATCGCGACGCTTCGGTGGTTCGCGGCCATCACCGGGTGCGCGTAGGTCTGCAAGGTGAGGTCGAACTTCCGGTGGCCCAGGATGCCGGCCACGTCCGGCAGCGACAGGCCGTTCTCGATCATCCAGCTGGCCGCGAAGTGCCGGCAGGCGTGGAAGCGGTGGCGGTCCTTGGCCTGGAACAGGCCCGCGCGCTTCAGCAGGCAGTGCCAGTTCCCGGTGTAGAACGCGGTCCGGCTGATATGATTCCCTTCGCGCCCCCGGAAGACCAGCTTGCGCGGGTTCTCGATGTAGTATTGAGCAATCCACTCGCGGAGCAGGTCGAGGATGAAGCCCGGGACTGGCACGTCCCGCTTGCCGCTCTCCGTCTTCGGCGACTTGAGTTCATCGAAGTTCGTCAGGCTGTGCTGCACCCGGATCATGCTCTTGTCGAAATCGACGCACGGCAGCGTCAAGCCGTTGATCTCCCCGAGCCGGAGGCCGCAGTAGGCGGCGAGGCAGACCCAGATCCGCGTCATCAGGTTGGGCCGGCGCTGGCCGCCCTTGCGGGGGTTGGCAGCTGTGTCTAGTAGCCTACGCATCTCCTCCAGGGTGAACGTGCGGATCGGGGTGTGCATGATCCCGCGCAGCTCGGTCATCGCATCCTGGTAGATCGACACCTTTACTGCGCCACGGCGGCGGCCGAAATCGTACAGCGTGCCGAAATCCTTCACTCGCAACTTCGCGGTGAAAGGGGAAAGCCTGCCCCCACGCATCATTGAGCTGTAGAAATCAACGATTTCGTGCGCCTTGATCTCAGCTATTGGCCGGGGCCCAAAGTGCGGGATGATGTATAGGTCGCACGCGGATTTTAGGGCGATGAAACGGGCGCGGCCGATGCGGCCATCCTTCAACCGGTCTTCCTGGTAGCGGATGAATAGCTCGGCAATCTCTTTAACGGTCCGAGCGTCTTTCTTCTCAACGTGGGTTCCCTCCGCTAATTCGTTCTCGACTTGCCTCGCGAAGTTGTCGGCATCCTTTTTCTTGTCAAAAGCCTTGCTGCGATACTTGTCTCCGACCTTCCACCGGACTTGGTAGCCGTAGCCCGGTCGCTTCGTGACGCTCGCCATCTCGTCTGCCTCCTGTCGTGAGAGGCCCGGCCGTAGCCGGGCGGGAAATCAGCGCGCGCCGCCGAGCGGCAGGACACCCTGCGCGGGCGGCTCGCCCATGCCGTCGACCCACGGCAGGCCGAGATGCCGCCACAGGCGCCCGGACGCTCGGGTGCCGAAGGTGCGACGCGCCTCGGTGACCATGGCGACGGCGAGGGCCTGCGGGACGGGCTCCCGAGCCTCCGCCGGGGAGGCGAGCGGGACGGGCCGGGCGCCGCCAGTGAAGGCGCTATGGAGCACGTCGTAGGCCTCGCGCTGGTAGGCCTGAACGCTCTCGCGCGTGGCGTCGTCGGGGATGCGGCTGGTGTCGATCGTGAAGAACCAGCCGTGGAGCAGGTCGAGGCGGAGGCACGTCGCCTCCTGTGTCCCGCCCGGTCCGAAGGGTGTTGCCATGACGGCAATCCCTTCCGACAGGATCGGGTCGCGCTTCAGCCGGCGGAACTGTGCGGACCAGTCGAGGCCCATCGCCTGGACGATCGGCTTGAGTGCGACGAACACGGCATCGTCGCGCCGAAATCCGTAGAGCTCGGCGCCGCGGAATGTGACGGTGATGATCTGTCCCATCATGGGGTCTCCTCAGATATGAGGAGGCCCGGCCGAGCCGGGGTATGCTCGGATCTGAGCACACCCCGCGGCCGGGCCGGGCTATCAGGCCTTGAGGCCGAGGGCGGCGCGCTCAGCCGCCACAATGGACCGCGCCAGGGCGAGCCGGGCGTCAGCGAGGTCGCGGTAGGCGTCCGCCACAGCGTCGAGGCGCCGGGCGCGGGTCAGGCCCCGCCCTGCGAGCCACACCAGCAGCCGGGCGCGGAGGATGCGGGCGAGGGTCATCGCCGGCTCCGGCGCGGCAGCGCCAGCCGCGGACCCTCGACGGCCGAAGCGAGTAGGCCCACAACGCGGCCTACCAGCTTCTCCTCGAGCATTCCGGGGCAGTACGGGCCGTCGCTCAGGCCCACCATGCGGCCTTCGTTGAGCCATTGATGCAGCTCGTCGAGGGACCGCGGGCGCTGGTACGGGCAGGCCCACCATCGCACGTCCTCACCGGCAGGGGAGCGGTAGACCCGAAGGTTCGTCTGAACGATCCGATCCCGATAGCCCAAGTCGTAGACCGGGCTGCGGTAGCGGATCACGAACAGCTCGCCGTGGATGGGATCGCGGTCGACCGTGTCGATCACCGCGAACTCGCCGAGCCGGAGGTGCGGAGCGGCCTCGTTGTCAGCGACCGGATGCGCGATGCACCCGGCCGGCAGGCTGTCGAACAGCGGCAGGGCTCGCAGTTCCGTGAGGGTTGCTGGCAGCGTCATGCGATCAGCCCTCCCCAAGCCTTGTCGGCCTCGGGGTCCGTCAGCGGCACGCCGGCCGTGGACAGGATCACCGGTGCGCGCCACTGCGCCTCGGCCTGAGTGCGCTTCCAGTCCCGGAAATCATGGAAGTCGGACCCCGGGTTAATGCAGGGGACGAACGATCCGCGGTCGTTCTCCCACCCCATGCTGTAACGGACGGCGCGGGCCTCCATGTGCAGCCACGCGACATAGCTCGCCATCATGCCGCCGGTGAGCGGCACCGCGGCAGCCGTAGGGCTGCCGATGAGGGTGACCCCACCCCCGATCAGGGGAAGGGCCGTGAGGCCGCGCAGGAAGCCGCGACGGGACGCGGGACCGCTCATCGCGCACCCCCGAAGTCCCGACCCGTCAGGTCAAGAAAGCGCATCCGCTGCTCGAAGTCGCCCATGGCATCGGCGATTCCGTTGTCGTCACCGGCCTCGCGGTCGTCGGTGCTGCCGGCCGCCCAACCGCGCTGGTCGGCGCCGTCCATCATACGGCGACCCCCGAAGCCCTCGAACCCGATGAGGTTCGGGTGGGGCAGCAGGGCGCCAAGGCTCGGCTCGTCGTCACCGCCGTCCTCCAGGTCCGCAGTGCCGTCGATCGCGTCGAGGATGGCGAGGTCCGCTTCGATGCGGTTGGCGATGCCCTCGCGGATCTCGCGGATGCGGTGCAGCTCGACGCACATCGCGTCGGACAAATCCACGGCCATGCCGGTGGCGGAGAAGTAGTGCTCCAGGCCCTCACGCAGCGCGGCGAGGGCGGGGTGCTCCGGCTCCGCGGCCTCAACGGCGCGCATGGTGCGGATAGCAGCAGTCACAGGCCCGCAACCCGCAGTATTGCGGCGCGGCTTCGAAGTATGGAAACCCATGGTAGGTACTCTCTGGAAGTACCGGCTTGTCACGGCCGGGACGCGCATTCTTGTCACGGAACTTGCGTCTATTGTGCCAGCGAACGACACTGGCGCCGGGAGGGTGACAACACGCCCAGAGAACGTGCACCGCAGCCTTTACCCGAAGGCTGTTGTATCGCCGCCCAGCTTTCGCTTGACGGTGCTGCGGTACTCCCGGCATAGTGAGCCGGTCGCGCTCACCGGGAGGTGGGCACGTCATTTACGGGGCTCTTTACCCGGCAAGGTGAAGGGCTTCCGCTCTGGACTGAGACGCCAACCCCGGCAAGGGTCCGTCTCGGGAGTTGTCACGCTCCACGAACTAGAATGCACGAAACCCCGCATCCGGCAAGATGGCGGGGTTTTCTGCTGCGTGCGGCATCGCGGAACAGCCCGATTGCCTCGACGTTCAGGCTTCGTGTACCCATAACGGGTAGCCGAGTCGTGTTCTAAGAATTGGATGCCCCTTGCCTGAAACCGTCCGGACCTCGACAGTATGAGCCTCTTCCTTGTCGCCGCTACAATTTCATCGGCGCCGCTTATCGAACAAGCGGTGAACGAGAAATATGCGAACGAGAACTATAGGCTTGAGCGCGGTCAGTGGATCGTTTCTGCGCATGGCATGACGGTGATGCAGGTCGCCAAGTCCTTGGGTATCGGCGAAGAAAATGCGCCCAATATGCTCGCTATCGTTGTCTTGATCGCGAACTATTGGGGTCGGCACGATCGCGACCTGTGGGAGTGGATGAAGATCAAACTCGAGGATCAGCATGGCTGACCGTGACAGGCGGGACGCCACAACGCCTGAGAACTCGCGCCCATCCTCCACTCCTGAGGCGTTCGCGGCGCAGCGCCCGCTTGAGAATTTCATCGCAACAACGCTCAGCGAAATTCAGCAGGAGCAGGGGCGCCAAGCCGAGCGCTCGCTTGAGACAAACCGTAAGTTCGACGAGCTATACCGTCGTTTGGACAGGCTCTCCGACAAGCTCGACCAAATGCATTCGTCATCCACGTTGACCTCTGCCACTGTCAACCGTATCGAGCCCAAGGTCGAGTCACACGCAGATTCTTACAGCAAGCTCAGCGGAATGGTGAGCAGCACGCGGATTTTGCTGGGCATGGCCGCAACGATGCTTAGCGCGATCCTCATTGTGTTCTGGTGGACCAACTCCAGCAGGCTTGAGCGACTGCTGAGAATTGTCGACAGCCCGGCAATCGCCAAAATTATCCAGCGCGAGAGCGGCAAGTAGCGGAATGCGCTACGCTCTCGCGGCCCTCGGCCTCCTGGCCCTCGCCATCTTCGCCATCGGCACGCAAGGGCCGTCCTCGCACTTCGGCGACACGCTGGTGACCGGCTGCCTGATCCTGGCCGCGGTCCTGCTGTCCGCCGCCGCGATCGTCAGCCGGCTCGACCGGGTGATTCGGCTGCTGAAGGATCACCGGCGGGACTAACGGGCGTCGTTTGCCGCGCGCAGCTGCGCCATGATCTCCCGCAGCCGCCCGACGAACCCCACGAGCACACCGGCGCTCCAGGTCGTGATTTCGGCCGGAGGAATGCCGCCGGCTGCCAGCTCGGCGCGAGCCCGGGCGTTCATCTCGCCGAGCTCACGCACCAAGGCATCTTCCTCGGCCTCGGTGGGCACCTGGCCGCCGTATACCCGGGCGGCGCAGGTGTCGGCGTAGGCCCGGCCGCAGGCGATGCCCTCTCGCTGGGCAAGGGCGTGGCGCCCGTCCATCAGCCTGACCTCGCCCAGGCGCCGCCGGCCGTTCCGGCGAAGGGCCCACGGCCGTTCCTGGCGCGGCCGGCGAGCCCCGACTCCACCGTCCGCAGGACTTGCTCATACGAGCCGTTTGCCCGGCGCTGCGGCGGGCCGTCCGCCTCGAGGTTCGTGCCCGGCGGGGTGACGAAGGTGATGTTGGGCGGGCCGGCGGCGCCGGAGGGCGCCGGAGCCGATCGCGCTGGCATCGGGTAGCTCGCGGGCCCGACGTAGCCGCCGTCCGCGTAGCCCTTCAAGTGACCATGCAGGCCGGCGAGAGCATCGACACCCACCCGCGAGACGGTCGGGGCATCGAACACGTACTCGCCCCGGTGAACCACGCCAGCCGGCTCGTACCGGCCGCCGTGCCCCGTGTAGCCGCCATCGGCGAAGCCGGGCCCGTAGGCGCCCGGCGCAGCGGCCGATGCTGCCTTGAAGTAATCCGCCGAGCCGTAGGCGCTGGCCCCGCCGCCCTTGATGGCCCCCACCAGACTCGAGAACAGGCCGCCGGGGCCCGCGCCCTGGCCTTGCGTGCCCATGAAGGCGGCGAACGGGCCTTGGCCGAAAAGGGCGGCCTGCAACGCGGCCCGCGAGATGCTTTTCGACAGGTCGAGGAAGGCGTCCGACCAAGACCGGGTATGGTCCACGAGCGGGTCGATGAGGCTGTTCCCCATGGAGGCGAGCCCGCTCAGCGCCATCTGCGTGTCGCGGATGCTCGCGTTGAACCGAAGCTCATCCGCCGCCGATCGTGCGCGAGGATCGCTGAGGTTGTCGCCGTAGACCTGCCGGACCTGCGCGGCGACAAGTTGTTCGGTCGGCGTGCGCGAGAGTTGGTCTCGCTGGAACAGAATATCCCGTTTCAGCGCCGCGTCCGCGTAGGCCTGCGTCTGCCGGCCGATCGCGTCCGATACCTCGTCGATCCGCCGCCGGTTGGCCTCGCTCAGCGGGATGCCGTCGCTCGTCGCCCGGTTCAGGAGCCCGGCCCGGGTCGTCAGGCGCTCCGCCTCGCCTGCCGTCTTGCCGAGGGCCTGCGCCTGCGCCGCCTGCGTCCGCGTCGCCTGCTGCAGCGTGTCCGTAAGGCTGCGCGCCTGGGCGATGTTGTTGGTGTCCTCCGTCACGCGGCGGACCTGATTGCGGGACTCCTCCGGCGTCGGGATCATGGCGTCCCGCATCCGCTTCTCGTACTGGCCGTAGGTCGACGGGAAGCCGCCGAACGACCCGGTTGGCGCCATCGAGGCGGCGCCGAAGGCGTTGCTGAATCGCTCGTCGATCGTCGGAGTGACGACCTTCACCCCAGCCCGCTCCTGGCTCGTGAGAACGTCGCGCTCGACGGGGTTGACGTTGAGCAGCTGATTCTGCCGCGACCGCTCGATGATGACCGCGCTCGCGCGCTCGGCATCGGCCCGCCGCCGCGCAAGCTCGCCCTGTTCGGCCGCCGCTGAGATCTGCTGCGGCGTCGTCGTCAGCCGCGAATCGTTCATCACCACCGCAGCGCCGCGGTTCACATTGGACCACAGGTTGCCCCATGCGTCGCTAAGGAACGTCGTCGCCTTGGTGCTGTAGCTCGCAAGATCGTTGTACCGCGCGAGCGCCGGGTTGATCTGCTCGAAGGCGACCCGGACCGCATCCGTGCCCTTGCCCTGCTTCTGCAAATCGCTGATGAGGCGGCTGGTGGTGGCGTTGTAGGCGCCAAGACGGGCGGCGTATTTGTCGTATGCCGTCGAAGTGTCGCTGAAGAACTCCGTCTGTATCTTCGCGGCCTCGTCGAAGCTTGTGCCGAACGTCGTCGAGAAGTCGCGCGTGAACTTGAGCGCGTCCGCGAGCGTGTCGCGACTGGCGTTGCCGGTCGAGGCGAAGGCGGTCGCATACCGGGCAGCGCTGTCGGTCGCCAGGGTGCTTGACCGGGCAATCTGCTCGATCTCGCCGGCCGCGATGCCGCTCTGCCGGCCGAGGCCGGTGATTCCCACCGCCACCTGCTTCTGAGCGGCGTCCCACGCCAGGTAGCCGCGCGCGACCGCGCCGACGCCGCCGAGGATGCCGCCGGCGATGCCGACCGACAGCGGCACCAGCGCCTGCGCCTCCGTCACGATGCCGCCGATGATCCCGCGCAGCCCTGTCCCGGGACCGAAAACCTGCGCGATCTGGGGGCCCTGTTGGAGCAGTACAGTCAACGGGTTCATCCCGCCCTGCAAAGACACGCCGACATCAACGAACTGCGAACGGAGGTTTTGCACCTGATAGGCAGCGAGCCGGGTCGTGTTTGCTGTTTCCGTGACCGTCTTGTTCCACTTGCCCGCCGCCGCCTCCGCCCTGACATGCGCCGCAAGCGACTGCTCCAGGGCGCCAGTAACGCCACCGAGAGAGCGCTGTTGCAAGACCTCGGCGGCCGAGCCCTCCGCCGCCGCGCGCGTCGCGCCGGAGCGGGCTGAAACGAACCGGCCGAGCGCGTCGCGCTGCCGGTCGAGCGACTTGCCCGTATCGTCAGCGGCGCGGCTGACCTGCTGGAGGCTGGCGGCGAGCGAGTTGGCTGACGCGCCCGCCGCTATCGCGGTGTTGCTCTTGGTCGCCGCCGCGCCCACGTCGGCGAGCGACTTGGATAGTTGCTCGGCGGCGGTCTCCGCTTTCGCCGAAGATTGGGTGAAGCGCGAAAGCTCGGTGATAGCCTGAGCGACTGGCCGACTATCGATCGCAATACCAAGTGTTGCCAAGTCAGCCATAGTCTATACTCCTACTTGTCCGCGTCGGCTTCGATGACCTGCATGAAGTCTTCGAAGGCGTCACGGGTCATCCCGCTCGCCTCCTGCATCTCGTTCCGCACCACCGTCGCGAGGGCGGAGGCCCACTCGTAGTCCTCCTCCTGCGCCTCCAGGGCGGCGAGCGCCGGGCCGTGCTTGCGCTCGATCTCCGCCGCCTCGTGGCGCTCGCGGATCTCGTTCTGCTGATGCGGCAGGATGCCGGAGAGCAGGGCCGGCGCATCGATGATGGCGGAAGCGCCCTCCGGGTCCTCGGCGAGGGCGTAGGCCGCCGCGGTGCGCTCGCCGGGCGGCAGGCTGCGGAGGTAGGAGCGCATCTCCTGGCGCCGCATCTCGCCGATCGGGTCCGTGCGGTCGATCGGGGGCGGCTTGAACCCGGCGCGCTGCGCCTTGGCGTAGCCCTGCGCCTTCCGGAGCGGCCGGGTGACCGCGGCGAACCGCGGGGCGAAGTCGCCCTTCAGGTACTTCGACAGCTCGGCCCGCTGCCCCACCGGCGTCAGGTCCGGATTGCGACCGAGCTTCGTCGCCATCGCATGGAACTGCGCGGACATGTCGCCCGTCGTCTCGATCAGCCGTTTCAGGCTGTCGGTATAGGGTTGGTCCTGGCGAATACGGTTGAGCATCTGGTCTTTCAAATGTTCGTGCATGTCCCTCACCACGTAATCCAGCCGTTGCGTCGAGCCTCGTCCTCTGTGTAGAGGCCTTGAAGAATGTCGATCCGATACCGGGTGTCGTTGCGCGGATACTTGAAGCCGTCGCGGAACCATCCGGGGTCCGTCTCGGGGGCGCCGATCCAGCCGGCGGAGCGGGCGCGCACCTCGTCGACGAGGCCGAGCCGGATGTCGCGGAACCACCGCTCGTCGCGGTGCGGATAGGTCCAGCCGTCCCGGATCCAGTCCGGCGCCGGGCCGCGGTCCAGCTCGCTGCTGGTCCCGTAGCTGCCGAACGCCGCTGAGCCTCCGCCCTGGTTCACCACCGCGAGTTCGGTGATGGCCCACACCAGGGCGTCGACCCGGTCGGGCGAGTAGCCGGCCGTCGAGCGATTGAAGTCCGCCGTGAAGGCGCACATCTGGTCTTCGAGCGCTGTGAAGCTGCCGACGTGGTGCACCTTGTGCTGTTCGTAGAGGGCGGAGACCGGCTCGGCGCGCACCGCCTTGCCGCGGCTCGCCCGGACCTCACGGAACGGCACGGCGGCATCCACCATCCGCACCGTCGCGCTCACCAGCTCGCCGCCGTTGTTGACCTCCGCCACGATCCGGTCGGCCTGGTGCCGCCGATAGGCCGCCACCGCCAGCCGGGCCCAATCCAGGGGGCCGAGCCGCGCCGTCAGGTCGTCGAGGACGTAGACGTGGCCCGCCGCATCGAGGCCGGCGACGATGATGCCCGTCTCGTCCGAGTTCTCCGTGTTCGTCACCGCCGGGTCGATCGCGACCACGATGCGGCGCAGGTCCTCCGGCGCGGCCGTCACCCGGTCCTGGTCGATCCATTCACGCTGCCACAGGGCGCCGGGCACGTCCTGCAGCAACTCGCCGTCGATCTCCTGCCGGCCGAGCCGGGTGCCGCCGTACCGCTTCTGGATCGCGTCGATGAAGCTCGGGGCGAGGTTCGCCGCGTTGTCCATCGTCCGGCCGCGGGTGATCCGCACATCCGACCGGGCGAGCAGATCGCGGATGAGCCGCACCGGCTTCGGGGTGGTGGTGACGACGCACCGGGGCCGGCCGAGCCGCAGGCCGAACATCAGCATGTCCCAGGCCTCCGGGTAGCGCCACGCGCCGAGCTCGTCACACCACGCGCTGTCGTGCTCCGGGCCGCGCAGGCGCTCCGGCTCGTCGGCCGAGTAGGTCGAGGCTACCGCGCCGTTCGGCCAGGTCAGCCGGCGCTTCGACGGCTCGTATTCCGGCCGCATGTGCTTCGGGGCGATCGCCAGGAGCCCGGAGGGTCCCTCCACGATCACGTCGCGGGCGTCGGCCGCGGTCGCGGCCACCAGGGCGATGCGGCCGGCGCGGCGCTGCTGCACCTGCTCCTGCACCCACTCGGCGCCGGTGCGGGTCTTGCCCCAGCCGCGGCCAGCGAGGATGAGCCACCCAAACCAGTCGCCGTCCGGCGCCAGCTGTTCGGGGCGGGCCTTCAGCCGCCAGGAGCCGCCGAGCGTCTCGCTCAGCCGGGCGAAGAGGGCGGCGTCACGCGCGGGCATCGATGAGCCTCGGCGGGGCTACCGGGGGCGGTGAATCGGGGCCGTCCGGCGTGTCGCCCTGAAGCTCGGCCAGCCCCTCCATCACGTCGCGCAGGGCTGCCGGGTGGGGCGCGAGCCGGCGGATGAGCATCGCTTCGAGGTTCGCCATGAAGGGCGAGCCCATGAAGATGACCGCCTGGTTCGTGATGTTGGTGACCGTGGGCGTGTTCAGGATGTCACCGGTGAGCCGGCCGATCTCCCGGGACACGTCCGTGGCGGCCCGGGCGAGGTTGGCGGTGGCGTGCCGGTCGTTGCAGGCGGCGGCGGCCAGTAGCTGCTGCATCACCGTCATGCGGATGATGCCGAAGTGGTCGAGGAGCGAGCCGCCCTCCTTCGCCGCGCGGGCGGCCAGTTCCTCGAGCGGCACGTCGGCGGCGAGCGCGGCTTTGTAGTCGTCCGGCAGGCTCGCCATGTGCCGGGCGATGGCGTCCCGGTGCACGCCGTACTTCGCCGCGATCCGGTCGAGGCTGACGCCGGCGATCCGGGATAGCTCGATGGCGAGCCGGTCCGGGTGCCGGGCGATCTGGCTGCGGCGCTCGCGCGGGGTCTTGGCGTCCGGCATGGGTCAGATCTGCCGGGTGTGCGGGGGGTTGGTGCCGCGGTCGATGCCGACGCGGTGCTCGCGGGTGATCCGGTCGAACTCGGCGATGGGGAGGCCGATCCGCAGGCACCACTCGGCGCGCTCGGCCGGCTGGCCGGCGAAGATGGTGCCCGTCACCTCGACGAGGCGTTGGGTGGCGGCCGGGTCGGCAGCGCGAAGGGTGTCGTAGGTCGACGGCATGCGGAGGACTCCAGCGGCAGTCGTTGCCAGCTTGTGAGCCATCCAGCCCGTGCACCTGTCCCCATCCAGGGCTCAGGCACGTCAAAGGTGGTGCGAAAACCTATCGCGGTCAAGAAGCGACGCGGTCGAGGATGCGGGCCACCGTCTTCATGTCCTTGCCCACGGCCCGGCCGATGGCGCCGTAAGACTGGTTCTCGGCCCGCATCCGCTGCATCTCGCGGATCACCGCCTGCTCTTCCTCGTTCGCCACGAGCCGGCCGTCGACCACGTTCCACCCGAAGGGCCGCTTGCCGCCGTTGTAGACGCCCTGCGCCGCCAGATGCCGCTTCACGTCCCGGATGCGCTCCCGGATCCGGTCGCGCTCGCTCTCGGCGACGGCCGACAGGATGGTGAAGACCAGCTTCGAGATGCCGTTGCCGCACACGTCGCCGCCCAGGTCGATCATGTGCAGCGCCACGCCCAGCGCCTTCATCTCTTCGAGGGTGCCGAGGGCGTCAGCGGCCGAGCGGAACATCCGGTCCAGCTTCGGGGTGATCACCACGTCGCCGCGGGCGAGCCTGCCGACGAGGCGGGCGCCCTCCGGCCGCTCGGCGAGGGGGACGGAGCCCGACACGCCGGCCTCGACGTGAATGGCCGCCACCGTCCAGCCCTTCAGCGTCGCCCACGCCTCCACCTGGCGTCGCTGCGTCTCCAGGCTCTCGCCGTTCGAGGCCTGCTCCGAGGTGCTGACGCGGATGTAGCCGAAGACTTTCATGGGGGCGACCGTATGGCGTTGCTACAGCACGGCCATAAGAACACGGCGCCATGAGGTATGCAAGGGGCGTAAGACCATGATGGGGCAGCCGAATTCGTCCGGGGTCCGTCGCGCGGGCTTTGGGACAGGGCGATGACCATGGCCGGGATCTGGTACACCCCCGTAGCGTAGCAAAACCGTAGCAACTCCGTAGCGACCGCTACGCGTAGCACTGTAGCGTAGCGTAGCCCCCTCTCTTAAAGAGGGGCTACTTGCTACGCCCTGCTACGGGGTGCCTGCGGACCAGACGAGACCGTCTCTCTCGGCGATGAGGGAGCGGGCTGTCAGCGCCTCGCGCAGGCGCTTGAAGGTGGCTCGGGGGTTCGTGTCCTCCGCCTCGATGACGCCCCGGGCGTGAAGCTCCTCCCGCCACCGCTCGACCGGCGCGGCCTTTAGGCCGCTGGGCAAGCCGAGTGCCGGCGGCGGCTCGCGCCCGTGGTTGAGCAGGCATTCGGCGAGGGCTGCCAACGCCAGCCGGTTGCGATCGGACAGCCGCCGGGCCGGGGCTTGCCGCGAGGGCGCCGCCCCCTCGATCTCGTCGACCACGCAGGAGGTGATAGCATCGCCCTCGTCGTCCCGCCCGACCTCGACCACACGCAGACGGCTCGCGACCGCCTCGCCCTCGGCGCCGTCCTTCATCCACTCCGTCGTGACCGTGACCACACCTTCGGCCGACTTCTTCACCGAGAGCAGGGCATCAACCGCGCCGCCGAGCGAGCTATGCCCACGCGGCCGATCGCCGGCGACGCCGCTGTGGTGCACGACGAGCACCGTGCACCGTAGCGCGGCCTGCACCTGGGCGGCGGCGCGGATGAAGCGATTCATGTCCTCGTCGTCGTTCTCGCTGCCGGTGTAGGCCCGATTCAGCGTGTCGATGACGACGACGGCGGGGCCGCCTCCGTCCGGCAACTGCGCCTGCACCGAGGCGATGAAGTCGGCCACGTCGTTCACGAGCACGAGCGGTGTCGTCATCAGGTAGAACGGCACCGGGCCGTGGTCCTCGGCGATGCGCTCCTGCCGGAAGGCCTCCACCCGGGCCGAGAAGCCGGCGACGCCCTCAAGCGCGCAGTAGACGACCGCGCCCTGCCGCACCCGCCGGCCCCGGTAGGCCCAGCCAAGGGCGACATGCATCGTCAGATCGAAGGTGAAGAACGACTTCCCCGACTTGGGCGCCCCGTAGATGGTCACCAGCGCCTCGCTCGGGATCATTCCGCGGACGATGTGCCTCTGGCCCTGCGTCATGGCCGTTCTCCCGAACTCGACGATCTGGAAGCGGATCTTCCGGGCGGCGCGCGGCTGGCGGCTCGCCAGGTACAGGATGTCCCGGCCCGTCATCGGCGATCCTCCTGTGACCGCTCGGCGGGCGGCCCGATCGCCTCGGCGGTCCGGTGGAGCATGAGCGCCGCGCGCGTGCGCTCCAGCTCCTCGATGCCGGCGACCGTGGCGCGCAGGTAGGCGGCCATGCACCTCGAGGCGTAGAGCAAGCCCACGTCGTCCCCGATCTCGGCATAGGTCTCGACGAGCGAGGCTTGCACCCGAGCCGCGGCGGCGGTCCTTGCAAGAAATTCGCGCGCCGGTCCGGGCGAGCCGTGAGCGACCTCGCCGTCATGGTCAATCATGACAAGTCCTTGATGCTGCTGCACAAGTCGGCTTCTTATTTGCTGCTATTTCGCGTCAAGAATGACTTCGGATGGCACCCGATATTCAGTGCTTGCACTTTGAAGCGCGGCCACCATCTATGGTGCTGCAATCGTGCCTTACTCCCGCGACCGAGGAATTTGTCGCATGACCCGTTTCATTCTCAGTTACGATCTCGAAAAAACCAAACCTGATCCACACCCTGAGTTTTTGCGGCAAGCTGAAGCACTTGGTTGGAGTAAGTGGATCAAGTTGGCAGACGGAAAATTTAATAAACTTCCGAACACAACACTTCACAAGTCATTTGAAAATATCGAAGATGCTAATAAATCATACAGCGATATTGTATCAAAAACTAAAGCGGCCCTTAATGCTACCGTCAATGTAGAAAAGGTCATTATAATCGAAGACAGTCGCTCGCGCTCTTTTAGTAACGAAGTCAAATAGATTTTGAGATATGGAGCCGGGCGTAGGTAGCGAGCACCCGCCGCCTATCGACCGGCTCCAACCTCGCGAGCGCGTCGACCGATTCGCGCAGCGCCCCGCCGTCGAACTCGGCCCGGTCCAGCAGCTCGGCGAGGTCCTGGCCGCGCGGCCCGCAGAGCACATGCACCAGGCCGCGCAGGCACCGCAGCCGGGCCCGCCGCTCGGCCGGCGACAGGTTGTCGGCCCACGGCCCGTAGCGGTCAGCCGGCGCGATCGGGGCCGTCATCGGCACCTCCCTCGATCAACCCCCGCTCGACCGCGAGCGCCTGGGCCTGCTGGAGCGCCACGATGACGGCCGGCAGCAGGTCCGGGCGGATCGCGACGCCCTTCGCGGTCGGCACCACGTCGCCGTCGCGGTTAGTCGCGAACACGCGCACGTCGGCCATCACCCGGCCGTGCATGTCGGCCAGCCGGACGGCGATCTGCTCGCGCTGGTTCTTCGGGATCGTCGCGATGCGGGTTTCTTCCATGGGGCTCCTCCGGGCATGGGGCCGCGGCCGGGCGCGGCGGCCCGCTGGCGGCGGTTCGAGGGTTGGGCGTGACGAGGGCGTGCGCGCCGGTTATCGGCCGTCCCTGGCCGTTCTGGCGGCCCGGGTGAGTGCGTCGGCAGCCTCGGCGTGAGCGCGACCGGCGAGCATCCCGGCCTGCACCATCTCGCCGTCCGTTGCGCCGGGCCACCGGCGGCGGATAGCGGCGTCGAGGTCGTGGCCGCTGAAGGCCTGCAGCGTCGGATCGTGGAGCATCGCGTCGGCGATGGCGGCGGGGCGGTCAGGCACGGGCGGCCCCAGCCTCTCGGCCTGCCGCTGCTTGCGCCGTGATCCAGCGGCGCACCTCCGTCCGCCGAGCGCAGACGGTTCGTCCGATCTTGAACGTGGGGAGGCCGTGCGCGTCCTTCAGGTGGTGCACCTGACGCACCTTCCACCCGAAGGCGCCGGCGATGGCCGGCACCCCGTACAGCAGGTCATCATCGGGCTCGGCAGTAGTGGTCATGGCTCCCCTCCATGCGCAACTCGTGCGCAACGGACGCGCCGCGAGGCGGTGTAAGTCAGTCGTAAGTCTTTGAATTCCTTGATACCCATCGTTGACGGCATCCAGGCACTAAAAAAGCCCCCAAGCGGGGGCTAAGTTATTCTCAGAACTCGCGAAAATCGGAACTTCCTCGCCGTTCCACTTGATCGGGTACATCTTGGCCTTCGTCATCGTGATGTCGAAGGAGCCGAGCACCTGGTCGCCGTCGTTGGGCGGGATGTTGCTGGGGACGATGTCCACGAGGCCGTTCTGCGGCACCGTGAACGCGGTGACGGTCTGGCCGAGCGCCGCGCGGCCGAACCCGCCGTTGTCGCGGGTCACGCCCGGGATGAAGCCGACGAATCCGCGGCTGACCACCGAGAGGTTCTGGTAGATCGGGGCAATCAGCTTGCCGAGGGTGTTGGCCATGACTTCCTTCCTTGGGGAGGTTCGACGTTTGGGGTTGGGCTATCCAGCCCGAAGCGCCGCGCCTCATCCAAGGCATCGGCCGATAGACTAGAGAGTGATCCGCCCGGGCGGCCGCATCCACGGCCGGCAGGCGGGGTGAGCGCGGCGAGCGCGCTCAGTCGACCAGGACGGGCGGGTTCGCGCCGGTCATCAGCTGGGCCTGGGCCATCGGGCTGAGGGCCTGGAACGCCGCCTGCGTCATGGTCTTGCCGCCGCCGGGCTGGCCCTGGGGGGAGCGCGCGCCGGAGCCGGAATGGTTGGTGCCCTTCAGGATCATGTCCTTGTGGGCATAGCCGTCGACGAGGATCGACAGTGCCTCGTCGAAGTCTGCGACCTCGCCCGGGCGGGCGACGCTGTGGATGGTCCCGCCGGCCGCGTTCACGCCGATGACCTTGCCGTCCTCGACCTTGAAGTGCCGGCCGAAGTGGCTCATCAGCAGGTCCATTGGTGCAGCGACCTTCTCCTGCACGAACTTGGACCGGCCGAACGCGCCGCCGATCTTCTCGCCGTGATAGGTCTGGGTCAGGCCGTCGAGCTCCTTCGTGAGGTGCTGGATCTTCTCGCCCGAGGCCCGGGCGGCGTCGGCGACCTGCTGCTCGGCGGCGCGCTTGGCCTCGCGGCGGATCTCGTCGACCTGCTCGGCGGTCTTCAGCTGCCCCGCGTTCAGGTTCGAGACGGTCTGGATCGCCTCGAGCGCCTTGGCCGGGTCCTGGATACCCTCGAAGGCCTTCAGCCGACCCTCGGCCGCCTCGCGCGCCTCGCGGTGGCCCTTGGCCTCGCCGTTCAGCCGCGTGATCGTGCCGACAGTGTGGACGGCGTCGAAGGGGACGTCCTTGCCGTCCTGCTCGTAGACGGGCTTGCCGTCCTGGACGACGGCATAGGTGGCGCCGTTGATCTCGGTGGTCTTGAGCTTCATGGGGTCCTCGGGGCATCCGCCCGCGTGTGGGGCCATCCGGCCCGGGCGCCGCGGCCCATCCAGGCACACGGCCGTATGCGGCGGCTGGTGAGCCGCCGGGATTGTTCAGAGCGCCAGGTAACGGCGCCGGATCAGAAGCTGAGCGCCCCAGGCGGCGGGCACCGCCTGCCACCAAGGCATGCCGACGAAGGATAGGCGCACGCAGAGCCAGACGAAGTGCCAGAACTCGCGCTCGCTCACGCCAGACGGCCCTCTTGACGAAGCTGCTCGCGGCAGGCCGCCGCGATGTCATCGAACGGGGCGTACTGCCACCACTGCTCCAGCGGCTCACCGCCGGTCAGGTAATCGTGCTTCTGGATGCGCCGCCGGTCGACCCTGCGCAGCCACATCCACGCACCGTCGAAGGACTGCACCGGGCGCCACGCGAACCACAGTCGCCAGGGGCCGATGGGACTGCCGAACATCGGCAGCGGCGGGCCGCTCCGCGATGATGCGACGGTAGTTGATCCTTCCTCCCGGGGTCCGCTGCGTCGAACGATCTCGACGTGCTCGACCCCGACGGCCAGGAGCGCATCCTTGGCCCGCGCGGCCATGATCTTGCCCGCCTGGCCGGGGCCGGCCTCGATAAGGACACGCATCACCGCATGCCCTTCGTCAGGTCGAAGGCCGACACGGCGTCCGGATGCTGGTCGCCCCGGGTCACCTCGGCGTGCCGGCGGATGATGACCCACATGCGGACGCGCTGCGGCAGGAGATGCCAGGCCACGAACTGGGCCATCTTCTCCTTCGCGCGCTCCCAGCGCTCGGCGAGCGTGAACGTGCGCTCGTAGCGGATGCGATCCGCGACGGTCATCTTCATGACGAGGTCTCCGTGCGGCATCCGCCGCGATCGCCTCCGCGCATCCGCGCTCGGGCCTATGCCGATGGGGCCGCCGGCCCGGGCCGGGCGGCATTCGGGCGTCGGCGCGCCGCGAAATCACATGTACGGCAGCTCTTCGCCGGTCTCGGTCTGGTACCGCTTCAGCAGCTTGGACCGGGCGATGAACAGCTCCCGGTTCTGCAGGTGCTCCATCGCCGCGAACTCGGCGGGAAAGCGCGCCTTGAGGGCGTCGTTGGTGCCGCCGTAGGTCTTGTTGCGCGCCGCCGCCGCGGCCTCCGCGCGGACCTTGTCGCGAGCCTCCTCGGCCGAGCCGTCCATCTCGCGCTCGATGTCGCGCTCGGACAGGCCCTGGCGGCGGAAGGCGGTCTCGGCGCTGGCCCGAGCCTTCCAGTACGGCGCATCATCGGGCCGCTGCAGGCTGATGAGGTAGGTCGCGCCCTGATCCGCCTTGTCGAAGTACCGGGCATTGGCTTCGACGTGAGCGGTGATGGCGTCCCGCACCGCGGTCTGCTCGATCTCCCCGAGCTCGCCCCGCATGAACACCGGCTGATTGCGGTGGCCGTGCATCGAGAGGGAGAGATCGTCGATCAAGGAGTCGACGTCGAGCTTGCCCGAGCGGGTAAAGTGTAGCTGCGCCTGCATCACGATCTGCGAGGAGCCAATCTTGCCAGATTGGCGCTCCAGCAGGTCCTCGAAGGCGTCGTCGTCCATGTCGCCCTGATGGAAGATCTCCTCCGTGCCCGGCTGGTAGGGCTTGCCCAGGTACCCCGGCAGGTCGACCGCCTCGCCCTTGCCACCGCCCTCCCTGAACTGGATCTCGCCGCGCTTATGCCGGGCGACGAGATTGCGCAGCACCGCCTCTTCGTCGTCGGCCGCGTCCAGGATGTCGCCGAGCCTGCGGCCATGCAGCTTGTCGGAGGTCTCGGACAGGCTGTCGATGACGTCGTTCCGGTTGATGCCAGCGACCTTCACCTCGCCGTCGAGGTCGGGCTTCTCGCCGAAGCGACCGTGGAAGCCGCGACGAACCTTGGTCTCGTCAAACGGTCGCCGGCTCAGGGCCGACCGGGGCGCGTCCTCGTGCTGGCGCGCCGCGGCGCTGTGATGCCGGCTCATAGCGGCGCTCCCATCACGGACGGGTCGAACAGCGAGGCCATGTCGGCGGGCGTCACGCCCTCATCACCGCCGCCAATGGGCCGGCCGGTGCGCGGGTCGATCGCGTCGTCATCCTCACCACCGCCGTTGGGATCGGCCCCCTCGTCGGCCAGCTGCTCCTGCTCGCGCTCGGGGTGCCAGTTCGCCGAGAGCACGCCGCGGCGCTGCATCTCCTCGCCGGCGGTGCGCTTCGAGATGATCCGCTGCTTCTCGGCGTTTAGCACCGATGCGAGCTCGGCGCCCGCTTCGAGGTCCACGCTGAAGTCGTCGTGGATGTCGACCTCGACCGCCTTGCTCTCGTCGCCGAGCCACATCGCGGTGAACACGAAGGCCTGCTCGAGCGCGTCTTTTAGCTGGATCGTCCAGGCCTGGAGCGCGCTGTTGGCCTTCTTCGAGACGTTGGCGCTGGTGATGATCGTGATGTTCGACTTGGTGAGCGGCTGCATCCCCAGGTCGCGCATGTTGGTCCAGTGATCGTCGAGGCCCTGCATCAAGGTCTTGATCGACTCGGCGCCGGGCTCCAGGAATTCCCAAGTTCCGTGGTTGCCGCTCGCGTCGGGCTCACTGAACAGCACCGAGCGAGGGCCGACCGGCACCCGCATCGGCTTATCGTCCTCGCCCATCGGCTGCCGGACGCCCTGACCCGCCAGCATCGGGAAGCAGGTCATCTCCTTCGTGTGCTTGAGGTTGGCTTCCTGCTGGAAGCCCTCGACCTGCATCCATGCGAGATCGCGCAGCGGGGGCTTGCGCTTGTCGGGCTGGAAACGGACAAGCGGGATGACCCCGATGGTGAGCGGCGCCGGGCCCTCGACGACCTCCCAGACCTGCCGGCCGTCGGAGAGCGTCTTCTTCTCCTCGACCCGATAGGTGGCCGGACCGAAGGTGACCTGCCCGCCCAGGCCCTTGAGCGCCGGACGGTCGAGGATGCGGATCCGCTCAACCGTGCGCTCGCCGTAACCGTCCTGCTCGATGCAGGTCTCGTCGATGCGGGCGTGCACCCACACGTCGCGCACGCCGTCGCGCACCTTGTAGGCCGCTTTCATCCGGTCGGCGGGGATGTGGACCCAGAGCGGTCGGGCCCCGGCCTCGCGCTCCTCGGCGACCGTGCGAGCCCGGCCGTTCTCCGCCGGCGGCACCTTGGTGTGGTCGACGAAGATCCAGGACCAGGCCTTGTCGATGCCGAGCGCGAAGACGTTCTCGGCGAAGACGTGGAGGTTGTTGCCCTCGCCGTCGATGTCCTCGCACAGCTGCTCGACGTCGTCCGGGGGCGCGCCTCCCAGCTTCACCTCGCGGGCGAAGGGCTTGGCGGCGAGGCTGCGGCTGATGTCGCTGTAGAGGTTCGTGAAGGGGGCTGCCGCGACCCGGTGCTTGTAGTCCTGCTCGCCCTCGTCGGCGAACTTCGGCAGGTACTCGGTGCCGGCGGCCCGCATGGCGGGGGCGCCGCCGTTGATCGCGTCGACCATCCGCCACAACGGGCGCATGGCCTCGTATTCGGACGACGTGGCGTCCGGCCCGAGCTTCTGGTTTTCGGCCATCGTCACCTGCCGTAGGAGCCGAAGGCCGCGCCCCCGCCCGATCGCTGCAACAGCCGCCCGAACGCTCCGCTCGAGGCGTCGACCTGGTCCTTGAACTTGCCGGTCGGGAAGGCGGCGAGCTCGTCGACGTAGGCTTCGTTCCAAGGCCCGGCGATCAGCGAGACGTTGCCGGCCTCGCACTGCGCGGCGAACGGCCTGGCCCGGTCCACCTTGTCGCCCGTCTCGGGCTCAGCTCGCGCCGTGAACCCGGCGAGCAGCGCGATCAGGTCCGACTTCTGCACCTTGCCGGCTTGGCCGGGATCCTGCGGCAGGCTGATCTCGACCTGCCGACCGTCCGTCTCAGCGATCGCCTTGATCAGCCGGCGCACCGCGTCGCCTTCCTGCTGCTCGGTGACGACGTGGCCGACGACGTAGCGCCCATCCGGGGTCCGCCCGAGCTTCACGCCGGCCGTGCGGGCGGCGGTCGTCTTCTTGGTCGCCGCAAGGTCCCAGTGTCGAACCCACCGGGTGCCGGCCGGCGCGGCCGCGATGATGCGGCCCTCGAACCAGTGTCGCTGGAAGATGTTGCCGTGCCGCGGGCCGGGACGCTGCTGGAACTGGCCCGCCACTGCGTAGGAGCCCATCGGGCGCTTGTCGCGCTCGACGGTGGATCGCGGGAACCGCTCGGGGAACAGCAGGTCACCTTCGGCTTGGCGTGGGTCGGCGAACCCGATGCTGGTCCGGCAGGCCCGCTCCGGCTCGAACTCCATCGGTAGCATCAGGTGCTCGTAGCCGAGGGCGAGCGACAGGATCTGGCCGGAGATGTCCTTCTCGTGCAGGCGCTGCATGATGACGACGATCGCCGAGGAGACCGGATCATTGAGGCGGGTCGGCACAGATTCACGGAAGATGCGCGTGGTGCGCTCGCGCTCGGCATCCGACTCTGCGGTCTCGGTCGAATGCGGATCATCGATGATGACCCGATCGCCGCGGCCGCCGGTGAGGCTCTGGAATGGCATGCCCTCGCGGGCGCCGCGGCGGGTGTTCTCGAACGAAATCTCGCCGGCCCGACTCAGCACCACCTCGGGCCACAGGGCTCGGTACCAATCCGAGGTGACGAGGTCGCGCATGCGGCGACTGTCGCGCTTGGCGTAGTTCTCGGAATAGGAGGTGGTCAGGTAGCGCAGAGACGGCCGGCCGACCGGTCCCCACTCCCAAGCCGGCCAGAACACCGACGCGATGAGCGACTTCATCGTGCCGGGCGGGATGTTGATCAGCAGTCGGGTCAGGCGCCCGCCGGTGATCGCCTCAAGGTGGGCGCAGACGGCGTCGATGTGCCAGCCGTGCAGGTAGGGCTGGCCGGGCTCGAGCACATGCCACGCCTCCCGCACGAACCCCGCCAGGGTCTGGCACCGACCCCGGATCCGCTCGGCATCTTGCGCCAGCGCCTGCCGCTCGCGCTCAGCCGCTCGCCTCGCCCTCTCCGCCCGGATCGCCGCCATCATCACCGCCGGCGGCGGCAAGCGGGCCGAAGATGGCCTCGATCGCGTCGAGCTGGTCATCCGTGGCTCTGGTCAAGTCGACGATGGGGATGGGGCCGCCGTTGGGGCCGGCGTGGCGATGGGCCTGGGTGGCCTTGCCGTACCCGCGGTCGAGGATGTGGTTGGCGGCGGCGACCCGGGCCGAGTCGTTCTCGCTCTTCGCAGCCACCTCGGCGAGGGTCCTGATCGCGAGGTCAGTGTAGTCGCGGGCGATCTCCTGGATGGTCCCTCGCTGCTCCAGCGTTGCGGCATTTTTCCGGCCTGCGGGCCTGCCCGCACCGGAACGCTTACCGCCGTGGCGGCCCTTCATCTTGAATCCTGCTTGATTTTAGCCAGGCTCGAAAACCGAGCCGTCCTCGAACTCGATACGCTTGACGCGCTTGAAGAGGCCGCGCGGGTCGTTGGGGTCGGCGCAGACGAAGTGGGCGTCGCAGGTGGCCTGCATGTGAGGCATCGCCAGTTGCAGCGCCGCCTGCGCGACCTCCGTCTCCGCGGTGTGAGACCAGGAGACCGCTGTAGCGCCGCGGATCTCGCGTCCGGTCTCCACGTCGTAGATGCGTGTTCGAACGCCGTCGCTCTCGATGCGGGTTCGCATAGTGGCCTCGCTGAAGTGTTGCAGCCTTGCCGATGACGACCGCGCCAGATACATCAGGAGCACTGCTGCTCTTCGCGAACTCGGCTGGCAGTGTCGAGCACTCGCGGGGAGAGTCACGGCAGGCCGTGGCCTCATCGCAGACGGTGTCTGAGAAGGTCGAGCGCTAGGAGTCCCCAGAACCTGAGGACCAACCGACGCGACCGATCGAGGATTGCCCCACGGGTCCGCTTGGGGTGTTTCTAGAGCACAACGACGGCGCCGATGCTCTCATGAACAGGGCGAGTTCTGTATCGATGAGGCGCTAGTCCGCAACCTTTGGGTCTGCGGCCGGTCGCGACCCGAGGTTCTCTCCCATGAGGAATTCTCGAGTCAAAGCCAACATCACGATTAAGATTGACCTGGCAGCTTGCCTCCTGGCGGTCGCCGCGATCATCAAGGTCTTGATGTAGGCCGGCGGGGTGTCGTCGAAGGGCGACACCCCGTTTGCTTTCGGCCACAAGCCTCCATCACCACCCCCTGATGTACTCGGGAGCCGGGTCCACGGGCGCAACACACATCCCCGCAGGGCAGGTCACACGGTGGGCATCCTTGGTCGCGAACGACCCGAGGCATGCATATACTCCCGCATCCCCCAGAGTCAAGCCGCATGACTCATTCTTTCCACCTGTCCGACTTCTAGCGCGACCGGCGTCCCACGCCCGAAGATGTTGACGCTGACTTTCAGGTGCTGTGACTCAGAGTCAATTTCTTCGATCACAGCACTGAACGAGGCGAACGGCCCGTCGACCACCCGCACGGTCTCGCCCACCTCGTAGTCCTCGGCGCGGCAGCCGCCAGTTTTCTGCCTCTCATCCCGCGGTATGGAGCCCCCGAGCGTGCCGGTGAACGTGTTCAACTCTTCCGCCGTGACCTGCTCGAACTTCTCGTTTCTGTAGCGGATGCCCTGCATCTCGATATCGAACTTTTCCCGTAGCTTGTGCGCGTCATCCTCCGGTGCCAGCCCGACGAACAGCAGGCCCTTGAACAGCGGCATCCGCGTCCGGACAGCCCTACCCGACCGAATCTGCACCACGTCCTCGGATAGGCGCAGGGACGGGATTTCGCTGGCCGCCAGGCGCTCGCCCAGCACCTTCGCCTTGCCCACCCGAGCATCGACGAGATGCCACCGCCGTCCGGCCATGTACGCCGCCTCGTCGGCCTCCGCCCGCTGCCTGCGCTCCGCCCGCTCCTGGGCGGTCTGGTCGCGCTGACCCTGCGCGGCGTGCTCGGCCGAGCGCCGGCGCTTGTCGCGGCGGCGGCGCTTGGCGTTGAGCCGGGTCTTGGTGGTCGGACTCGACATCACTCGACCTCCAGGCGCACGGGGGTGTTGTTGTCGCGGATGGTGGCGGTGCCTGCGACGGAAACGAACAGGCGCTCGGTGCGGGTGATGTAGGCGTAGCCGTCGTCCCGTGACTCGAGCCACAGGCGGTCGACCATGACGCCGCCCTCGCGGGCCAGCCGCTCGCCGAACGCGTCGAGGTCGTCGTCGGGCACGCCGATCGGGAAAGCCAGGAGCCGCCCGTTGCCGACGGGGATTGTGCTCGTCCAGAACAGCACGACCATGACGCGCCTCATACGCTGCAGGATGAGACCGGCGCCGGGGCGCCGGCCCGGGTGTCATCGGCGGAAGAGCAGGATCCAGAACGGTCCCACGATGCCCACGAGCATGACCACGAGGACGAACGCCGCGGGCCAGCCCATCACGCCACCAGCCGCGGCCTGCGCCGGCTCTGCCCCAGCCCGCTCGACTTCGCGAGATCGCTCCGCTGCGCCGCGTAGTTCGCCGCGACCATCGGGTAGTCAGCCGGCAGGCCCCACTTCTCGCGGTACTGCTCCGGGGTCAGTCCGCGGCCGGCGAGGTGCCGCTTCAGCGTCTTGTACGGCCGGCCGTCCTCGAGGCTGATGATGTGCTCCGGGGTGACCGTCTTGCGGATCGGGATGGGCGGGGTGGGGCGCTCCTCGACCGGCGCGGCCGGCGCGCCGAGCCCTGCCAGCGCCCCGTGCACCGAGGCGATCAGCCCGGGCAGCTCGGCCGCCGGGACCGAGTTGTGCCGGACGTAGGAGGCGACGAGGCCGGCCGAGAGGGCGACGAGGTCGGAAGCGTCGAGGGTGTCGTGGTCGGACATGGGTTGCTCCTGGTGGGGCGGCTCGGGCCGCCCGGGGTTTGCCCGCGGTGGCGGGATTCGGGGGTCAGGCGGCGTTCGACCCGCTGCCCGGCTCAGTGACGCGAAGGGTGGTCGCCTGGACAGCCGTCCGGACATCGAGCGGACAGGCTGCCGGAGGGACGGCGCCTTCCGGGCGCTGTCCCGTCGAGCCGCGAAGTCTCGCCTCGTCTCGGATGATCTTCTCCAGTTCTACCACCCTGAACCTCCTAACTACATCTAGAACCTTACGAGGGTAGTAAACACAGGGCCGGAGGCCCTGTTTACTACCCGAGGAGTATTACTCCCCGCATGCGCGCGAGGCCGGACAAGTCCGGACAGACTTCGGACAAACGGCTTGTCCGGCGGCTCTCGTTTCATGGCTAAGTCGTTGATTTTGCTCTGGACATTTCCGGACAGGGTTTGGACAAGATCCGGATTGAGGGCACGGGGAGGGTCGGTGCGATGCACGTCCTCTTGTCCGATCCTGTCCGGGTTTTGTCCGGGCCTTGTCCGGCGTTCGGCGGGGCTCCTAGCTGCTGTCGGCCCTCCTCAGGATCGGCCACACGAAGTCCCCTTCGACGCCGATGCGGCGCTCGGCCCGCAGCGTGTCCATGGCGCGCTGGAAGGCCTTGCGGAGGGCGTCGTCGGTGGATCCGGGGGCGACGAGGTTCTGCCGGCCGCATTCCTGCTGCCAGGCCTCAAGCGTCGTGCAGGCCCGTTGGTGGCCCGCGATGAACCGGCGCTCGCCGCGCTCGTCGCAGTGGTTGAAGAGGATGTTGTAGGCGTTGAGCGCCTGGGGCGGCAGCTTGCGCTGAGGCCGCGCCGCACTCGAAAACTTCTGTTCGACCGGCTCGACGAGGCAGCTGGTGATCGCGTCGCCGTCGCCGTCGAGGCCGATGACCTGGCTCTTGAGCGAGAACCCGAAGGTCTGGCCGTCCTCCTCGTCCTTCTGCTTGGCGACCTTCCAGCGGTTGCCGGCGCCGTCCTCGCTGCGCTCGACCTCGATCATGAAGTCCAGGGCGCCGCGGAGCGAGGAGTGCCCGCGCTCGCGCGTGCCGCTCGCGTTCATGTGGTGAACCGGGACGATGGTGGCGCCGCTCACGGAAGCCTGAAGCCGGGAGCAGTTCCGGATCAGGGCGCCCATGTCCTCGGGCGCGTTCTCATCGCCGCCGGCGAGCACGCGGTTGAGGGTATCGACAAAGACGAGGCCCAGGCCCACGCCGCTGCGCTCGCGCATCAGGCGGTCGATGTTCTGGAGCTCGGCGCAGAGCGGGCCGGTGTCGCCGTCATCGGTGCGCAGGTCCACGGCGCTCGGGATGAGCACGAAGGGGTGCTCCGCGAGATTGTCGACGCGGTAGCGCTTCAGCAGGGCCTCGACCCGCTTCACGAACCCGGTCTGGCCCTCGGCCGCGATGTAGGCGACGCCGATCGGGTGCACCCGCCGGCCGAACCACCGCGAATCGTCGCCCTCGATGCGGGCGAGCACTGACACGGTGAAGGCGAGGTCGAGCGCGAGGAAGCTCTTGCCGCAGCCGGGCTGCCCGACGAAGGCGCCGAAGCCCCGGGCGGGGATCAGGCCCTTCACGATCCAGGGCGCCGACGAGACGCGGCCCGGGATCTCGTTTAGCCACAGCGCGCCGTAGCGCGACTGCCAGGGCGCCTCGCCGGGCCGGAGAGCGGTGGTCTCAACGAGGTGATACAGCTCCTCGGCCGAGCCGCCCCGATCGAGCCAGACCGTGACGTCGTCCTTGGGCCCGAGGCCCGGCAGGTCGAGAGTACGGATCCTGGAGGCGATGCCGGCGAGCTTGCCCGCGACGAGGTCGCGGTGCTTCAGGCCCGCCTCGTCGTTGTCCGGCACGATCACGACGTCGGCGCCGGCGAAGTGCTCGCACAGCTCGTCGGCCCACTTGCCGGCGCCCATCGGGTTGCAGGTCGCCGGGATGCCGCGCAGCGCGAGCGAATCGACGTCCTTCTCGCCCTCGACGATGAACACGACGCGCTCGAGCGCGATGGCCTCGGCGAGCTCCGGCAGGCGGTACGGCAGCAGGCGGACGCCCTTGACCGACCAGACCCAGCCGTCGCGGATGCTGCCGGGCTCGTCGCCCGGCCCGGGCCGGCGCCGCTGGCGGAAGGTCTTCGGCTCCATCCGGACGACCTGGAAGCCCAGAGTGCCGGCCTCGTCCTGGTAGTCGTAGGTCGCGACGATGCGCGAGCGCTGGCTGGCGGAAGACGGCGCGGGCGACCGGTCCGGCATGTCGATGCCGTGGTCGCGCATCCACTCGACGGCGCCGCCGTTCTTCAGGCCCAGCCGGGCCTCGATCAGCTTCAGGACGCCGCCGCCCTGGGTCGCCTCGTGGTCGTAGAAAGTGCCCTTGGCGAGGTCGACCGAGACCGACCCGTGCGAGCCGAAGCGCAGCTCGGTCGCCGAGGACAGCCGGGCGTTGGGCTCGCCGAGGATCAGGCGGGCCACCGCCTTCATGTGCACGGCGAAGTCGTCGCGGTCGGCCATGGCGATCATTCCGCTGCCATGGGGGCGGGAGGGGCGACATCGAAGCGGCCAGCCTCGCGACCCCAGGCCTCCCAGCCAGGCCGGGTCTGGCGCGAGAAGAGATCTGCACGGCGAGCGGGCCCGAACAGCGTCTCGGCCATCGCGTAGGCCTCGTCGGGCTTGCGCGAGTGCTCGCGGCGCGGCGCCTCGAGCACGTTGCGGATGCTGCGAGAGCAGGTACGTGGCCTCCCGTGCTTGCCGAGCAGGAACGCCTCCGCGTTCCCGCGCAGCACGTAGCCCGGGCCCATGGCGAGCTTGCCCGAGGCCCCCCGCTTCACCCAGGGACCGCCCGTGACGTAGGCGAATCCCCAGCACTTCATGACGTGCAGGGCATCAGGAAGCATCGGATAGGTGGCCCAGAGCCACAGCCACGCGTCGCCGCGCGCAAGATGGCTGACCGGGAGGGCCCCGATCTCCGCCGTCGGCATGCAGGCGTACTGCGCCTTGGCGTTCTTCGTGTTCCCGCCCTCGGACCAGTTATCGAAGGACCACGGCGGATCCGCCATGATGACGTCGAATGAAAGAGGCGGCAGAGCGCCGAACGGCCACGTCATGCCGCCGCCCTCCGCCGCCGCGCCCACATCGCCTCGGGCAGGAGCATGATGGAGCGGTCGAGTATTCGCGTGCCGGTCTCTGTCCCGTCGACGTGCCAGGACCGAGCGATGAACTGGTGGCGCTCGCCGTAGTCGAGGGCGTCGGCGTAGGTGCCGCAGAACAGAGGGCGGCCTTCCTGAAGGAGGATCCAGGTCATGCCGCACCTCGCTTCAACAGATAGGGATGAACCGGTGGTGTGAGATCAGGCGCCCATTGCTGGCTCGCCCACCACCACCCGGCGCCGGCATCAGCGGCATCAAGGCTCGGTGGATTCCATCCGAGCGCCCGGCAGGTGTCGCGCGCCAGCGGTTTCGCGACCTTGCCCGGCAAATTGCCGTTGCCGAGGAAGGCCGCCCGCACGGTCGAGACGGCGACACGGCGCACCATGACGCGACGCGCCCGCGCGAAGCCGGTGATGCAGGCCCACAGGCATTTCGTGACGAGCTCTGATTCCGCGTTCTTCTCGCCGGTCTTGCCGGTGAAGATCGGTGCCTCGACCACCAGGCGTAGGTCTCCGGCCTCGACCGCCTCGCGCTCGACATAGAGGCGATCGGCGATCCAGCCGACCGCCCGTCCCCAGGTGTCCTCCCAGTCGTCGTCCTCGCGGCGGAGGCGCGCGTCGTAGAGCCGGGGCGTCTGCCCGGGGCGGCCCTCGGCGACGCCGGTGTTGCCGGCGACGTCGAGGAACAGGATGATGCCGGTGTAGGCCACGCGCGCAGCCTCAGTTCAGCTTCGAGATGCCGGCGGTGATCCGGTTCGCGTTCTCGGTCGACACGGCGTCGAGGGCCGAGCCGCGATCCTTGCGCTCCTTCTCCCGGCGCTTCTGCGCGGGCGAACGCACGTCCTCCTCGCCGTCGGCCGGCAGGGCGGCCTGACCGAGCGGCGTGTCGGCGAGGTCGCCGAGCGCGTGCCGGATCTGGTCGTAGGAATCCTGCTCCTCGCCCTCCAGGGACTCGCGCAGGTCCTCGAGCTTGCGCGTGAGGGTGCGGGTCTTGATGACCGCCTTCAGCGCACGCCTCGGCAGGCCCCAGGCCTTCTTGGCCTCGTCGTAGACCGCCTTCGTCTCCTCGGCCAAGCCGGAGCACACGCGCATGTACTCCATGTGCGCGGCGTCCTTCTTCGCCGCGATGGCCTCAATGCGGGCGACCGCCTCCTTCGTCCGCTCCGGGTTCGGGCCGTTGCCCTGCTGTGCCGCTGCCATCGTCGAACTCCTGCTACTCGGGTTGCGAAGGGTGGACATCGCTCGACAGCAGCGGCTCGGCCGCGGCGTCGGCGTGACGGGTGAGCATGCTGAAGGCCGCTTCAGGCCCGACGTTGTCCCGAACGAAGGCGGCACAGCTTGCGACCACGGCCTCTGCGACGACGCCGGCCTCGGTCATGCCGTGCCGGCGGCTGAACTCGCCGAGCTCGGCCAGCATCTGCTGCCGGGTGACGTCGAAGAGGGCGACCGGGTCGGACATGGTCGGTCAGGTCTCCGCCTTGGCTGCGGGCCGGTCCTCGCCGGCAGCGTCCAGCAGCAGCCGGCCGAGCCACCGAGCGACATCGCGCTCGACGATCTCGTCGACGGCGCCGGCAGGCCCGGACATGGCGAGCATGACCCTGTCGCCCCACGGGACGATCGTGATGCGGGCCGCGCCGACGGCCGACAGGATGGTGATGCCGGCAGCGTCCGGGCGAACGCCGAAGATCACATCGTCAGCCACGGCTCACCGCCTCCGCCGATCGGCGGCTTCCGGACGCCGCTCGCGGGTCCAGAGCCGCGGCAGCCACTCGCGCGCCGGCCTGTCGCCGATCATGCGCTCCTCGGCGAGCCGGCGGCGCCTGGCGCTCCACCAGCGCATCACCGCCCTCGCCAGCCTCATGACGCATCTCCTGCAGCGCTGCGGTCAGCGCCTCTTCGTGGTCGGCGGCGGCCTCGACCTTGGCGCAGAGCCGGTCGTAGGCGGCCGAGATGTTGAGCCAGTCGCGCATCTCGACGACGGCATCGGCGCGCCGCCCGATGAGCTTGCGCACCCAGTTCGGCGACCGGTCGATCTGGCCGGCCACGGTGTCGTAGGCCGCCATGCGCGAGCCGGAGCGCCAGTGCGCCTCGCGGAAGAGGGCGTGCACGAGGGGCAGCGCCTGGGATTGGGCGTCAGCGTTCGTGAACATTGTCCGTCGCGTGGAGATCTTTGCCCGCACGGTGGGAGTCCTTTCCTGCAAGTTCCCTTGCGACAGAAGGAGCCCAGACATGAAGGAGGTTGATCGGAAGACGCACGAGTACGCAGGCGTGATCGGCAGCTTGCAGGCGACGACGATCACGCGAGAGGGGAGACCGCCGACGCCGGCCCGAGTGGGTGCGATGAGCGTCGGCGGCCCTCGCCCGCGGCCTGAGGGGGGCTGCCGCGGTGAGGGGGAGAGAGAGGGTCATGGCTCAGCGCCCCGCATGCGCGGCGATCGCGCGAGCGGCCTCGGCCGGCGAGACAGCGAAGAGCTCGGCGATGTCGTCCAGCGTCAGGCCGGCCGAGTGCACGGCGGCCACGGTCGGGCTGTCGACGCAGAGCGGGCCGACCGAGCGAACCCGGTCACGCATCCGGCGGATGGCGGTCGAGATGCCAGCGGCAGCGGCGGACGGCGTGAAAGTCGGAGCCGGCCGCAGAAGCTCAAGCTCCCGGCGCGCACGCGCTGCGATGCGGTCCATCGTCTCCCGGTGGGGCAGGCGGCACGCCTCCGAGATGTCGCGCTGCACGAAGCCGGGCCGGCGCCGGAGGGTGCGGGCAACGCGCTGGTGGTCGAGGCCGTAACGGGCCGCGATGCGGCCGAAGCTGTCCCCGGCTTCGTACTCCGCCGCGAACTGGTCCGACAGCGGGTCGGGCTGGCCCGGCTTGAGGGGGGCGGGGCGTCTCATCGCGCCGCCTCCGACAGGATCCGCACCGGCCCGTTGACCGGGCTCGGCTGCGAGGCGCGGCGGAAGGTGTTGCCGGCGACCATCAGCACCAGGACCACCCAGGAGCCGAGAACCAGGAGCGAGCAGCTGCGCATCTCAGGCCTCCTGCGGCGAGAGGCGGATGCGGTCGCCGTCGGCGGTCAGGCGCTCACCGGGGGCGAGGGGGCGGTCGAGGCGTGCGTCCGGGCGGCGATCTTCTCGCGCGCGCCGCCCGGTGCCGCTACCATCGGAGGGGCCAACCAAACCGATGGAAGACGAATCATGGCTGGACTCGCCGACGAATTCAGCGTCGACATTCCCTGTCCGCAGTGCGGGGCAGAGATCAAGCAAAGCCTCCGAGAATTGCAAGGTGAGCCGCAACTCACCTGTCCGTCCTGCGGGGTCGCGATCAAGGTCAAATTTGATCCCCAATCGGACAGCCCGGTCGACGGCCTCGACGAACTCGATCGGATTTTCCGAGACTTCGGCAAGTCGTGAGATCTCGGCGGCGAGCGTCGTCAGTTTGGCGCGCTCGCCTGCGGGAAGGCCGTGGATCGCGAGATTGCAGGTGCCGCGGTCAACAGCCCGATTTTCGGGAGATGATGCCTCGCGTGTCATGCGATCACCTCAAGTATAACCGCATATACCCCAAAGGATAAAGCAAAGCAGGCGAGCCGATGTCTGATGTTATGGCCGATAATTGCTGCGCAGTTCACTATCTTCCGCGTGACGATGGCGGGGGTGAACGCGATGCGCCCGAGCGACTTCGACGACATCATTGCGGAGCAGGCCGCGCAGCAGCAGGTTTTGCTGATGGCGCTGAGGCGGATCGCTGCGCTGTCGAGAGCGGCAGGGCACGACCCGGCGAAGATAGCCGTGTGGTGGAAGCAGGACGGCCACGACGCGATGGACGAGGCGACCTTCCTCGTAGCGCCCGGGCACGAAGGCGTTGTGCGCACGAAGGCGAAGGCGCGGCTCGACGAGATCATCGAGATTGGCCTTCGGTAACGAACTCGGGCGAGCCGTGCGGGCTGTGGCAGCGCAAAGGCTTGGCGCGCTCATGCGCCTCAGTGTCCGGATGCTCGGCGACAGCAGGCATCGGCGCGTCAGACAAAAAATCGTTGGGCGTCACTTGACCGCCCGTTTCGCGCGAAATGCGCTCAAGCACGTCCCACTCAGGCCGGCGCTCGCCGGACTTGTAGCGCCACAAGGTCTGTCTCGTGACGCCGATCCTCCCGGCGAAGGTGCTGTCGCCAATCTGGGCGTCGGAGAGATAGTCGGCGAGCTTCATGGCCTGCATCATGTCACCAAAACGGTGACGGAGCAAGCCGTCTGTCACCGTTTTGGATGCTGGCGCGGTCGCCATCGTGGCGACATACCTTTTGGTGTGACAGAGAAGTTTCCAAACGGGCTCGCGGAAGCCATGGCGCAATCCAACCTCGGCCCGACCGAGCTAGGACGTAGGATAGGCGTCACCAAACAGGATATCTCGCGATGGGCTAAGGGTGAGCGGAAACTGCCACCTGCGGCAGCAGCTGATCTTGCTCCACATTTAAATACCACTGCAGCGGCTCTTCTCTTGCTACCCGAAGAGCCCGCGGTAGCCCGGACCGTCCCGGTAGTCTCATGGGTGAGCGCAGGTAGACTGCGCGCCAGCCACCCAGTCTTCGAAAGCGACATACTACGGTATATCGACGTCACCGACTTGCCTGCCGGGGATTGGCTTGCGTTAGAAGTTGATGGCGACAGCATGGATCGAATTGCCCCACCAGGATCGACCATTGTACTAAATAGACGTGAGAGCGACCTTGTTGACGGTCGCTACTACGTCTTTGGCAATGAGCAGGGAGAGGCGACGTTTAAGAGATACAGAAGCAATCCTGATAGATTGCAACCGTTCTCCACCAACCCGGATCACGAAACCCATTATCTTCAGGGGGAGATGATGACAGTGGGAAGAGTGAGAAGGGTAATAACAAACATATAATCTAATTCGGGGGTTCGAAGTGCGCATAACGAAGATCGTCATCCTAGGCGGCATGCTCGCTCTAGGAGCTTGTAACTCTGCTCGACAGCCGGAAGAGCCTAAAGTTTACGGTCGGGTGGACTGCAAAAGAGCGGCCGACCATCCCGAACTTGATATCGAGATGGAGCAGGCAAAGGCCGTATGCCTTCCCCGCGCTGAAGCTGCTGCTGTGGCCGGCACTACAGCTATTCCGGTTGGGCGCGGCATTGGCGGTGCTATCGCTTCAGGCATCGAGCGCGGCATGGCGCAGCGCCAGATAGGCGAGGCGACCACAATTTCATGCATGGCCGAGCGAGGCTATCTCTTCAAAACCCGGTCCGAACATCTACAGATGTGCGAGATTATGCAGCAGGATAAGGCTGCCAAGGCGCGCGCTGTAAGGCGTCGGTCCGCTTGAGCGAATTTCGATAGTCCGATCCGTTCTTCGACTGGGTGCTACAACGCTTCAAGCCCCGCCGGTTAGCGGGGCTTTTTATTTTGTCGTGCGTCAGAGTGTTGCCAAAACACCACCGCAAGGCGCGTCCGCATAACGGAAGGTTGCGCCTAGCCAGCGTCCGTCACCTTTTCGGTGACCTTCACTTGACGCGTCACCATAACGGTGACAGGTTGTCCCCATCGCCACCCCGCGATGGACCCCGCCGATGCTCACCGAAGCTCAAGACCGCGACCTCGCCCGCTACCTCGACCTGCACGCCGGCCTGAACCGCCCGCTGCCGCACCTCGAGATCGCCGACCGCCGCGCCCAGCGTGACCGCCACGAGCAGATCGCTACCGCCTATGCCGCGCAGGTGCGGGAGGCCATTCCCACGGTCAGCGACGAGCTTCTCGACGACTGGCGCCGCGCCGCTGAGAGCTACGGCGCACGGGTCATCGTCGGCGACCTACCGGGCGACGAACTCGCCCGGCTCTGCGACGAGGAACTGGCGGGGCGGCGAGTAAGCATCCCTCACATCGACGCTGACGCCGTCAGCCGCGCCATCCTGACCGACCGGGCTGATCGGATCGCCGCGAACGCCGCCGCCGCGGTCGGCGCCGTCGCGGGCATCGTCGCCCTCGGCGCCGCGGCGCAGGTCGTCGCTCTCTTCGTCGGGAGCATCCTCTGATGCGCCCCAGCCTGCTCCCCACCGGCCACAGCTCGCACGTCTCCCGCCGCATCATCGGCGGCGACCACGCCATGCCGCCCCTGCGCGCCGAGGATGTGCTGCCGCGGCCGGCGAATGACCGGACCGGCGTCGTCTACGGGCTGATCGCCATCGCCGGCTTGATCGCCGGGTTCATCCTGCTCGGAGTCGGGGCGTTCATGATCGGGCGGGGGCTGTGATGGACCGCTTCACCCCCAAGCCCGACGAGGCCAAGCGCCCGCGCCCCAAGGCGGCCGTCGGCGGCGGATTCGTCGTCATGCGCCGCGGCGACAGCAGCAACCGGCTGTTCGGCCACCCGCGCCCCTACGAGCACCCCTCGCTCGAGGTGGCCCAGGCCGAGGCCGCGCGCCTCGCTGCCAAGCACAACCGCGACTTCTGCGTCTTCCAGCAGGTCGCAGTCGCTCCCGCGCCGGCCGTGCCGGCTTCCAGCACCGATGAGGTCGCGTGATGGGCGCCCCCTCCACTAAGAACGAGGCTCGCGCCTGCCGCGTCGAGGACATCTTCGACATCACGGACAGCCCGCCGGCCGACGTGCTCGACAGCCTGAACGCCTACTTCGGCGCGTTTGCCGCACCGATCCGGCGCGATGGTGCCCAGTACTGCCTCTCCTGCGACGCGCGCCTAGGCGGCGTGGCTGCGGCGCTCGGCTTCGGCGCCGCCTACCAGTGGGGCCTCGCGCATGGTGAGGCGACCTGCACCGGCTGCGGCTGGCCCGCTCGCGGCATGCACAGCGTCAAGGGCGCCGACGGGACCGAGATCCTGTCGCTCCGCAACTTCTTCCTCGCCTACCATCCCGATCAAGTCGTTCGGCGCGACGACGCCTCTGCTGAGGAGGTCGCGTGATGGGCGCCCCCTTCCGCTCTGGCGCTGTCGAGGCACACACGCCTCGCGCCCAGCAGATGATGGCCCGCAACCGGGTCGCCGCCGCCGAGCGTCGCTTCGGCGAGACGGTCCTCAAGCTCAACGCCGGGCACGTGAAGCTCGCGTCTGATCGGCCGACCGTCTTCGCGCTTCGCGACGCGCTGGCCGAGCGCCGCGCTGCACTCGAAGCCCTCGACTAGCTCTACTTTGATCAGCTCGGCGCCGCCGACATGTGGGAGGCCTCGCGCCGCCCTGGCCTGCCGACGCCGCTCGACGAAGACGACCTGGCGACCGCCGCGCACGAGCGCCTGGAGCTGAACTACGCCGCGGCGATCGAGGCGGCCGAGCCGCCCGGCGAGCCGACCTTCCGCGATGACGTCCGCGCGACCTACGTCGCCGGCGCCGGCTACCGCTGAGGGGCGCCCGTGCTGGTCACCCGCACCTCCAGGCTCTCCGGCATCAAGCGCACGCTCGACCTGCCGATCACCGACGAGCAGGTCGCCGCCTTCAAGCGCGGCGCCCTCATCCAGCACGCCTTCCCCGACCTTCCCGCCGACAAGCGCGAGTTCATCCTGACCGGCATCACGCCGGAGGAGTGGAGCGCGACCTTTTCGGACCAGCCCGAGGACGCCGCATGACGCTCCACATCCTCGCCCCGCGCCCGTCGGCCCAGGTCTTCGACTTTCGCACCGGCCGCCCGATCCACCCCGATTCCGCCGCGGCCTTCGCCCGATTCGACCGGCAGCGCAGCGCGCACGCCGATCGGCTGGCCGCCATGGTCGTCGAGGCCGACAACGTCCTGCTCGCGGTCGCCGCCGACCTGCTAAAGGCCGAGCAGATGGCCGACGCCACTGACGCTGAGTCCTGCGGGATCCGGCGGGCGATCATCCGGCGAGCCGGCGAGGCGATCGTGCGGTTCCGGCAGCCGCAGCTGCTGGCGGCGGCTCAGGTCGGGAGCGCGTCATGAGCCGCACCGACCGCCAGGCTGCGACCGCGGCCGTCCTGATGGCCCTCGGCGCTCCGGCGCCGTTCTGGCCGCTCACCACCTCCGGCCGCCAGATCTGCGACGCGCAGGGCCGGCCATTCCTGTTCGCGATTCCGTCCGACGACCGCGACGCGGTGGAGCTGGCTCGGGTCGTGTCGCGCCTCCTGAATGAGGCCTGCGGCGTGCCCGAGGCCGGCGTTGCTGCCCCGCTCGACCCGGATCACCTCGACGCGGTGCGCGAGGAGACGGAGCGGGCAGGCCGGCAGATGGGGCGGCGGGTTGGGGGTGGGCGGTGATCGCGCTCGACGACACCGGCACCGCACCGGCCACCCCCGAAAAGCCAGCCTACGGCTCCCCCTGTAACAACTGCGGCCAGTGTTGCCGCAGCGAGCTATGCCCCCTCGGGAACGAGTTGTTCGGCACCTGGGCCGGCCCGTGCCCGGCGCACGAGCGCACCGCGGACGGATTCGGCTGTGGCCTTGTCCTGAACCCGCAGCGGTACAGGCCGGCCCGGGCCATGGCGCGCGGCCGCACGGCGCTGTCGCAGGCGGCAGTCCTGCTGATCGGCTCGGGCGCCGGTTGCGACGCGCTCGGTGAGGGCGAGCGGCCCGACCCGGCCGAGACCGCACGGTTCAAGACGGTAATGGCCGCGATGGGGCCGCGGGAGATCCGGCGGGCGAAGATCGCTTGGGGAGTGGGTGGGCGATGAGCGTCGAGCGCATCCCCTTCACCACCCGCGAGGCGTGGCTGGCGGCCCGCCGCCAGGACGTAACGGCCAGCGCTGCCGCGGCGCTCCTCGGCGCGCACCCCTTCCAGAGCGCCTACGCTCTCTGGGCCGAGAAGACCGGCCACGTCAGCGATGAGGCCGACGACACCGGACCGCTGCGCCGCGGGCGGTTGCTCGAGCCGGTCGCCGTGCAGCTGCTCCTCGAGGAACGGCCGGCCTGGGGGGTGCAGCCGAACCGCGACTACTTCCGCGACCCGGCTGCCCGGCTCGGCGCCACGCCCGACACGATCGTGCTGTGCCCGGAGCGGGGAATCGGGACCGTCCAGATCAAGAGCGTCGAGCGGTCGATCTTCGCCACCAAGTGGCGCGACCCGGACACTCGCGAGGTCGAGGTCCCGCTGGGCTACGCGATCCAGGCCATCGTCGAGGCGCACCTGCTCGGCGCGTCCTGGGCCGCGGTCGGCGCGCTTGTCGTCAGCCACGACATCGAGCTCGCGATCGTGGACGTGCCCGTGCATGCCGGCGTCGTCGCCCGCATCCGCGACGCGGTGGCCGATTTCTGGGCCATGGTCGAGAGCGGCGGCCGGCCCGATCCGGACTGGCGCCGCGACGCTGCGTTGGCCGCCCGGCTCCACGGTGACGACGGCTCGGCGCTCGACCTCTCCGCCGACAACGCCCTGCCGGCGCTCCTCGACGAGCGGGCCGACCTCAAGGCGCGCATCAAGGACGACGAGGGGCGCGTCGCCGAGATCGATTCCGAGATCCGCGCGAAGGTCGGCCTGGCCGCCCTCGCCACCGTTCCCGGCTGGAAGATCAGCCTGCGCGCCGTCGAGACCAAGGCCTACCAGGTCGCCGCGCGCGTCACCCGCCCCATCCGCATCACCCGCCTGAAGCAGAAGGATGCCGCCGCATGAGCACGGCCGTCGCGGAGCGTTCCGCCAACCCGCTCGTCGTCATGAACGAGCAGATCCAGAGTCGCGAGGAGCAGTTCAAGGCCGCGCTGCCGGCCCACATCCCCGTCGAGAGGTTCAAACGCATCCTACTCACTGCGGTGCAGAACAACCCCGACCTCATGAAGCTGGAGCGGCGCTCCTTCTTCAACGCGGCGATGCGGGCGGCCCAGGACGGTCTCCTGCCCGACGGGCGCGAATCCGCGATCGTCGAGTTCAAGGGCCGCGCGCAGTTCATGCCGATGATCGCCGGCATCCGGAAGAAGGTCCGGAACTCGGGCGAGATCGCGACCTGGGAAGCGCACGTCGTCTTCGAGAACGACGAGTTCGTCTACGAGCTCGGCGATGCGCCAGTGCTGCGCCATAAGCCGGCGCTCCGCGGCCGCGGCAAGCCGATCGCTGCCTACTCCATCGCGGTCCTCAAGACGGGTGAGATCACCCGCGAGGTCATGAGCATCGAGGAGATCGAGAAGGTGCGAGGCGCCAGCCGGGCGCGCAACGCCGGCCCATGGATGCAGTGGTGGGAGGAGATGGCGCGCAAGACGGTCGCGCGCCGGCACTCAAAGGTGCTGCCGATGTCGACCGATCTCGACGACCTGATGCGCCGGGACGACGACCTGTACGACTTCAAGGGCGCGCAGGAGAGCGGCGCGGCGGAGCAGCAGCGACCCCGGCTCGCCTCGATGCTCGACCAGATTGCGCAGCGATCGGCCGAGCCCGAAGCGCCCGCCGCTGAGACCGCCGAGGAGCCCGTCGACGGCGATGTGGTCGAGGAGGCTGTCGCCGAGGAGCAGGACACCGACCCGGCCGACGAAGAGGCGCTGCCCGAGGACGACTTCCCCGGCAACAACTCTATCGAGCCGACGCGCCGCGGTCGCGGGCGCTCGGGCGGGGAGGGCTGACCTCCCATGCTCAGCTCCACCACCCCGATCGAAGCCTTCCGCGCCTCCCGCGCCCGGCACCTCGCCACCAGGGCCTCTGCCCGTGCCGTCGTCAGCACGCCGCGCGGCCCGATGCCGGACGTACTGGTGGTCGAGGCCGCCGGCTACGAGACGGCGCGCGAACACCCGACCGCGGTGGTGGTGGATCGCGAGCGCCGGTGCCTGCGCCGGAATCGCCTGCGGCTCGACATGCGGAGTGAGCAGGGCTTCCGACTCGTCGAGTTCATCCTGATCCACCGCGACCAGGACACGGTGAGCCGGGCCAAGGCGATCAAGGTGGCCCGCGCAGGCCTGCCGAAGGCATCGCAGCGACACACCAGCCACCTCGTCGCGCAGGCCAACCGGGCGTTCGCCCCGCTCGGCCTGCGCGTCGAGAGCATCTGGGGCGGGAGCCTCCGCCTCGTCGTCGTCGAGAGGAGCGAGGCATGACCCCCGGCATGAACGCGCGCGCGTTCGACTATCCCAGCCTGGCGCTCGCCGCCCGGGCCGCGGCGCGCGACGCCGAGGATCGGCGCCAGCAGGCGGCCGAGATCCTGGACCTCGTCGGCGGCGAGCACGTCGGTACCCGGCGCGAGGCCTCTCGGCTGCTCGCCCACGCCGCGGCCCAGCACCTCGACCTGCGCCGCCTGGAGCACCTGGCCGCGCTGCACGAGCAGCATCCGGTCCTCGCCGACGCCATCGCCGCACTCGAGGCAGGCGGGCGGGTGATCGTCGCCCCGCCGATGCGGGTGCGGCCGGTGTCGGGCCCGCCCGGGCCGACGCGGTCGAAGCTCCTGAATCGGTGGCTGGTGGTGGTCGGCTGGCTGCGGCCGGAGGCTGTCGAAGTGCCGGTGTTCGCGCGGAGGTCGGCATGACCCTCCATGCCCCCAAGGCTACCGGCTGGGCCCTGATCCGCTGCTCCTGCGGTTGCGGCACGGCGCATCTGCTCCTGATGGATCGGACCGGCGCCGGCCTGGCGCTGATGCAGGTCACCGCGGAATCGCTGCGCCGGATCGCCGACGCGGTGGAGGAGAGCACGCCGGAGCGGCCTGCGCTGGCGGCGATGCAGCCGGTGGGGAGGGCGTGATGACCACGATCCGCCTCTACCCCGACACGAGCGACGAGGTGCCGCCCGGTCGGGAATGGCTCGCGCGCATCGAGCGCGGCACCACCGCCACCGTTGTGTGGGGGTTGAGCAAGGCCGAGGCGCGGGAGAGGGCCGAGCGGGCGGTAACTGAGGAGGCTCGGCTGGCGAAGGCGCGCGGGGCGCGGGTGTCGGCATGATCTTCAGCGCCCGCACCCAAGCCCTCGCCGAGGCCCAGAACTGGCGCTGCGCCTACTGCAGTTTCGTCATGCTCGCCCCGTGGGCGGGCAACGGCGAGCTCCGGGCCGTGATCGGCCGCGGGCAGTCCGGCACACATCGCCGGAAAGCGCGCATCATGCGAACCATCTCCTGCGACCACGTCGAGCCGCGATCGGCACACGGCACGGACGCGCTCGACAACCTCGTGGCCGCCTGCTGCTGGTGCAACCAGTTCCGCGGTGACCGGCCGGCCGCCGAGGCGTTCAACCGCATCCAGCGCCTGATCCGGCGTGGCACCCACCCGCATCAAGTCTGGGAGAGGACCGGTCGTTTCCCCAGCTACGTCGCGATGCGGCAGGTGGGCCAGCTGCGCCAGGCGCCGCGGGAGGTCGCATGACCCTCCGCACCCAGATCCTCCACGACCCGTATCTCGTCGGCAACGGCGAGTGGTGCCCGTCCTGCTGCCCGGACGGCGCGCCGGCCAAGGTCTTCGTCACCCGCAAGCCGAAGTTTCGGCGGGGCTGCAACCGCTGCCAGGGCCATGGGCGCATCGCCTGGTCCGCCGAGGAAATCGTCGCCCGGACCGTCGCTGAGGCGCGGGCCCATCGCAGGAGGAATCCATGATTCTCGGATGGCTCAAGCGCCGCCGCGAGGAGCGGGCGCGCCGGGAGGCGATCGAAGCCCGGCGCCGCGAGTACGAGCGGCGGGCATACGGGGCGCGGGACGCGACCGCGTCGCTGCCCGGGTATTCCTTCGACACCCTGAGCCCGCTGCACCCGGCATCGCCGCTCTACGGCGGCCACGCGGCGCCCGACACGTCGGTAGGCCACGGCCACGACGGCGGGTCCTGCTCCTCGGGCGGCAGCTCGTCCTCGTCCAGCGATGGCGGGTCGTCGGGAGGTGGCTGTGATTGAGGGGATGAAGAGCTTCCCGGCCCCGACCCGGCTTGATGCGGAGGGTTCGCGCCGTGGGTGACCTCGTGCTCTCCCTCTTCCCCGGCATCGGCCTGCTCGACATGGCGTTCGAAGAGGCTGGCTTTTGCGTCGTGCGCGGCCCGGACCTGCTCTGGGGCGGCGATGTGCGGACCTTCGCGCCGCCGGCGGGCCGGTTCGACGGCGTGATCGGCGGGCCGCCGTGCCAAGCCTTCTCGGCGATGAAGCGCCTTAACCCGCGCGCCGGCGAGAAGCACGGCAACATGATCCCGGAGTTCGAGCGGGTCGTGGCCGCGGCGGGCCCGACCTGGTTTCTGATGGAGAACGTGGAGGGCGCGCCGCTGCCGGACGTCCTGGGCTATCGGGTTCATGCTCAGATGCTGCGCCACCACTGGGTGGGCGGCGAGACGAGCCGCCTCAGGCGCTTCAGCTTCGGCACGCGAGACGGCCGCGCGCTGCGCGTCGAGACGCTGGCGCTTTGTCGGCCCGATCCGCTGCCCGCCGTCCTCGCTGGCGGCAACGGTCGCGCGGTGCCGGTCGCGATCGGTGGCAGTGGCAAGCGCAAGAAGACGCTCACCAGCGGCGCCGTCGTCCGCGGCGGCCCGAACCCGGGCGCTCGTGCGTCGTTCGCCGACATGCTGGCCGGGCAAGACCTGCCCGTCGGCTTCCTGAGCGAAGCGCCGTTCAGCGAGTCCGGCAAGAAGCGGATGATCGGCAACGGCGTCCCGCTCGCCATGGGCCGGGCCGTTGCAGCGGCGGTGCGGCGCGCGATCGGCCAGTCGGCGGAGGTGGCGGCGTGAACCCCTACCTCATCCAGGGCCCCGCCCTCATCAGCTTCAGCGGTGGCCGGACCTCCGGCTACATGCTCAAGCATATCATCGACGCCCACGGCGGCCAGCTGCCGGCGGATGTCCACGTCGCGTTCTGCAACACCGGCCTCGAGCTGCCGGAGACTTTGGACTTCGTGCAGGAGTGCGCGTCGCGCTGGGGCGTCCGGATCGTCTGGCTCGAGTTCGACCCGGAGGCAGAGCACAGCACCCGGATCGTCAGCCACAACAGCGCCAGCCGCAACGGCGAGCCGTTCGACGCCTCCATCCGCACCCGCAACATGCTGCCCAACCCGGTGATGCGGACCTGCACCATCGACATGAAGGTGAAGCGGCTGCAGGCCTACATGCGGAAGATACTGGGTTACCCCCAGTACAACAGCGTCGTCGGGCTACGGCATGACGAGCAGAAGCGCGTCAAGCGCATGCACGCCCGCGCCAAATCCAACAAGGATGGCAAAGGGATCATCCCCGTGATGCCGCTCGACGAGGCGAAGGTCTCGCGTTGGGACGTCGTTGCGTGGTGGAAGCGGCAGAACTTCGACCTGCGACTGCCGTCCATCAACGGCAAGACCCCACACGGCAACTGCAGCCTGTGCTTCCTCAAGGCCAAGCGCACTGTCCAGGGGATCATGCGCGAGGCGCCCGCCCTGGCGGACTGGTGGATCGGCAAGGAGCGCACCGCCCTGCTGGTCGGCGCGACGCAGGATCCGCGGCTCTGCCTCTTCCGGGCGGACCGGCCCTCCTACGAGCGGATGCTGCAGCAGGTCCGCGATCAGGGCGACATCGAGGACATCGGCGAAGGGGAGGTCGACGATGACTGCGCCTGCACCGACTGACCTCCTGCCGCTCGAGCCCGAGGCTCCGGCCGCGCGCCTGATCCGGGCCGCGGTGCCCTGGGCCAACGACAAGACGTGCTCGCTCGCCCTCGCCGAGCTGGACGACGCGGTGGAGGCCTACCAGGGCCACCCGCTCGGGTCGGAGGAGGACGCCCCCGACCTCCCCCCTCTTCGCCGCGGAGTAGCGCCATGACCGAGATCGAGATACCCGCCCTGACCCGTCGCGCCTGGTGGCCCGAGGCCTACGCCGACGAGAGCATGCCGGCCGGGCGTGAGACGCCATCGGCTTGGCTCTACCAACTGGACGACGGCGCCCGCCGCTATGGCGAGCGAGATGGCCAGGACTATCCGACGTGGCCGATCGCCGAGGGCCAGACGGTCAAGTTCCTCGCCAGCGACGATCTCGGCTCTTGCCTGCTGATCGTCGAGGACGACGGCACTACCCAGTGGGAGCCGCGGCCTCCGGAGGGCGCCTACCTCTACGATCGGGACGACCGCGAGTTCGGCGGCGATGGGCCGGACGACTTCGTGAAGAACCTGCGGGACTTCGGCATCTTGGAACCCGGGATGCGCATGGTCGTGCGCGTCGAGCGCCTTCAGCCGGATGTCGAGTGCCGGTTCACGACCGCTGGCGGACCGCCGCGGTTTGTCGCCCTGACGCCGCTGCCGCCGATCGAAGAGGCAACCGAGGCGCCGACCGATCCGGAAATCACCGCGCAACTCGGCCTGATGATGGAATGAGCGCCATGACCGAGATCGTAGACCGGGAGGCCATCCGAGCCCGTGCCCGTGCCGTCCGGCTCGCCACCTGCAAGCACTGGCGCGGCGCCCTCGCGCAGCCGCCCTGTGCGGCCGGCGTCGATCTGGTCGAGCGCGCTGGTCCGCGCCGGATGGTGGGATGGGGGCTCCGGATCCCATGCTGCGATGCGCCGGAGCCCGCCTTCGTGTGTGAGCGGAAGGACACGCCAACGCTCGAGCAGGTCGAGGCCCGCGAGCGCGACATGCACGAGAGCTTCGGTCGCGCGCTCGCGGTTATGGCCGCGATCCCGGCCGACAAGGCGGTCAGCCGCGGCGAGGTGCCGTGCCCGCAGTGCGGCGGCCCGGTCCACTGGGAGCGCTCGCCCGTCAACGGCCACGTGCGCGCCGCCTGCGTCGCCGGCTGCGTCTCGTTCATCCAGTAGTCCCCTCCGCCTGACCCGCATCACGAGGCAAGATCATGACCGAGAACAAAGATAACGCGATGCCTGAGGGCTGGCGCCGCGATACTTGGTATGCCGGCGACAAGGTCGCTTGGTATGCACAGTCTCTGGACGGCAAATCCTCGGCCAATGGCGCGTCCGACACGCACGCTGAAGCTCTCTGCGACGCGGCCGAAGCCGCGCGCTACGTCCGAGATATCCGGGAGAACCGTAATCAGCCCGCTGCCCCGCCCGCCTGGATGGTCGAGGTGGCCAGGGAGGGCGTCGCTCAGGCGCGCGAGTGGCGGGGCGGGCTTGCCGATCACGGATTTGCTCGCAGTGTCCGGGCCGGATCGAAGGATGACCACCCCGAGGTCAAGGCCGCTTCTACCGCCCTCCGCCTCGCCCTTGAGCGCGGGCATGTAGTCGAGGTGCAGAAAATCACGACCGACAGCTTCGTCTCCGAGGACGACCCGCTGTTCAACCCGATTTGGGATGTCATCAAAGGGTGGGACATCGGAGATCTGGCAAAATACGGCGGGTACTGCGGCGCAACCGGCGGTCATGTGCGGGCCATCATCCGTGCTGTTCGGGGGGCTGTAGCAGTCCAGACGAAGGCACCGGAGGTGGATCTGGAGGCGGCCTTGGCGAAAGCCTTCGACGCCGGTCATACGCGCGCTGACGCCAAGATCCGAGGCATCGCAAGGGACGCTTTCGCCGACGGCTTCGATGCCGATCGAGCCAAGGCCGTGTCCGATCTTCTCTCCACCCTACCGACCCGGGAGGCCTGATCATGGCCGAGATCAAAATCGACCACGAGTTCAAGTCGCACCCGAACGTGTTCTGGCCGGCAGCGCGCGGCGAGAAGACCTTCGAGTTCCGGAAAGACGACCGGGGCGGTTATCACGTCGGGCAGACGGTGCGCCTGCGCTGCTACGACCGCGGCGAGTACGTCGAGACGCCGCCGCTTGATCGCCGGATCACCAACATCCTCCGTCCAGGCGAGTTCGGACTTCAGGATGGGTACTGCATCCTATCGCTCGCGCCCCAGCCTGGATCCTCCGTAGGGGGTGATGTGCAGGGTCCTGCCCCATTCCAGCAGCGCGTCGATCCCTGGCTGATCGCCTGCTTCGGCGAGGAGGTCGCCCGCGACAAGCAGGAGCGGGCGCATCGCTTCCTGGAGGAGGCGC
The DNA here is from genome assembly GCF_003173755.1 of Methylobacterium terrae. Classification (NCBI taxonomy): domain Bacteria; kingdom Pseudomonadati; phylum Pseudomonadota; class Alphaproteobacteria; order Hyphomicrobiales; family Methylobacteriaceae; genus Methylobacterium; species Methylobacterium terrae. The sequence continues at coordinate 2,930,439 of NZ_CP029553.1, forward strand.
TGGAGTTGGTGCAAGCCGCCGGCTGCACCGCGCATGAGGCGCATCAACTCGTCGCCTACGTCTACGGCCGCCCGGCCGGCGAAATGGCGCAGGAGGTCGGCGGCGTGATGACGACGTTGGCCGCGTTCTGCCTCGCGCACGGCCTCGACATGCACGAGGCCGGCGAAACCGAACTCGCCCGCATCTGGACGAAGGTCGAGAAGATCCGGGCGAAGCAGGCGGCCAAGCCGAAGCATTCGCCGCTGCCGGAGCATGTCGCTCCCACCCCGTCTGGAGACCTGATCCAGGTGGCGAGGGAGGCTCACGTCGCCGAACTTATCGCCTCTGTTACCGACTTGCTCAACAACAGCCTTGAGCACCCGATCGGCGACGAGTACGCGACCCACCCCGACGACAACGACAAGCGGCCGGGCGACAGCCTCGGGAAGAGGCTCTACCGGTCCCGGTGGATGCTGCGGTATCGCGTGCGCAATGCCTTCCGCGCCCTCCAGTCCACCAGACAGGAGGAAGGGCGCCGTGCTGCGGCTCCTGAAGGGTGGGTTCTCGTGCCTCAAGACCCTACAGGGGAAATGCTTGATGCTGCCGTAAAGGGTAGCCGAGCTGATGTCAGCTATGCCGACGTCGAAGAGCTTTGGCCCGCCATGCTCTCAGCCTCCCCGCGTCACTCCCAGGAGAAGGCGTGATGCAGGGCCTCCTCTACATCCTGTTGGCTGTCCTCGCCTTCGCAATTGTCGCCCTCTGCGGAGGCCTCTGGCTCCTGCATAGCGCCATCAACGACGGAAATATTTGGAAGGGCATCGTCGCATCTGGGCTCACCGGCGGTGCCAGCTTCTTCGTGGTCATGATAGGCGGAGGCTTGGCGGCGCGATGAGCAACAAGGATCCAAGCCTCAAAGGCAAGTTCGGCGGCAACTGCAACCGTACCGCCTGCCAAACGCCGATCCGCAGCGACAACTGGTTCAACACATCCACTCGGGCCTACTATTGCACGCCGTGCGCCCGAGCCATCAATCAATCATCACTCCATTTCGATGGTGTCGAGATCTGCAAGCGCGTCACAGATCCGAGCGACCAGCCTCGGTTCCCGTGGAATGAAATTCAGGCTTTCGCCGCCTCCCGCACCGCCCTCGCCAGCACGAAAGACCCCTCTCATGAGTGAGCACCGTCCCATCATGCCTCGGGGGAGTGAGGCGCTTACCTACCGGGAGCTACAGGCAGAGGTCGATCGTCTCCGAGCCGCCCTGGCGGACAGCGAGCGCAAGCGGGCGGAGGCTGAGGCCGAGATTGCAGCGACCCGCGACCGGCTGCCGGAAAGTTTGCAGAAGGGCAAACTTGAGTTCGGCGTCGCTAATCTCGCAGTTGGTTACCGCGGCGCCAACGATGCTCGGTGGCGCTATGGCTACGCGATGCGGATGTTGCTGGATTTCGTGGATCGGGCGGCTGGCGAAGGCTACTGCTTTGCGGAAGAGGAAAGTGGACGCCCGGCAATCGATGCGGCAGATTTGTGCGGCACAGTCGCTAAACTACTTGGCTGCGAGCTGGGAGACAACACATATTTCTTACTAATCAAATCGCCAACTGAGCGAGAGCTTGCGCCTTATCTCGTCTCCACCCCCTCACCCCAGGAGATCGCCCGTGACACGGACTGACGAGCTGCACGCGCTGCTGGTGAGGGTGAAAGCTGCCACTCGTGGCGACCGCGATCTTGAGGCGGAACTATTCGCCACACTCGGATGCACGACCATCTACCGCACCAACTATGCGGACTGGTACTGCCGGTGGCCCAACGACCAAGGCGAATATCGCCTGATGCCGGCGCCGATGTCCTGCGTCGATCATGCCCTCGCGCTCATCGCCCGCCTGCTGCCGGATTGGGGTGGGCGCGTGTCCTTCGGCAGCACCAGCACCGCACGGCTCTGGCACGGTGAGCGCGCCGACAAAATCCAGGCGCAAGATGGCGCTTCGCCGGCCCTCGCCCTGATCGCCGCCCTCCTGTCCGCCCTCATCTCGAAGGAGGGCACCCATGCCGAGCATCTTTGAGGTCGCCGACCGAGCCGACCGGATGGCACGGGCCCGGCTCGTGCGGCGCTTGGGCGCCTTGCTGGCGAAAGTCTGTGGATGGGGCGTTCGGCCGTCGGCAGCCTCCACCCCCGCCCCGACCCCGCCGAGAGGGGAGGAGCAGCGGTGAGCGCAATCATCTCTCCCTGTGGGCTCTATCGCTACCGGCTCGAGCGCAACATTAGCCTCCTGCCCGCACCGTCCGTCGCCTGGATCATGGTCAACCCCTCGACGGCTGACGCTACCGAGGACGACCATACGATCCGGAAGGTGCGTGGCTTCAGCGAGCGCTTCGGCTTCGGCCGGATCATCGTCGGCAACCTGTTCGCTTTTCGGGCGACGGATATTCGGGCGCTGCGCACAGCAGCCGACCCGATCGGCCTGGATGCCGGCACGCATCTCCGGCTCATCATGCGCGATGCCGAGAAGGTCATCGTCGCCTGGGGGCCGCTCGCGAAGCTGCCGCGCCATCTGCGGTCGCGCTGGCACGAAGTCCGCGGCATCGCCGAGGCACTTTGCGTGCCGCTCTACTGCCTCGGCACGGCGCAGGACGGCCATCCGCTTCATCCGCTGATGCAGCCCTACGACCGGGCTCTGACCGTCTGGGAGGCCCCTCATGACCGATAGCACCAAGGCAGGGCTGCGCGTCCTCGTCTGCGGGGGACGGGATTACGCCACCAAAGACCGCCGGCAGATGCTGGATGTTGCTTTCAGGCTCGGTGCCTTGAGCGACGAGCGCGGCCCGCTGACGATCATCGAAGGCGGGGCGTCTGGCGCTGATGCGGCAGCCTACTTCTGGGCGACCATCTGGGGTGTCGACGTCGAAACGTTCCCAGCCGACTGGGCTCAAGACGGACGGGCTGCCGGGCCAATGCGGAACGCCAGGATGCTCCGCGAAGCGCGGCCCGATCTCGTGCTCGCGTTCCCCGGCGGACGGGGAACCGCCGACATGGTTCGCCGCGCCCGCGCCGCAGGGGTGCCGGTCGAGGTGGGAGGTGAGCATGTCGGGTGAGAAGATCCTGCGCGGCCTACGTGAAGCCGTCACCGTTGCGCGCGGTGAAGCCGAGCCAGCGAGAGTGCGCATCATCAAGACCACGACGTTCCCATGGCTCTGCGAGGTCAACGGTCGTCCGGTAGTGCCCGGAGCATGGGCTTGCCTGTGCCGCGGCTGCCAAGGAGCTTTGCTTGAATTCGAGAACGCCCGGCTGCGCCGTGGGCTTGAAGCCGCAGATTATCTGATCAACCGCCTGTCGGCCTGCCATGCCGGCAAAGTCGTTCGCGACCTGGGCGAGGCCACTGCCGCATATGAGGTCTTTCGACCTCGTCCCGCCCCGGTCCCTACTGCTGGAGAGGAGGGCTGACGATGCCGCGCGCCACGTCCGCGGAGCCCGAGATTACAGATGACACGCCCCTGCGCCTCGACATCGCGGCAGCCCAGTGCTTCCCGGCGAGCTCAGGGATCACCGCCGCCAGCTTGCGCCGGGAGAGCGCCCGTGGTCGGCTCAACGTGTTCAAGATCGCCGGCAAGCAGTTCACCACGCGAGCCGACATCAGGCGGATGATCGAATTATGCCTCGTCCCAGCAAGGGAGCCCGCCTCTACTACCGCAAGCGAGAGGACCGCTGGTGCATCCGTGACGGCTCAGACGAGCACAGCACGGGCTGCAGCTATGGAGAGCGTGAAGCGGCTGAAAGAGCGCTGCAAGAATACCTCGCCCGGAAGCACAAGCCCGACTTCGGGACAGGTGATCCCGCTCGCGTCCTCATCACGGACATCCTGAGCCTCTACGCCGACGAGCGCGCGGCCGACACGAAGCGGCCTGACGTGGTCTGGAGCGCGCTGCCCCACCTCATCAACTTCTTCGACGGGAAGATGGTCGCGCACGCGACGCCGAACGTCTGCTCGGCGTATGTCCGCTGGCGGATCGCCATGCCCCAGGCCCGCTACAAGGACCCGGAGACGGCACCGCGAGTCGGGACGCAGACCGCCCGGCGCGAACTCGAGGTGATGAGCGCGGCGTTCGGCTACGCGCACAAGGAGCACAAGCTCCTCTATCCGGTGGTGGTGAAGCTGCCGGACAAGGCGCCGCCGCGCGACCGCTGGCTGACCCGATCCGAGGCCGCGCGCCTGCTATGGGCTGCGCTCGGCTTCCGCCTGGTCGAGCGCCACCCGGTCACCGGGCGCGAGATCTGGAAGCGGACCGGCGAGGCGCAAGGCAAGACCCGTCACGTCGCGCGGTTCGTCCTGGTGGGCCTCTACACCGGCACCCGGCACGACGCGATCCTGCAGCTGAAGTGGATGCCGAGCCCGACGGCGGGTTGGGTCGACCTGCGCGCCGGCATCCTCTACCGGCGCGGCACCGGGGAGGGGGAGAGCTCGAAACGGAGGACGCCGATCCCGCTGTCGCGGCGGCTACAGGCCCACCTGAGGCGGTGGCAGCGCGAGAGCGTCGCGAACGTCGTCGAGTTCGAGGGGCTGCCGATCGACCGCATGCGGCGGTCCTGGCACACGGCTCGGGAGGCGGCCGGGCTCGGCCCAGAGGTCACGCCGCACATCCTGCGCCACACCTTCGCGACCTGGGCGGTGCAGTCCGGGGCGCGGTTCAGCCTGATCGCGGGCGCGCTGGGGACCACCGAGAAGATCGTCGAGGGGGTCTACGGCCACCATGCGCCAGAGCACCTTCGCGGCGTGGTCGAGGGCGTATCCGGCCGGCGGCGCGGCTGACATTTCCCATTGTGCGGCGCACAAAATAGGGGTTTCCGGGGGCTCCCCCAGAAACTCAATCCATCCCGCCCCGCAAGGCGCCGCACCAGTAATGCTTAAGCCCATGTAAGATGAGCGAAAATCCTGGTGGGCGGTGACGGGCTCGAACCGCCGACCCTCTCGGTGTAAACGAGATGCTCTACCAACTGAGCTAACCGCCCGGGTGCCGGCATCGTTAAGGGCCTCGGGCCGCGAGTGCAAGGCTTCGCGTGCACGAGGCTTCGCGCGCACCGGAGCCCCAGCGCGAGGGGCCGGCCGCCGCCCCGCCCGCCCCGTCCGCCTTTCTTGGGCCGGCGGCTTGACAGGGCAGGGGGCTCCCCATACACCGCGGCCATCGCAGCACTGCGAGACGCCGGGCGGACGTAGCTCAGTCGGTTAGAGTGCCGGCCTGTCACGCCGGAGGTCGCGGGTTCGAGCCCCGTCGTCCGCGCCACTTCCCTCACAGGAAAAGGCGTTTCTGTAGTGCATAGCGCCCTGTGCGGACGTAGCTCAGTCGGTTAGAGTGCCGGCCTGTCACGCCGGAGGTCGCGGGTTCGAGCCCCGTCGTCCGCGCCACTTCCTCGCATGAGGAACGCCAGCCTCCGGGCTGTCAGGGTTGTCGAGCGAGCACGCCGCGCGGGCGTAGCTCAGTTGGTTAGAGTGCCGGCCTGTCACGCCGGAGGTCGCGGGTTCGAGCCCCGTCGCCCGCGCCACTCGCCGCAAAGCCCCTCCGAGACCGGACAAAGCGGCCTTACGCAAAGGCAATGTCGAGCACCTCTGCCGTAGATCCTCTCCGAACGGGCGTCGGGGTGTACGGATGTCGTGGTCGAACATGAGCGTGATCCCCGGCGTCGCCTCCCAGACCAACCTGCTGGCGCTGAACGCCACGATCGAGGCGGCGCAGGCCAGGGAGGCCGGGCGCAGACTCGCGGTGGTCGCGGCGGAAGTCACGCAGCTCGCCGGCCAGACCGACCGGGCGATGCAGGAGATCGCCGCCCAGGTCGATGCGACGCAGGCGATCGTGCGCAGCGTCGCCGAGGCCGCCCGCCCCGTGCTCGCCGCCGCCGGCCCCGTCGCGCGGCGATCGGCCAGCATCGGCGCCGCGGTGAACCGCTTCCTCGCCACCCTGCGGGCCGCCTGAGGCCCGGGCGGCGTCCGGCAGGGCGCGGCGCCCCGAAAATCTCCACAATCGCCCGACAGGTGGCGCCCGCGCGCAGAGGCGCCGCGTGTCCAGGGCTCGAAGACAATGTCGCATCCGTTCCGTTCGACGGTTCCCGCCTCCGGCACGGGAGGGAGCGTCCTTCGCGGCGGGCACGGCGTCGCGAAAACCGCTCTCGCCGGCGCCCTGGTCGCCGGGGCGCTGGCGCTCGCCGGCTGCAGCGGCTCGGCCATCCTGCCCGCGCCCGACCTGCCGACCACGCCGGTCATCCTCGACGAGGCCTCGGCGGCCGCCGCGATCTCGCGCTACCGGGCGAGCCACGGCCTCGGGCCGGTGGCGATCGATTCCTCGCTGATCCGCGCCGCCTCGTACCAGGCCGAGGCCAACGCCAGGGCCGGCCAGCTCTCGCACGAGGTCGGCGGCACCTTCGACGCGCGCTTGAAGCGCGCCGGCTTCGGCGGCCGCTACGCCGCCGAGAACCTCAGCGCCGGCTCGACCACCTTCGACGAGGTGCTCAAGCGCTGGCAGGTCTCCCCCGAGCACAACCGCAACATGCTCATGCCGCAGGTCAGGCGGATCGGCATCGCCCGGGTCGACGCGCCCGGCAGCCGCTACAAGCGCTTCTGGGCGCTGATCCTCTCCGACGGCTGAGGAACACCTTTCCCGCAGCGCAATACCGCCTCCAAGCCCCTGAAAGTGCCCGGGAAGGGCAGGGGCCTGCGACGATCCTCCCCGGTCGGGCTGGCCTTCCGGGCGTTGTGTGCGGGGCCCGAGCCCCTATCTTGCGTGCAGACGTTCGCGGTTTGTGCGATGCGAACGCCCCTTGTTTCGCAATACCCGCTCGTTTAAGCCTCGCGCCACCTTCCGGGCTTTGGAACCGTTCCGAGAACGGCCCCGGCGGCCGGGTTGCGGCCCGGGCACGCGCCAAGGCTTGCGCTCACCAAAGGCCTCGTGCCAACCCTTGAGGATGCTCGATGAACGGCCTCCTGTCGGATTACCTGCCGCTGGTGATCTTCATCGGCGTCTCCCTCTTCATCGCCGCGGCGCTCCTCGTGGCCCCCTTCCTGGTGGCCTACAACAGCCCGGACCCGGAGAAGCTCTCGGCCTACGAGTGCGGGTTCAACGCCTTCGACGACGCGCGCATGAAGTTCGACGTGCGCTTCTACCTCGTCGCCATCCTGTTCATCATCTTCGACCTCGAAGTGGCCTTCCTGTTCCCGTGGGCGATCACGTTCGGGGACCTCGGCTGGTTCGGCTTCTGGTCGATGATGCTCTTCCTCGGCGTGCTGACCGTCGGCTTCGTCTACGAGTGGCGCAAGGGCGCCCTCGAGTGGGACTAGAAGCGAACGCGTAGAGCCGCCCCCGAGACGTAGGAACCGGACCCCACCATGTCCCTCACATCCGTCCGCGCCCCCGCGATCGCGCCGCAGCCGAAGGGTATCCTCGACCCGGCCACCGGCAAGCCGATCGGCGCCAACGACCCGACCTTCCTGACGATCAGCGACGAGCTCGCCGATCGCGGCTTCCTCTTGACCACCGCCGACGACCTCATCACCTGGGCCCGGACCGGCTCGCTGATGTGGATGACCTTCGGCCTGGCCTGCTGCGCCGTCGAGATGATGCAGATGTCGATGCCGCGCTACGATTGCGAGCGCTTCGGCTTCGCGCCCCGCGGCTCGCCGCGCCAGTCCGACGTGATGATCGTCGCCGGCACGCTGACCAACAAGATGGCCCCGGCTCTGCGCAAGGTCTACGACCAGATGCCGGAGCCGCGCTACGTCATCTCGATGGGCTCCTGCGCCAATGGCGGCGGCTACTACCACTATTCCTACTCGGTGGTGCGCGGCTGCGACCGGGTGGTGCCCGTCGACATCTACGTCCCCGGCTGCCCGCCGACGGCCGAGGCGCTGCTCTACGGCGTGCTGCTGCTGCAGAAGAAGATCCGCCGCACCGGCACGATCGAGCGCTGAGGCGGACCCATGAGCAACGGCATCACCATCCGGGCCCATACCCAGAGCGAGCAGGGCGACGCTGTCCTCCAGGCGCTCTCCGACACCCTCGCCGCGACGCTGGGCAGCGCCATCGCCGACCGGGCGATCGCCTTCGGCGAGCTGACACTGATCGTCGAGGGCTCCGAGATCGTGCGGGTGCTGACCCACCTGCGCGACGACCCGGCCTGCGCCTTCTCGACCTTCATCGACATCTGCGGCGCCGACTACCCGGCGCGGGCGAAGCGCTTCGACGTCGTCTATCACCTGCTGTCGATGCGCCATAACCGGCGCATCCGCGTGAAGGTGCAGACCGACGAGCGCACGCCCGTCCCGACCGCGATCCCGGTCTTCCCGGCCGCGAACTGGTTCGAGCGCGAGACCTACGACCTCTACGGCATCCTGTTCTCGGGCCATCCGGACCTGCGCCGGCTGCTCACCGATTACGGCTTCGAGGGGCACCCCCTCCGCAAGGACTTCCCGCTCACCGGCTTCGTCGAGGTCCGCTACGACCAGGACGAGGCCCGAGTGGTCTACGAGCCCGTGCGACTGACGCAGGAATTCCGCAACTTCGACTTCCTGTCGCCCTGGGAAGGCACCGACTACGTGCTGCCGGGCGACGAGAAGGCCGACAAGGCACCGGCGAAAGGCTGAGCCGACATGGGCGAGCACAGCATCCGCAACTTCTCGATCAATTTCGGCCCGCAGCACCCGGCGGCGCACGGCGTGCTGCGCCTCGTGCTGGAGCTCGACGGCGAGGTGGTCGAGCGGGTCGACCCGCATATCGGCCTGCTCCACCGCGGCACCGAGAAGCTCATCGAGGTCAAGACCTACCTCCAGGCGACGCCCTATTTCGACCGGCTCGACTACGTCGCGCCGATGAACCAGGAGCACGCCTTCTGCCTCGGCATCGAGCGCCTGCTCGGCATCGCGGTGCCGCGCCGCGCCCAGCTGATCCGCACGCTGTACTGCGAGATCGGCCGGCTCCTGTCGCACCTCCTGAACGTCACCACGCAGGCGATGGACGTCGGCGCCCTCACGCCCCCGCTCTGGGGCTTCGAGGAGCGCGAGAAGCTGATGATCTTCTACGAGCGCGCGTCGGGCGCTCGTCTCCACGCCAACTACTTCCGCCCCGGCGGCGTCCACCAGGACCTGCCGCCGAGCCTGATCGACGACATCGAGGCGTTCTGCGAGACCTTCCCGCAGGTGGTCGACGACCTCGACAGCCTCGTGATGGGCAACCGCATCTTCAAGCAGCGCAACGTCGACATCGGCATCGTCACCGTCGAGGAAGCGCTCGCCTGGGGCTTCTCGGGCGTGATGGTGCGCGGCTCCGGCATCCCGTGGGACCTGCGCAAGTCGCAGCCCTACGAGGCCTATGCCGAGATGGAGTTCGACATCCCCGTCGGGAAGAACGGCGACACCTACGATCGCCAGGTCATCCGCATGGAGGAGATGCGCCAGTCCGTGCGCATCATGAAGCAGTGCATCGCCAAGCTGCGCGAGCCGGCCGGCCAGGGGCCGATCGCGACGCAGGACGGCAAGGTCGCGCCGCCGCCGCGGCGCGAGATGAAGCGCTCGATGGAGGCGCTCATCCACCACTTCAAGCTCTACACGGAGGGCTTCCACGTCCCGGCCGGCGAGGTCTACGCCGCGGTCGAGGCGCCGAAGGGCGAGTTCGGCGTCTACCTGGTCGCCGACGGCACCAACAAGCCGTATCGCTGCAAGATCCGCGCTCCGGGCTTCGCCCACCTCCAGGCGATGGACTGGATGTGCCGCGGCCACATGCTGGCGGACGTGTCGTGCATCCTCGGCACGCTCGACATCGTGTTCGGTGAGGTGGACCGGTGAGGGCGCTTCGCGCCTGAGGCCGCACCCGCCGGAGACGTATGAGACATGGACGTTTGAGACATGGCCAACCGCAGACTTGCCCCGGTATCCGAGCAGCCCGAGAGCTTCGCTTTCACGGCTGAGAACGCCGAATGGGCCCAGGGGCAGATCGCCAAGTACCCGGAGGGGCGCCAGGCCTCGGCCGTGATCCCGCTCCTGTGGAAGGCGCAGGAGCAGAACGGCGGCTGGCTGCCGCAGAAGGCCATTGAAGCGGTGGCCGACCAGCTCGGCATGCCGCATATCCGGGTGCTGGAGGTCGCGACCTTCTACACGATGTTCGCCCTCGAGCCGGTCGGCCGCTACTGGATCCAGGTCTGCGGGACGGCTCCCTGCGACGTCTGCGGCGCCCGCGAGCTGAAGCAGTACCTGCACGACCGGCTCGGGCCGTCGGGCCATGTCAGCCCGGACGGCACCTTCTCCTGGCTCGAGGTCGAGTGCCTGGGTGCGTGCTGCAACGCCCCGATGGCGCAGATCAACCACGACTACTTCGAGGATCTCACGCCTGAATCCCTCGGCAAGCTGATGGACGACCTCGCGGCCGGCCGCCCGGTGAAGACCGGCTCGCAGATCGGCCGCGTCTCCTCCGAGCCCAAGGACGCGGTCACGACCCTCCAGGACGAGACGCTGTTCGACGGTTCGCGCGTCGGCGCCTGGCGCAAGCGCTTCGAGGAGGAGGGCCTGAAGGAGCAGGGCGCCGACACGACCGGCGAGAAGGCCCGCACCGACGCTTCCGCCGCGACGAACCCGAAGGCCGCCCGCCCGGATGCCGGCCGGCCGGCCGAGAGCCCTGCCGCCGCCACCCCGGCGCAGCGCGCGGCGGACGGCAAGCCCGCGGTCGACACGGCAGCCGAGAAGGGCCAGGTGGCCCCGGAGCGCACCACCGTCGCCGAGACGCGCACCGGCCCGGAGACGGTCGGCACGCCGCAGAGCGGCCGCTCCTACACCGAGACCCCCTCGAAGCCCGAGGAAGGCCGCCCGGTGGCGGGTTCCAAGGGCACCACGCCGGAGGCCGGCGCCGAGCCGGCGAATGCCCCGGGGAAGACCGACGGTTCGCAGGCCAAGCCCGTCGGCATCACCCCCGCGGACAAGGCGGCCGACAAGGGCCCGCCCGGCCCCAAAGCCGACCCGACGCCGAAGCCGTAAGACTCGACTATGATGTCCCCTTTCACAGCAGGCCTGTAGGACGATCGCCATGCTCGCCGATCAGGATCGGATCTTCACCAACCTCTATGGTCTCCACTCCCCCGGTCTCGAGGCCGCGAAGAAACGCGGCGCGTGGGACGGCACGAAGTTCCTGCTCCAGCAGGGCCGGGACTGGATCATCGAGGAGATGAAGAAATCGGGCCTGCGCGGCCGCGGCGGCGCCGGCTTCCCCACCGGGCTGAAGTGGTCCTTCATGCCGAAGAAGTCGGACGGCCGGCCCCACTACCTGGTGGTCAACGCCGACGAATCCGAGCCGGGCACCTGCAAGGACCGGGAGATCATGCGGCACGACCCGCATCTCCTGATCGAGGGCTGCATGCTGGCCTGCTTCGCCATGGGCGCGCATGCCTGCTACATCTACATCCGCGGCGAGTACGTCGCCGAGAAGCACGCGCTCCAGCGCGCGGTGGACGAGGCCTACGCCGCCCGCCTCGTCGGCGAGAGCAACGTCCACGACTACCCCTTCGACATCTACGTCCACCACGGCGCCGGCGCCTACATCTGCGGCGAGGAGACGGCCCTCATCGAGAGCCTGGAGGGCAAGAAGGGGATGCCGCGGCTGAAGCCGCCGTTCCCGGCCAATATGGGCCTCTACGGCTGCCCGACGACGGTGAACAACGTCGAGTCGATCGCGGTCGCCGGCACCATCCTGCGCCGCGGCGGCGCCTGGTTCGCGGGACTCGGCCGGCCGGGCAACACCGGCACCAAGCTGTTCTGCGTCTCGGGCCACGTCAACAAGCCCTGCAACGTCGAGGAAGAGCTCGGCATCACCTTCCGCGAGCTGATCGACCGGCATTGCGGCGGCATGCGCGGCGGCTGGGACAACCTGCTCTGCTCGATCCCCGGCGGCTCCTCGGTGCCGCTGGTGCCGGCGGCCGAGATCATCGACGCCCCGATGGATTTCGACACGCTGAAGAACCTGAAGTCGGGTCTCGGCACCGCCGCCGTGATGGTGTTCGACAAGTCGACCGACATGGTCGCGACGATCGCCCGCATCGCGTACTTCTACAAGCACGAGTCCTGCGGCCAGTGCACCCCATGCCGCGAGGGCACCGGCTGGATGTGGCGCGTGATGCTGCGCATGGCGGAAGGCCGGGCGCAGAAGCGCGAGATCGACATGCTGCTCGACGTGACGAAGCAGATCGAGGGCCACACGATCTGCGCGCTCGGCGACGCCGCGGCCTGGCCGATCCAGGGCCTGATCCGGCACTTCCGCCCCGAGATCGAGAAGCGCATCGACCGCTACTCCGCCAACCCGCACCCGACCCCGGTGCCGATGGCGGCGGAGTGAGGCGGTGCCGTTTCTCACCCGTCCCGATCCGCATTCACGGTTCGCCGGCCCGGCGCGCGGAGACGCGCGCCCCGCGGACCTCGCCCGAGAGTTGACCGCATGACCAAGATTCTCGTCGACGGCATCGAGGTCGATGTCCCGCCGGACTACACCCTGCTCCAGGCCTGCGAGGTCGCGGGCGCGGAGATCCCGCGCTTCTGCTTCCACGAGCGCCTGTCGATCGCCGGCAATTGCCGCATGTGCCTCGTCGAGCTGAAAGGCGCGCCGAAGCCCGTCGCCTCCTGCGCCTGGGCCGTGCGCGACTGCCGCCCGGGCCCGAACGGCGAACCGCCGGCGGTGTCGACCAAGTCGGCCCTGACCAAGAAGGCCCGCGAGGGGGTGATGGAGTTCCTCCTCATCAACCACCCGCTCGATTGCCCGATCTGCGACCAGGGCGGCCACTGCGACCTGCAGGACCAGGCCATGGCCTACGGCGTCGATTCGACCCGCTACGGCGAGAACAAGCGCGCCGTCGAGGAGAAGTATATCGGCCCGCTGGTGCGGACCGCCATGAACCGCTGCATCCACTGCACCCGCTGCGTCCGCTTCCTGGCGGAGGTGGCCGGCGTGCCGGATCTCGGCGCCATCGGCCGCGGCGAGGACATGGAGATCACCTCCTACCTCGAGCGCGCGATGGAATCGGAGTTGCAGGGCAACGTCGCCGACCTGTGCCCGGTCGGCGCGCTCGTCCACAAGCCGCAATCCTACAACGTCCGCCCCTGGGAGCTGAACAAGACCGAGTCCGTCGACGTGATGGACGCGGTCGGCTCGGCGATCCGCGTCGACACCCGCGGCCGCGAGGTGATGCAGATCGAGCCGCGGGTGAACGAGGCGATCAACGAGGAGTGGATCTCCGACAAAACCCGCCACGTCGTCGACGGCCTGCGCCTGCAGCGCCTCGACCGGCCGTACCTGCGCGAGAACGGCCGCCTGCGCCCGGCCACCTGGGCCGAGGCCTTCGGGGCGATCGCGGCCAAGCTCAAGGGTGCGGATCCGAAGCGCGTCGGTGCGATCGTCGGCGACCTCGCGGGCGTCGAGGAGATCTTCGCCCTCAAGACCCTGATGGGCGCGCTGAAGGTCCAGAACCTCGATTGCCGCCAGGACGGCGCGGCGATCGATCCGGCCTGGGGCCGGGCCGCCTACACCTTCGGCCCCGGCATCGCCGGCATCGAGCAGGCGGACGCGATCCTGATCGTCGGCGCCAATCCGCGGACGGAAGCCTCGCTCCTCAACGCCCGCATCCGCAAGCGCTGGCGGCTCTCGCCGATCCAGATCGGCGTGATCGGCGAGGACGCGGACCTCACCTATCCCCACACCTATCTCGGGGCCGGTCCGGAGACCCTGGCCGAGGTGGCCGCGGGCCGCCACAGCTTCGCCGAGGCGCTGAAGGGCGCCGAGCGGCCGCTCGTCATCGTCGGCCAGGCGGCGCTCGCCCGGCCGGACGGCGCGGCGCTCCTCGCGGCGGTCGCCAAGCTGGTCCAGGGCCTCGGGACCAAGGCCGAGGGCTGGAACGGGCTGGGCGTGCTGCACAACGCGGCCGCCCGCGTCGGCGCCCTCGATCTCGGCTTCGTGCCGGGGGAGGGCGGCCTGGGCTTCGCCGAGATGGTGCAGGCCGGCGCGCTCGACGTGCTGTTCAACCTCGGCGCCGACGAGGTCGAGGTCGGCCCGGGCGCCTTCGTGGTCTACCAGGGCACGCACGGCGACAAGGGCGCCCACCGCGCCGACGTGATCCTGCCGGGCGCGGCCTACACCGAGAAGTCGGCGACCTACGTCAACACGGAAGGCCGGGTGCAGCTCGCCAACCGATCGGCCTTCCCGCCGGGCGACGCCCGCGAGGACTGGGCAATCCTGCGCGCCCTGTCGGACGTGCTGGGGAGCCGCCTGCCGTTCGACTCGCTCACCGCGCTCCGCAAGGCGCTCTACGCGGCGCACCCGCACTTCGCCGGCATCGACCAGGTGGCGGCGAGCGACGGCGTCGCCGCGCTGACGACCCTCGCGGGTCTCCCGGGCGAGCCCGGCCGCGAGCCGTTCCGTCCGGGGATCGCGGATTTCTATCTCACCAACCCGATCGCCCGCGCCTCGCGGGTGCTCGCCGAATGCTCGGGTCTCGCCCGCGGGCGGGCCCTCGAAGCGGCGGAATGAGGAGCACCGACCGATGACCGTCTGGGAGGTGCTGGGCACCGTCCTCCTCGTGGCGCTGAAGAGCGTCGTGCTCCTCGTGGCACTGCTCGTCTTCATCGCCTACGCGCTGCTCGCCGACCGCAAGATCTGGGCGGCGGTGCAGCTGCGCCGCGGGCCGAACGTGGTCGGGCCGTGGGGCCTGTTCCAATCCTTCGCCGACCTGCTGAAGTTCGTGCTGAAGGAGCCGGTGATCCCGGCGGGCGCCAACAAGAGCCTGTTCCTCCTGGCGCCGCTGATCTTCGCCACCCTGGCGCTCGCCGCCTGGGCGGTGATCCCGCTCGCCGACGGCTGGGCCATCGCCGACATCAACGTCGGCATGACCTACATCTTCGCGATCTCGTCGCTCGGCGTCTACGGCGTCATCATGGGCGGCTGGGCCTCGAACTCGAAATACGCCTTCCTCGGCGCGCTGCGCTCGGCCGCCCAGATGGTGTCCTACGAGGTCTCGCTCGGCTTCGTGATCATCACGGTGCTGATGTGCGCCGGCTCGCTCAACCTGTCGCAGATCGTGCGGGCGCAGGACACCTCGCTCGGCATCCTCGGCTGGTACTGGCTGTGGCTGTTCCCGATGTTCGTGGTGTTCTTCATCTCGGCGCTCGCCGAGACGAACCGCCCGCCCTTCGACCTGCCCGAGGCCGAGTCGGAGCTCGTCGCCGGCTACATGGTGGAGTACTCCTCCACCCCGTACCTGCTGTTCATGCTCGGCGAGTACGTCGCCATCGTCACGATGTGCGCGCTCGGCACGATCCTGTTCCTGGGCGGCTGGCTCTCGCCGATCCCGTTCGCGCCCTTCACCTGGGTGCCGGGCCTGATCTGGTTCGCGCTGAAGGCCAGCTTCCTGTTCTTCATGATCGCCATGGTGAAGGCCATGGTGCCGCGCTACCGCTACGACCAGCTCATGCGGCTGGGCTGGAAGGTGTTCCTTCCGCTCTCGCTGGTCATGGTCTTCGTCGTCGCCTTCGTCCTGAAGCTGACCGGCCTCGCGCCGGTCTCGTGACCCAACCGTCGGAGAACGAGCCATGAAGCTCGACCAGGTCGCCCGCGGCCTGCTGTTGAAGGAGTTCGTCACCGGGTTCGCCCTGGCGATGCGCTACTTCTTCAAGCCCAAGGCGACGATCAACTATCCCTTCGAGATGGGCCATCGCGGCCCGCGCTTCCGCGGCGAGCACGCCCTGCGGCGCTACCCCAACGGGGAAGAGCGCTGCATCGCCTGCAAGCTGTGCGAGGCGGTGTGCCCGGCCCAGGCCATCACCATCGAGGCCGGCCCGCGCCGCAACGACGGCACGCGGCGCACCACGCGCTACGACATCGACATGGTGAAGTGCATCTATTGCGGCATGTGCCAGGAGGCCTGCCCGGTGGACGCCATCGTCGAGGGGCCGAACTTCGAGTTCTCGGTGGAGACCCGCGAGGAGCTCCTCTACGACAAGGCCAAGCTGCTCGAGAACGGCGACCGCTGGGAGCGCGAGATCGCCCGCAACATCGCGGCCGACGCTCCCTACCGCTGAGCGGATCCGGGGGAGGGCGGTGATCCTCCCCCCATCGACGACACATTCGCCGCTCCCCCGGTTGTGCGCCGCGGGGGCGGGTTCTATAGACGGGCCGCCGGCACGCTCCGGGGGTCGGGCAGGAGGCCGCCGCCAGGCGGCATGAATTCAGCGCATGACCGCAGCCGCCGCCTTCTTCTATCTGTTCGCCGCGATCACCGTCGCCTCGGGCTTCATGGTGATCGCCTCGCGCAACCCCGTCACCTCGGTGCTCTTCCTCATCCTTGCCTTCGTGAACGCCGCCGGGCTGTTCGTGCTGATGGGGGCGGAGTTCCTGGCCATGATCCTGGTCGTGGTCTATGTCGGTGCCGTCGCGGTGCTGTTCCTGTTCGTCGTGATGATGCTCGACGTCGACTTCGCGGCGATGCGCCAGGGCTTCCAGGACTACCTGCCGGTCGGCGGCCTGATCGGCGCGGTGTTCCTGGTCGAGCTGCTCCTCGTCGTCGGCTCCTGGGCGATCGATCCCGGCCTGGTCCACGGCCCGCTGGCGGTGGCGCCGGGCGGCGACACGGTGACCAACACGCAGGCGCTCGGCCTCGTTCTCTACACCAACTACTTTTTCTTCTTCCAGGTCGCCGGGCTGATCCTGCTCGTCGCGATGATCGGCGCGATCGTGCTGACCCTGCGCGACCGGCCCGGCGTCAAGCGCCAGGACATCGCGATCCAGAACGCCCGCACCCAGGCCGACGCCGTCGAGGTGCGCCAGGTGCCCACGGGCCAGGGCGTCGAGGTCTGATGGGCGTCGAAGTCTGACGGGCGTCGCGGTCCGAGACGAGTTCGTGCGGGGCCGGTCGAGGCCTCGCGATGCTGACGACACGAGCGGCGGGGCGCCGGACGCCTCGCGACACGAAGGCGGCCGCCCGCGGCCGAGAGGCACGATGATCGGTTTGAGCCATTACCTAACGGTCGCCGCGATCCTGTTCACCCTCGGGGTGCTCGGCATCTTCATCAACCGCAAGAACATCATCGTCATCCTGATGTCGGTCGAGCTGATCCTGCTCGCGGTGAACATCAACCTGGTGGCGTTCTCGACCCATCTCGGCGACATCGTCGGCCAGGTCTTCGCCCTGTTCGTCCTGACGGTCGCCGCCGCGGAGGCCGCGATCGGCCTCGCCATCCTGGTGGTGTTCTTCCGCAACCGCGGGTCGATCGCCGTCGAGGACGTCAACATGATGAAGGGCTGACGCGGCTTCGACGGAGCCCTCGACCCTTTTCCCCGAACCAGTGCCGCAGCGGCAAGAGCCACGCGAGGCCGGACCCCGAGCATGTACCACGCGATCGTCTTCCTGCCCCTGATCGGCGCCCTCGTCGCCGGCCTGTTCGGGCGCCGCATCGGCCCGCGGGCCAGCGAGGTGGTGACCACCGGCATCCTCGTCTTCGTGGCGCTGCTGTCCTGGGTCGCCTTCTTCGAGGTGACCGGCGGCCACGGCCACGGCGCCGTCAAGCACCACGTCGCGACCTGGTTCACCGCCGGCGGCCTCACGGTCGACTGGGCCTTCCGGGCCGACACGCTCACCGCGGTGATGCTGGTCGTGGTCAACAGCGTCTCGGCGCTCGTCCACCTCTACTCGATGGGCTACATGCACGAGGACCCGCACCGGCCGCGGTTCTTCGCCTATCTGTCGCTGTTCACCTTCGCCATGCTGATGCTGGTGACGTCGGACAACCTCGTCCAGATGTTCTTCGGCTGGGAGGGCGTCGGCCTCGCCTCGTACCTGCTGATCGGCTTCTGGTACGAGAAGCCCTCGGCCAACGCCGCGGCGATGAAGGCGTTCATCGTCAACCGCGTCGGCGATTTCGGCTTCTCGCTGGGCATCTTCCTCTGCTTCGTGCTGTTCGGCGCGGTCTCCTTCGACGGCATCTTCCCGAGGGTGGCCGAGCTCAAGGACGCGACGTACCACTTCCTCGGCTACGACTGGAACGCGCTGACCATCTGCTGCCTGCTGCTGTTCATGGGCGCGATGGGCAAGTCGGCCCAGTTCCTGCTGCACACCTGGCTGCCGGACGCGATGGAGGGCCCGACCCCGGTCTCGGCGCTCATCCACGCCGCCACCATGGTGACCGCCGGCGTGTTCATGGTCGCCCGCCTGTCGCCGCTCTTCGACGCGGCGCCGAACGCGCTGATCGTCGTCACGGTGATCGGCGGGATCACGGCCTTCTTCGCCGCCACCGTCGGCCTCGTCCAGAACGACATCAAGCGCGTCATCGCCTACTCGACCTGCTCGCAGCTCGGCTACATGTTCGTGGCGCTCGGCGTCGGCGCCTACGCGGCGGGCGTGTTCCACCTCTTCACCCACGCCTTCTTCAAGGCGCTGCTGTTCCTCGGCGCCGGCTCGGTCATCCACGCGATGCACCACGAGCAGGACATGCGGAACATGGGGGCCCTGCGCCGCTACATCCCCTTCACCACCGCCATGATGGCGATCGGGACGCTCGCGCTCATCGGCTTCCCGTTCACCGCCGGCTTCTACTCGAAGGACGCGATCATCGAGGCGGCCTACATGTCGACCCGGCCGGGCCACGTGCTGGCCTTCCTGGCGACCGTCATCGCGGCCTTCTTCACCTCGTTCTACTCCTGGCGCCTGTTCTTCCTGACCTTCGAGGGCCGCGCCCGCTGGCAGGCCGCGCATGGCCACGGCCATGACGACCATCACGCCGACGCGCATGCGCATCACGCGGTGGCTCACGCCTCCTCGGCGCAGGCCGACGGTGCGCCGGGCCACCACGAGGGCGTCGCCCACGACGTCAAGGGCCACGACGTCGAGCCGGCCTCGCACTCGGCGATCGAGCACCACGACCACCACGCCCACACCCCGCACGAGAGCCCGCGGGTGATGACGATCCCGCTCGCGATCCTGGCGGTCGGCGCGCTCTTCGCCGGCATGGTGTTCAAGAACCGCTTCATCGGCGAGGGCATGGACGAGTTCTGGAAGGGCGCGCTGGCGCACGGTCCGGACAACCACATCATGCACGACATCCACAACGCGCCGGCCTGGGTGCAGCACTCGCCCTTCGTAATGCTGATGCTGGGCTTCCTGCTCGCCTTCTGGATGTACATCCGCAGGCCGGAACTGCCGCATCAGCTCGCCGAGAGCCAGCCGCTGCTGTATCGCTTCCTGCTCAACAAGTGGTACTTCGACGAGATCTACGACCGGATCTTCGTCCGCCCGGCCAAGGGCTTCGGCGAGTTCCTGTGGAAGGTCGGCGACGGCCGCGTCATCGACGGCATGGGCCCGAACGGCATCGCCGCCCGCGTCGTCGACGTCACCCGCGGCGTGGTCCGCCTCCAGACCGGCTACGTCTACCACTACGCCTTCGTGATGCTGGTCGGCGTCGCCGCCCTCGTGAGCTGGTACCTGATTACCGGCGTCTCCGCGGCCACCCACTGACCTGACCGGAGAACAGAGAATCATGCTCGGCCTCGGGATCCTCTCCGGCCTCCTCATCGTGCCGCTCGTCGGCGCCGCGTTCATCCTGACGCTCCGCGGCGACGACGAATCGGTCCGGCGCAACGCCCGCTGGGCGGCGCTCATCGCCACCCTGGTCACCTTCCTGCTGTCGCTCGTCGCCTGGGGTCGCTACGACGCCACCACGGCGCAGTTCCAGCTCGTCGAAACCCATGCCTGGCTGACCGACACCATCCGGTTCAAGCTCGGCGTCGACGGCTTCTCGATGCCGCTTGTGCTGCTCACCACCTTCCTGATGCCGTTCTGCATCGGCGCTTCGTGGCTCTCGATCGAGCATCGGGTGAAGGAGTACTTCGTCGCGTTCCTGGTCCTCGAGACCACGATGATCGGCGTGTTCTGCGCTCTCGACCTGGTGCTGTTCTACCTGTTCTTCGAAGCCGGCCTGATCCCGATGTTCCTGATCATCGGCATCTGGGGCGGTAAGCGCCGGATCTACGCGTCGTTCAAGTTCTTCCTCTACACCCTGCTCGGCTCGGTGCTGATGCTGCTCGCCATCATGGCGATGTACTGGCAGGCCGGCACGACCGACATCCCGACCCTGCTGCAGACCCGCTTCCCGGCGAACATGCAGATCTGGCTCTGGCTCGCCTTCTTCGCCTCGTTCGCGGTGAAGATGCCGATGTGGCCGGTCCATACCTGGCTCCCCGACGCCCACGTCGAGGCGCCGACCGCCGGCTCGGTCATCCTGGCGGGCATCCTCCTGAAGATGGGCGGCTACGGCTTCATCCGGGTCTCGCTGCCGATGTTCCCGGACGCCTCCCACTATTTCGCCCCGATGGTCTACACGCTGTCGGTGGTGGCGATCATCTACACCTCGCTGGTCGCGCTGGTGCAGACCGACATCAAGAAGCTGATCGCCTACTCGTCCGTGGCGCATATGGGCTTCGTGACGCTCGGCCTGTTCACGATGAA
Organism: Methylobacterium terrae; assembly: GCF_003173755.1. Classification (NCBI taxonomy): domain Bacteria; kingdom Pseudomonadati; phylum Pseudomonadota; class Alphaproteobacteria; order Hyphomicrobiales; family Methylobacteriaceae; genus Methylobacterium; species Methylobacterium terrae. The sequence goes on from NZ_CP029553.1 coordinate 2,950,915, forward strand.
CGAGCAGGGCATCCAGGGCGCCCTGTTCCTGATGATCTCGCACGGCATCGTCTCGGGCGCGCTCTTCCTCTGCGTCGGCGTGATCTACGACCGGATGCACACCCGCGAGATCTCGGCCTATGGCGGCCTCGTCAAGCGGATGCCGCTCTACGCGGTCGCCATGATGGTGTTCACCATGGCCAATGTCGGCCTGCCGGGCACCTCGGGCTTCGTCGGCGAGTTCCTGGCGATGCTGGGCGCCTTCCGGGCCAACCCGATGGTGTCGTTCTTCTCGGTCTTCGGCATCATCCTGTCGGCGGCCTACGCCCTGTGGCTGTTCGCCCGCGTGGTCTACGGCAAGCTCGAGAAGCCGAGCCTGCAGGGGATCACCGACCTCGACCGCCGCGAGATGCTGATCCTCGCGCCGCTCGTGGCGCTGACGATCTACTACGGCGTCCATCCCGGCCCGATCCTCGACGTCTTCGCGCCCTCGACCGACGCGCTGATGCAAGGCATGCGCGCCGCCCTCTCCACGACCCAGACCGCCGCCGCGGCCCTGCCGGTCCCGCACTGAGTTTTTCGCGATGAACGCCGCTCAGATCGTCCTGCCCGCCATCGGGCCCGCCCTGCCGGAGCTGATCCTGTCGGTCGGCGTCCTGGTGCTGATCCTCTACGGTGCCTTCAAGGGCGAGCGCTCCACCGACGGCGTCAGCGTCGGTGCCCTGATCCTGCTGATCCTCGCGCTGTTCGCGGTGGTCAGCCAGCCCTTCGCCACGAAGGTCACCACCTTCAACGGCTCCTTCATCGTCGACGGGTTCGCCCGGATCATGAAGGCGCTGACCCTGATCGGGTCGGCCGCCGCCATCCTGCTCGCCAAGGAGCATTTCGAGCGCGAGCGCATCGCCCGGTTCGAGTACCCGATCCTGATCGTCCTCTCGACGATCGGCATGATGATCATGGCCTCGGCCAACGATCTGATCGCGCTCTACATGGGCCTCGAGCTGCAGAGCCTGGCGGCCTACGTCATCGCCTCGTTCCACCGCGACGATGTCCGCTCGACCGAGGCCGGCCTGAAGTACTTCGTGCTCGGCGCGCTGTCCTCCGGCATGCTGCTCTACGGCGCCTCGCTGGTCTACGGCTTCACCGGCACCGTCTCGTTCCCGCACATCGTCACCGCGCTCCGCGAGGGCTCGGGCTTCGGCGTGGTGCTGGGCGTCGTGTTCGTCGCCGCCGGCGTGTCGTTCAAGCTCGCCGCCGTCCCGTTCCACATGTGGACGCCGGACGTCTACGAGGGCGCGCCGACCCCGGTCACCGCCTTCTTCGCCTCCGCGCCGAAGATGGCCGCCATGGCGATGGCCGTGCGCGTGTTCATCGGCGCCTTCCCGGTGATCACGCCCGAGTGGCAGCAGATCATCGTGTTCGTGTCGATCGCCTCGATGGCGCTCGGCTCCTTCGCGGCGATCGGCCAGCGCAGCCTCAAGCGCCTGATGGCCTACTCCTCCATCGCCAATGTCGGCTACGCGCTCATCGGGCTCGCCGCCGGCACGCAGGAAGGGGTGCGCGGCGTCGTGATCTACATGGCGATCTACCTCGCCATGACGCTCGGAGCCTTCGCGGTGATCCTGTCGCTGCGCCGCGGCCGCCGGATGTACGAGACCATCGACGACCTGTCGGGCCTGTCGCGCACCCACCCGCTGGTCGCGTTCCTGCTCGCCATGATGATGTTCTCGCTCGCCGGCATCCCGCCGCTCGCCGGGTTCTTCGCCAAGTTCTACGTCTTCGCCGCCGCCATCAAGGCGAACCTCGTCACCCTGGCGGTGATCGGCGTGGTGACGAGCGTGGTCGGCGCCTACTACTACCTGCGCCTCGTCAAGGTGATGTACTTCGACGAGCCGGCGGAATCCTACGAGCCGATGGGCCCGGGGCTTCGCATCGTGCTCGGCCTGTCGAGCGTGGTGGTGCTCCTGTTCTGGCTCGTGCCGGCGCCGCTGGTCGGGCTGGCCGGAACCGCCGCCAAGTCGCTGTTCTAGCCGCATGACCTTCGTGCTCGACCCCGCGGCCACGGCCGCGGGCTACCGCCTCGAGGTCCATGACAGCCTCGGCTCGACGAGCACGCAGGCCCTCGAGCGCGCGCGGGCCGGCGAGCCCGGGCCGCTCTGGGTCGTCACCCGCGAGCAGACCGGCGGCCGCGGCCGGCGCGGCAAGGGATGGGGCTGGATCCCCGGCAACCACGCCGCGAGCCTGCTCTGGCCGGTGCCGGCCGGCCTCGCGCCGGACCGGGTGGCGACCCTCGGCTTCGTCGCCGGCGTCGCGGTCGAGCGGGCTCTGCGCCGCGCCTGCGGCCCGGGCGTCGAGGGTCGCGGTCCCGATTTCCGGCTGAAATGGCCGAACGACGTCCTACTCGACGGCGCCAAGCTCGTCGGCATCCTGCTCGAGATGGAGACGCTGCCGGGGCGCGGCGCCTTCGTCACCGTGGGGATCGGCATCAACGTCGCCGGGGCGCCCGACGGGCTCCCCTACGCGGCGACCTCGCTGGCCCAGGCCGGCTGCGCGGTCGACGCGCCGGGCCTGTTTCGCCTGCTGAGTGCCGCCTGGGTCGAGGCCGAGCGGCTGTGGGACGAGGGCCGCGGCTTCCCGTGCATCCGCCAGTCCTGGCTCTCCGCCGCGGCGGGGTTGGGGGGGACGGTGAACGTCCAGAGCGGCGGGCGGACCGCGTCGGGAACCTTCGAGACGATCGACGAGGGCGGGCGGCTGGTCGTTCGCCTGCACGACGGCACACCTCTGGCGGTCTCCGCCGGCGAGGTGCATTTCGGCACGGCCGCGACAGCGGCCTGACGGGGAGGCGGGACGGCGCCCGGAGCGGCGACGACGCCCCCTCGGACCTTTTGGATTCGAGCGGCGGGGCGCCCCCCGGGCGTCGCCGCCGCGCGGCCGTTTCCGGCCGCAGACGGAACATGACGGCGCCGTGACCGTGACGGCAGACGAGGCCGTTCCTCGAGTGGGACCGCGACGGCGGTCCGGGTTGGTGATGGAAGACGATGGCGAACAAGGGAGATGAGCTGATCTTCGTGCCCCTCGGCGGGGTGGGCGAGATCGGCATGAATGCGGGCCTCTACGGCTTCGGACCGCCGAAAGCGCGCAAGTGGATCATGGTCGATCTCGGCATGGGCTTCGCCAGCGAGGAGCACATGCCGGGCGTCGACCTGATGTACCCGGACATCAGCTTCGCCGAGGAGCACCGCGAGAACCTGCTCGGGATCCTGATCACCCACGGCCACGAGGACCATATCGGGGCCATCGGCGAGCTGTGGCCCAAGCTCAAGGTGCCGATCTACGCCACCCGCTTCACCAAGAACTTGATCGAGGCCCGCCGCCTCGGCGAGCCGGGCGCCCCGAAGGTCGACATGCGCGAGGTGCCGGCCGACGGGCGCCTCAACCTCGGCCCGTTCTCGATCGAGTACGTGCCGGTGGCGCACTCCATCCCCGAGGCCAACGCCCTGGCGATCCGCACCCCGCTCGGCATGGTGCTCCACACCGGCGACTGGAAGCTCGACGACACGCCCGTCGCCGGCAACTCGACGTCGGAGGAGACCTTCACGCGGCTGGGCGAGGAGGGCGTGCTGGCGCTGGTCTGCGATTCGACCAACGTCACCCGCGAGGGCCGCTCGCCGAGCGAGTCCGAGGTCGCCGACCACCTCGCCGAGCTGATCCGCACCTCGCCGCACCGGGTCGCGGTCACGACCTTCGCGTCGAACGTCGCGCGCATGCGCGCCGTCTGCCTCGCCGCCCAGGCCTGCGGCCGCGACGTCGTCGCGGTCGGCCGCGCCATGGACCGGGTCATCGACGTCGCCCGCGAATGCGGCTACCTCGACGGGCTGCCCGAGATCCGCGGCGCCGAGGCCTACGGCTACCTACCGCGCGAGAAGGTGGTGGCGCTCCTCACCGGCTCGCAGGGCGAGCCGCGGGCGGCCCTCGCCCGGGTCTCGCGCGAGGAGCACCCGGAGATCGCGCTCTCGCCCGGCGACCGGGTGATCTTCTCCTCGCGCGCCATTCCGGGCAACGAGCGGGCGGTCGGCGCGATCATCAACGACCTGATCGAGGCCGGCATCCAGGTCATCACCGATCGCACCGAACTCGTCCACGTCTCGGGCCACCCGCGGCGCGACGAGATGGCGGCGATGTATCGCTGGACGAAGCCCCGCATCGCGGTGCCGGTGCACGGCGAGGCGCTGCACCTCGCCGAGCACGCCACCTTCGCCCGCAAGCAGGGCGTCGAGCAGGTGGTCAAGGCCCGCAACGGCACGCTGATCCGCCTCGCGCCGGGCGAGCCGGAGATCGTCACCCACGTCAAGAGCGGCCGGATCTACAAGGACGGCAACGTCCTGGTCGACTCGAACGACCGCGCGATCCCCGAGCGGCGCAAGCTCGCCTTCACGGGCATCGTCTCGGTGGCGATCGCCCTCGACAAGAACGGCGAGCTCAAGGGCGAACCCTCGATCGACCTGATGGGCCTGCCGAGCTACGGCCGGAAGGGCGAGGTGGTCATCGACGTGATCGGCGACGCGGTCGAGCGGACGCTCAGCAACCTGTCGCGGGTCAAGCGGCGCGACTCGGAGGCGGTCGAGAACGCCGTCGACCGGTCGATCCGCTCCGCCGTCAACGAGGTGTGGGGCAAGAAGCCCGCCTGCCACGTGATGGTCGTGGAGGTGTGAGGGCAGGGGGCGTCGGCTGAAAGCCGACGTTCTTCCAGGATGGTGCGGGTAATCCTCCCCCCCTCGGCGGGGGAGGGTCACCCGCGCTTCAAGCGGTATGCGTTGGAGCACGAGGACCGGTCCTTGCCGTGGCGCCACCCCGCCCCGCAACCTAAAACCAACAGCACCCCCAGGGACCCCGGAGGAACACCCCATGATCGGCAGGCTCAACCACGTCGCCATCGCGGTCAAGGATCTCGAATCCGCCGCCAAGGTGTATCGCGATACCCTGGGCGCGACCCTGTCGGCGCCGCTGCCGCAGCCGGAGCACGGCGTCACGGTGATCTTCGTCGAGCTTCCCAACAGCAAGATCGAGCTGCTCGAGCCGCTGGGCGCGGATTCTCCGATCAACGCCTTCCTGGAGCGCAACCCGGGCGGCGGCATCCATCACGTCTGCTACGAGGTCGACGACATCCTGGCGGCCCGGGACCGGATGAAGGCGCAAGGCGCGCGCATCCTCGGCTCGGGCGAGCCGAAGATCGGCGCCCACGGCAAGCCGGTGCTGTTCATGCACCCGAAGGACTTCCTCGGCACCCTCGTCGAGCTGGAGCAGGCGTGAGCGTGGACGCCCTCCTCGACCGCGCCACCGCCTCGATCCCCCGCACCATCGGGGTCTGCATCCTGCTGATGCTGCCGGTGATGGCGCTGGCGGTCTGGGGCTTCCGCCTCAGCGGCTTCGGGGCCGGGGCGCTGTACTTCGTGGTGTGGTGGATCGCGCTGTTCGGGGTGCTGCCGTTCCGGGCCGCGCCCGACGGCACCGAGGTGGTGGTGCCGGGGCAGGATCTCGGCGCGCCGCACAAGCCGCAGATGCGCCGCAAGGCCGTGTGGACCACGCTCGTGTCGGACGTGGTGTTCGTCGTCGCCGTGGCGGCGTTCCCGCTCGCCGGATTGTAGCCGGTCGCGGCCGCCCGCGGTCGCGATCCCGCAACGACAGCATCGTTCGCCGACACAGAAGTCCAAAATAAAAAAGCAAGGCTCGGAAGCCTTGCTTGGTAGCTTTCTGAATGTTTTGACCAGCCTTTGATCTGTTGTTCACCCGTCGGGGCGTTGAGGCTGGCTTTCCTCCCAAGACTCGGACCTTGCGCGGCGCCGTTCGGCCTGCCTGCGCATCATCGCGACGCCGCTTATAGGAACAAGAATTCGCATTGTCACCTGGCTTTGAGCAGGTTGATGCGTTTTTTTGCATGGCAACGGCATTTTTCTGCTCCGACCCGCGCCGCGCGCGCGGCCGGCGGCCCGGCCGGGGCGACCGCCGCGTATCATGTTTTGCGAACGGGGCCGGAAGCGTGCAAAAGGGCGTTCCGCCGGGGGCGCCCCCGCGAAGCCACCGCCTGCCACGCCAAGGTCCGACATGCGTCTCAGCCGCTACTTCCTGCCCATCCTGCGCGAGACGCCCAAGGAAGCCGAGATCGTCTCGCACCGGCTGATGCTGCGCGCGGGCATGATCCGCCAGGAGGCCGCCGGCATCTACGCCTGGCTGCCGCTGGGCCTGAGGGTGCTGAACCGCGTCGCCGACATCATCCGGGCCGAGCAGGACCGCTCCGGCGCAATCGAGCTCCTGATGCCGACGATACAGTCGGCGGATCTCTGGCGCGAATCCGGCCGCTACGACGCGTACGGCAAGGAGATGCTGCGCATCAAGGACCGGCACGAGCGCGACATGCTGTTCGGGCCGACCAACGAGGAGATGATCACGGCGATCTTCCGCTCGGCGGTGCGCTCCTACAAGGACCTGCCGAAGAACCTCTACCACATCCAGTGGAAGTTCCGCGACGAGGTGCGGCCGCGCTTCGGCACGATGCGCTCGCGCGAGTTCCTGATGAAGGACGCCTACTCGTTCGACCTCGACCAGGCGAGCGCGCGGCACTCCTACAACAAGATGTTCGTGGCCTACCTCCGCACCTTCGCGCGGCTCGGCCTCAAGGCGATCCCGATGCGGGCCGAGACCGGGCCGATCGGCGGCGACCTCTCCCACGAATTCATCATCCTGGCCCAGACCGGCGAGAGCGAGGTCTTCTGCGACCGCGCCTATCTCGACTTCCCGACCCCCGAGGCCGGCATCGACTTCGACGACGTCGCGGGCCTCCAGGCGACCGTCGACCACTGGACCTCGCGCTACGCCGCCACCTCCGAGATGCACGACGCGGCCGCCTTCGCGGAGGTGCCGGCCCCTGAGCAGATGGCCGCCCGCGGCATCGAGGTCGGTCACATCTTCTATTTCGGCACCAAGTACTCGGAGCCGATGGGCGCGAAGGTCACCGGTCCGGACGGGCAGGAGCGCCCGGTCCATATGGGTTCCTACGGCATCGGCCCGAGCCGGCTGGTGGCGGCGATCATCGAGGCGGGCCACGACGAGGCCGGCATCGTGTGGCCGGACGCGGTGGCGCCGTTCGACGTCGCGCTCCTCAACCTCAAGGTCGGGGACGCCGCGACCGACGCGGCCTGCGCCAAGCTCCAGGGCGAGCTCGAGGCCGCCGGCCTCACCGTACTCTACGACGACCGCGACGAGCGGCCCGGCGGAAAGTTCGCCACCGCCGACCTGATCGGCCTGCCCTGGCAGGTCATCGTCGGGCCGAAGGGCCTGGCCGACGGCAAGGTCGAGGTGAAGCGCCGCGCCACCGGCGCCCGCGAGACCGTGGCGCCCGACGCCGTGCCGGCGTATCTCCGCCAGAACCGGACGGCCTGAACCGATGCCGCTTGCCGCGATCCGCGAGCGCCTGCCGAAATTCGGCGGGCGTCGCCACGGCGGGGGCGGCACCCTGCCGTTCGCGCCCTTCGAGTGGACGATCGCCGGGCGCTACCTGCGCACCCGGCGCAAGGAGGGCTTCGTCTCGGTCATCGCCCTGTTCTCGTTCCTCGGCATCATGCTGGGCGTCGCCACCCTCATCATCGTGCTCTCGGTGATGAACGGCTTCCGCAAGGAGCTCTTGAGCAAGATCGTCGGCATCAACGGCCACATCTTCGTCGCGCCGATCGACCGGCCGCTCACCGACTTCGCCGACCTGTCGGACCGGCTCGGCAAGGTCGCGGGCGTCCACCTCGCCCTGCCGATGGTCGAGGGCCAGGCCTTCGCCTCGTCGCAGTTCGGCGGCTCGGGCGTGCTGGTGCGCGGCGTGCGCGCCGACGACCTGAAGAAGATCCCGTCGGTGGCCAACACCATCCGGGGCGGCACGCTGGAGAATTTCGACGCCGGCGGCGGCGTCGCCATCGGCAAGCGGCTCGCCGAATCCCTCGGGCTCCAGGCCGGCGACACGATCACGCTGGCGACGCCGAAGGGCGCCACGACGCCGTTCGGCACCGCGCCGCGGATCAAGAGCTACAACGTCGCGGCGGTGTTCGAGGTCGGCATGTCCGAGTTCGACGGCACCTTCGTGTACATGCCGCTCTCCGAGGCGCAGGCCTTCTTCAACCGCGACGGCGACGTCTCGGTGATCGAGATCTTCCTCGACAACGCCGATTCGGTCGGGGAGGCGCGGGGAGAACTGGAGCTGGCCGCCGAGCGCCCGGTGCTGATCACCGACTGGCGCCAGCGCAACCGCACCTTCTTCTCCGCCCTGGAGGTGGAGCGCAACGTGATGTTCATCATCCTCACGCTGATCGTGCTGGTGGCGGCGCTCAACATCGTCTCCGGCCTGATCATGCTGGTGAAGGACAAGTCGAGCGACATCGCGATCCTGCGCACCATGGGGGCGACGCGGGGCGCGATCATGCGGGTGTTCCTGATCACCGGCGCCTCGATCGGCATCCTCGGGACGCTCGCGGGCTTCGTCCTCGGGCTGGTGTTCTCGGCCAACCTCACGGTGATCCAGCGCACGCTGTTCCCCGGCGCCTGGGACCCGACGGTGCGCTTCCTGTCGGAAATCCCGTCCGAGACCAACGCGAGCGAGGTCGTGGCCGTCGTCCTGATGTCGATGGTGCTGTCGCTCCTCGCGACGCTCTACCCCTCGTGGCGCGCCGCCCGGCTCGACCCGGTGCAGGCCCTGCGCTACGGCTGATCCCTCGGGCGTTGCCCGCCCGACCCCGTACCCGAGTACCGATCGGATGAAGTTGCCCGTCTCTCCCGCACAGCCCGCCCCGCGCATCCCCGCGACGGGCGCCTGACACCGATGGACGCCACCCCGCAGCAGCCGGTCCCGGCGCTCTTCCTCGCCCAGGTCGAGCGCCGCTACGCCCAAGGGACCGGCTCCCTCGAGATCCTCCGCGGCGCCGACCTCGCGATCTGGCCCGGCGAGATCGTCGCCCTCGTGGCGCCCTCCGGCACCGGCAAGTCGACCCTGCTCCACGTCGCCGGCCTGCTCGAGCGGCCCGATGCCGGCGAGGTCTATATCGGCGGCCAGCCGAGCGCCCGCATGGACGACGCCGCCCGCACCCGGATGCGGCGCGAGGAGATGGGCTTCGTCTACCAGTCGCACCACCTTCTGCCCGAGTTCTCGGCGCTGGAGAACGTGGTGCTGCCCCAGCTCATCCGCGGTCTCTCCGCGAAGGAGGCGCGCTCGCGCGCCGGCGAGCTCCTGACCTTCCTCGGCCTCAAGGAGCGGCTCTCGCACCGGCCGGCGGAGCTGTCGGGCGGCGAGCAGCAGCGCGTCGCCATCGCCCGGGCGCTCGCCAACGGCCCGCGGCTGCTGCTCGCCGACGAGCCGACCGGCAACCTCGACCCGCAGACCGCCGGCCACGTCTTCGCGATCCTGGTCTCGCTGGTGCGCGCCTCGGGCGTGGCGGCCCTGATCGCCACCCACAACCTGGACTTGGCCGCCCGGATGGACCGGCGCGTGACGATCCAGAACGGGCTCATCGTCCAGCTCGCCTGACCCGGTCGCCGCCGGCGCGCCGGGCGCTACATGTGGTGCCGCGGCCGGGCTCGGGGATCCGAGGCACCCAAAATACCCCGCACATAAGACTTTTGGACGGCACCCCCGTTCAGCTTGCGTTGGGCCGGGGAATGGTCCAACCCGGCGGGAACGTCAGGCGGCAGCCGCTACGAACGGACGAGTGACATGGCCGGAAGTGACATGGCGAAGTGGGTCTACACCTTCGGCGACGGCAAGGCCGAGGGCAAGTCGGCGATGCGCGACCTGCTCGGCGGCAAGGGCGCGAACCTCGCCGAGATGTCGAATCTCGGCCTCCCCGTGCCGCCGGGCTTCACCATCACCACCGAGGTCTGCACCTACTACTACGATCACGGCCGGCAATACCCGCCGGAGCTTCAGGACCAGGTCGCGGCCGCGCTCGAGGCCGTCGGGTCTTTGACCGGTCGCCGCTTCGGCGATGCCGAGTCGCCGCTCCTCGTGTCGGTGCGCTCGGGCGCCCGGGCCTCGATGCCCGGCATGATGGACACGGTGCTGAATCTCGGCCTCAACGACACCACCGTCGAGGCGCTCGCCCGCGGCGCCGGCGACGCGCGCTTCGCCTATGACAGCTACCGCCGCTTCATCACCATGTACTCGAACGTGGTGCTCGGCGTGGAGCACCACTCGTTCGAGGAGGTGCTGGAGCGCTACAAGGACGACAAGGGCCTCACCCTCGACACCGAGCTGGGTGCGGCCGACTGGAAGCACCTGATCGGCGAGTACAAGGCGCTGGTGAAGCGCGAGCTCGGGGAGAACTTCCCGCAGGATCCGCAGGCCCAGCTCTGGGGGGCGATCGGCGCGGTGTTCGGCTCGTGGATGAACCCGCGCGCCAACAAGTACCGCGAGCTGCACAGCATTCCGGCGAGCTGGGGCACCGCGGTCAACGTCCAGGCCATGGTCTTCGGCAACATGGGCGAGACCTCGGCCACCGGCGTCGCCTTCACCCGCAACCCCTCGACCGGCGAGAAGGCGCTCTACGGCGAGTTCCTGATCAACGCCCAGGGCGAGGACGTGGTGGCGGGCATCCGCACGCCGCAGGACATCACCGAGGCCGCCCGCATCGAATCCGGCTCCGACAAGCCGTCGATGGAGCGGGCGATGCCGGAGGCCTATGCCGAGCTGGTGCGCATCTACGAGATGCTCGAGCACCATTACCGCGACATGCAGGACCTGGAATTCACGGTCGAGACCGGGAAGCTCTGGATGCTGCAGACCCGCAACGGCAAGCGCACCGCCAAGGCCGCGCTCCGCATCGCGGTCGAGCTCGCGGCCGAAGGCCTCATCACCCACCAGGAGGCGGTCGGCCGCGTCGAGCCCGCCTCCCTCGACCAGCTGCTCCACCCGACCATCGACCCGAAGGCCGAGCGCAAGGTCATCGCCACCGGCCTGCCGGCCTCGCCGGGCGCGGCCTCGGGCGAGATCGTATTCAACTCCGAGGAAGCCGAAGCCGCCAAGAAGGCCGAGCGCAAGGTCATCCTGGTCCGCATCGAGACCTCGCCGGAGGACATCCACGGCATGCACGCCGCGGAAGGAATCCTGACGACGCGCGGCGGCATGACCTCGCACGCGGCGGTGGTCGCCCGCGGCATGGGCAAGCCCTGCGTCTCCGGCGCCGGGCAGATCCGGGTCGACTACGCCGCCCGCACCCTGTCGGTCGGCGGCGTGACGCTGAAGGCCGGCGACCGCATCACCATCGACGGCTCGAACGGCCAGGTGATGCAGGGTTCGGTCGAGATGATCGAACCCGAGCTGTCGGGCGACTTCGCGGCCCTGATGGAATGGGCCGACGAGGTCCGCACCATGAAGGTCCGCACCAACGCCGAGACCCCGCTCGACGCCCGCACCGCCCGCAAGTACGGCGCGGAAGGGATCGGCCTGTGCCGCACCGAGCACATGTTCTTCCAGGAGGAGCGCATCGTCGCGATGCGCGAGATGATCCTGGCGGACGACGCGGAAGGGCGCCGCGCGGCGCTGGCCAAGCTCCTGCCGTACCAGCGCCAGGACTTCGTCGAGCTGTTCACCATCATGTCGGGCCTGCCGGTGACGATCCGGCTCCTCGACCCGCCGCTGCACGAGTTCCTGCCGCACTCCGACAAGGAGATCGGCGAGGTCGCCGCCGCGACCGGCGTCCAGGAGGACAAGGTGCGGCGCCGGATGAACGAGCTGCACGAGTTCAACCCGATGCTCGGCTTCCGCGGCTGCCGGCTCGCGATCCTCTATCCCGAGATCGCCGAGATGCAGGCGCGGGCGATCTTCGAGGCCGCCGTCGAGGCCGGAAAGCAGACCGGCACGCCGATCATCGCCGAGGTGATGGTGCCGCTGGTCTTCACCCGCACCGAGTTCGACCTGGTGAAGGCCCGCATCGACGCCATGGCGAAGGCCGTGGCCTCGGAGACCGGCAGCCAGGTCGAGTACCAGGTCGGCACGATGATCGAGCTGCCGCGCGCGGCCCTGCGCGCCGGCGACATCGCCCAGACGGCGGAGTTCTTCTCCTTCGGCACCAACGACCTGACCCAGACCACGCTCGGCATCAGCCGCGACGATGCCGGCCGGTTCCTCGGCCCGTATACGCAGCGCGGCATCCTGGCCTCCGACCCCTTCGTGTCGATCGACCAGGAGGGCGTCGGCGAACTGGTGCGGCTCGCCGCCGAGCGCGGCCGGGCGGTGCGCGACAAGCTGAAGCTCGGCATCTGCGGCGAGCACGGCGGCGACCCGGCCTCGATCGCCTTCTGCCAGGAGACCGGCCTCGACTACGTCTCCTGCTCGCCCTTCCGCGTGCCGATCGCCCGGCTCGCGGCGGCCCAGGCGGCGCTGAAGGTCAAGGGCCGCGGCGAGGCGTGAGCATTCACCTCTCCCCGCCCGCGGGGAGAGGTGAAACCCGCGCCTTGAAGAGAGACCCCATGCGCGAGCCGCCCACCGCCGTCGGCCCGGCCCCGGAGGCCGGCGCCCGCCTGTGGCGCGGCTCGCTGGCGCAGCGGCTGCGGCTGGTCTCCGGTCTCGTCCTGTTCGCCTTCGCGGCCACGCACTTCGCCAACCACGCGCTCGGCCTCGTCGGCCTCGACACGATGATGGACGTCGCCCGTTGGCGCACCGCCGTCACGCGCTCCGTCCCCGGCAGCCTGATCCTCGGCCTCGCGCTCCTCGCGCACGTCGCCTTCTCGCTCGTCAAGCTCGCCGAGCGCCGGACCCTGCGGATGCCGCCCTGGGAGGCGGCGCAGACGGTGCTGGGCTTCGCGATCCCGTTCCTCCTCGTGCCGCACGTGCTCGGCACCCGGGTCGCCAGCCTGGTGGACGGCACGCGGACCACCTACGCCTACGTGATCACCCGGATCTGGCCCGACGGCATGGGATTCCAGACCGCCCTGCTGCTGGTCGTCTGGCTGCACGGCTGCCTCGGGCTGCATGCCTGGCTGCGCCTGTCGCCGCTCTACCGGCGGATGGCGCCGCTCTTCGCCGTGCCGGCCGTCGGCCTGCCGGCCGCGGCGCTCGCCGGCATCGTCGCGCAGGGGCGGATCATGGAGCGCGACCGGCTGCTGGCGCGCCGCTTCGACGCGCCCGACCTCGACGCCCGCTGGCCCGTGCCGCAGGTCGACGCAGGCATCGCCGCCTGGGGCGACACCGTCACGGGGGCGATCTACGCCGCGGTGGCGCTGGCCCTCGGGGTGGTGCTGGTGCGGGTGGCCGCGTCCCTGCGGGCCCGGCGCTTCGGCGTGTCGTATGTCGGCGGCCCGACGGTGAAGAGCCTGGAGGGGCCGACGCTGCTCGAGATCAGCCGGGCGAACCGCGTGCCGCACGTCTCGGTCTGCGGCGGGCGCGGGCGCTGCTCGACCTGCCGGGTGCTGGTGGTGAGCGGCGAGGAGAACCTGTCGGCGCCGGGCGCCCAGGAGGCGGCGGCGCTGCGGGCGATCGGGGCGCCCGCCAACGTGCGCCTCGCCTGCCAGGCGAAGCCCGCCGGGGACGTGGCGCTGATCCGCATCCTCGACCCGCGCCGCTCGGAATCGACGGACAAGCACCTCACCAACACCGACGTCGCCGGGATCGAGCGCGAGGTGGCGATCCTGTTCATCGACATCCGCGGCTTCACGCCGCTCTCCGAGCGCAAGCTGCCCTTCGACGTCGTGTTCATCCTCAACCGCTTCTTCGAGGCGGCGGGCCGGGAGATCGAGGCGGCGGGGGGCTGGATCGGCGGCTACGCGGGTGACGGGCTGCTGGCTCTCTTCACCCATCCGGACGGGATCGGCCCGGCCTGCCGCGCCGCCTTCACGGCGGCGGGAGCGGTCGACCGGGCGGTGGGCGAGCTCAACCGCCAGCTCGCCGCCGAGCTGCCGGCGGCGCTCCGGATGGCGATGGGCCTGCATGCCGGTCCCCTGGTGCTCGGGCGCCTCGGCTACGGTGCGAGCCGGGGCATGTCGGTGATCGGCCCGGCGGTGAACCTCGCGAGCCGGCTCGAATCCCTCGCCAAGGGCGCCGACGTGCAGCTCGTCGCCTCGGAGGAAGCAGCACGGCGGGCGGGAATCGCCCTCGATGGCTTGCGGATCGAGACCGTCGCAGTGCGGGGCGTCGCCGCTCCCCTGCCGGTCGTCTACGCCGCGCGGGCCGGCGACCTCGCCGGGCGGTTGCAGGCGGCACCGGCTTAACCAACGCTCAACCATACCCCGCGACACTCACCGTCACGGTTCCCGGCCCCGGATGGGCCGGGCGGGCGCGTGCGGAGCGGGGACGGGACCTTGGGCAGGCGGTATTTGCGCAGACGGGACCTGCGCAGACGGCAGGTACGGCGGACGAAGGGGATGCGCTGGCTCGCCGCGGCGGTCGCGCCCTGGGCCGTCGGTCTCGGCGTCCTGGTCTCGTTCACGGCCTCGGCCGGCTACGAAACCTCGCTCGGATCGAACGCCGTCGCCCGCCTCGTCCCGCGCGGAATGCCGCCGCTGCCCGAGCGCGGCCTGATCTCGCAGGTGAGCCTCTCCGGCCCCATGACCGGCCTCATGACCGGCGCCGTGGCCGGCCTTTCGCGCCTCGCCCTCGACGCCGAGCCCTTGCGCCCGGACCTCAAGGCGGATGCCCGCACCCGGCCGCTGGCACAGCGCACCCACAAGGGGGATGCCCTCGTGCCGGCCCGGGTCGGCGGCCTGGCCCGTCCAGCCTCCCTGTCGACCGGCTGGCTCGGCAGCAGCGGGCCGAGCGTCGCCTCGACCTTCACCCCCGGACCGGCGACCTGGAACCCGGATCTCGAGCCGCAAGGCGGCTTCGTGCCCTTCGCGGACGATCCCGGCGAGGCCGGCACCAGCTCGCCGGCGGCCGGCGCCACCGCGCCGACCCGCGGGGCGGCGACCGGCGGGCAGACCGCCGCCAAGGCTTCCGACACACGGGTGCCCGATGCCCGGGCGGGTCGCGAGGGCAGCACCCCGGCGGTGCCCCGCGCCGTCGCCCTGTCCTCGACGACCCCGGCCCCCTCCGATGCGACGCCGGTCGAGATCGCCGCCGGCGGCCAGATCTCGCCGCGCCTCGACCGCGATGCCCGCGCGGCCGTCACGACCGCGGCGCGGATCGCCCCCGAGGCCCTGCCGAGCGAGGATGCGAGGCGCCGCTACGCCGACCTCATCACCCCGGAAAACGCCGAGAAGGAGCAGCGCTGCCTCGCGGAAGCCGTGTACTTCGAGGCCCGCGGCGAGCCCGAGCAGGGTCAGGCCGCGGTCGCCCAGGTGGTGCTCAACCGCGCCAAGAGCGGCCTCTACCCGGCCAACATCTGCGGCGTGGTCTACCAGAACCGCCACCGCTACATGGGCTGCCAGTTCTCCTTCGCCTGCGAGGGCAAGTCCCTGCGCATCACCGACGACGCCTCGTGGCAGACGGCCACCCGCGTCGCCCACGCGGTGGTGGAAGGGCGCACCTACCTCGCCGATGTCGGCGGGGCGACGCATTACCACGCCGACTACGTCAAGCCGCGCTGGTCGCGCCGCCTGCGCAAGATGGACGTGATCGGCCGCCACATCTTCTACCAGCTGCGGCCGGGGCAGACCTGAGCGGGAAGCCGGTGCGACCGGAGGTTCGTCGCGAGGTTTGAGCGAGCGACGGCATCGTCACGGTCTGGAACCCGTCACGCGTTCGACGGGCCCGTCGGAGTCGCGACCTCCTCCTGAGGCGTCGGCCCCGCTCGTCATATCGGTGCCGTCCGCTTCGAGCCTGAACCGCAACGACACCGCCTCTCGACGTCACCCCGGAACTCGCCGGAGGCGAGAACGCGGGATGAAGGAGGAGGGTCGAGCCCTGATCGTCCAAGGCGAACAGGCCGATCCCGGGTGGTTCGCAACGTCCGGCCTCCGTGCCCCGGCATACCCGTCGCGGCCCCACCACGGCACACGGTTTACCGCAACACTATCGATCCGGAACAATCTGACGGTTCCCGTGTCCAGGCGTGCGATCGACTCTCAGGCTTGCGAGAATCCCTCCGCAATTTGCCGAAATACGTAGTAAATCCCGAGGGCAATTTTACCCTCTTCCGGGTTTCGGCTTGCCTGATGGCCCCCTCAGCGGCTTCTCTCTCGGGCAAGCGTGGCGCTGACGATCGTCGCGCGGCCCCATCCCCGCCATTCCTGAGGAAGCCCGATCATGACCGCCCGGGTCACCCGTGCCATTGCCGCGACCGCTCTCGCGGCGGGCCTCATCTCCACCGCTCCGGCCTTCGCCGGCGGCTACGGCTGCACCACCGACTGCTACCGCCGCGTCTCGACCCCGCCGGTCTTCGATACGGTGTCCGAGCAGGTGATGGTGCGCCCGCCCCGCACGGTGAACCACGTCGTGCCGCCGGTCTACGACACCGTATCCGAGCAGGTGCTGGTCTCGCCGCCGCGCCGTGTGTGGCAGACCTCGGTCGACGCCTACGGCCAGACCGTCGGCTGCTGGGTCACGATCCCGGCCCGCTACGCCACGCAGACCCGCCGGGTGCTGGTGCGCCCGGCCCAGGTGGTGCCGCAGGTGATCCCGCCGGCCTACGCCTCCTACCAGCGCCGCGTCCTCGTCGAGCCGGCCCGCTCGGGCTGGGTGCCGGCGAATGGCGGCGGCTACGGTGGCGGCTACGGTGCCGGCCCGGCTCCGGGCGGGATCGTCGGCGCGGGCCTCGGCCTCGCGGGGGCGGGCATCGGACTTGCCGGCGCGGCGGTCGGCGCAGGCACCGGCCTCGTCTTCGGCGGCGGCAGCGTCTACGACGGCTACTGAGCCTTAACGCGGCCCGGGTCAGGCCCGGGCCGCCTTGCCGCGAGGGGACTCGCGCTCCACAACCCTCGGCGAAGCGAACGCGGCCCGAAGGTCGCGCGGTCAGGGAGGCGAGAGCGTGGGCACCTTCAAGGCAGTGGTGATCGAGAAGGGCGAGGGCGGGCAGCGCGTCGCGCTCAGGGATTTCGACGAATCCGAGCTGATGGACGGCGACGTCACCGTCCGGGTCACCCACTCCACCCTCAACTACAAGGACGGGCTGGCGCTCACCGGCAAGGCGCCGGTGGTGCGGCGCTGGCCGATGATCCCGGGCATCGACTTTTCCGGCGTGGTCGAGTCGTCCTCGCACCCGGACTGGAAGCCCGGCGACGCCGTGGTGCTCAACGGCTGGGGCACAGGCGAGACCCATCTCGGCGCCTACGCGGAGAAGTCCCGCGTGAAGGGGGACTGGTTGGTGGCCCTGCCGGCGGCCCTCACGCCCGAGCAGGCGATGGCGATCGGCACCGCCGGCTACACCGCGATGCTGGCCCTGCTGGCGATCGAGCGCCACGGGCTGACCCCGGATTCCGGACCGGCCCTGGTGACGGGCGCGGCCGGCGGCGTCGGCTCGGTGGCGGTCTCGCTGCTGGCAAAGGCCGGCTGGCGCGTCATCGCCTCGACCGGGCGCGCCGCGGAGGAAGCCGAGTACCTGCGCGGCCTCGGCGCGGCCGAGATCATCGACCGGAGCGAGCTGAGCGCCCCGGGCAAGCCGCTCGCGAAGGAGCGCTGGGCCGCCACGATCGACGCGGTCGGCTCCGCGACGCTGGCCAACGCGCTGGCCATGACCCGCTACGGCGGGGCGGTCGCGGCCTGCGGCCTCGCCGGCGGCATGGACCTGCCGACCTCGGTGGCGCCGTTCATCCTGCGCGGGGTCGCGCTCTACGGCATCGAGAGCGTGATGGCGCCGCTGCCCCTTCGCCGCGAGGCCTGGGCCCGGCTCGCCCGCGACCTCGATCCCGCCGCGCTCTCGGCGATGACCACCACCGTGCCCCTCGCCGAGGTGATCGAGCGCGGTCCGGAGATCCTGGCCGGCCGCACCCGCGGACGCACCGTGGTGACGATCGCGTAGACGCGCCAACGCGGAACCTTGACGGCGTCCCGCGCATTGCCCGATTCATGAGCATCGCTTTCGTTCGCGAGAAGGAGGGCGGGGAGGCCTTCGAGGATCTCCCCGACCGTCCCGTCTCCCCGCACCCGAACTTCGTCACGCCGGAGGGCCTCGCCCTCATCGACGCGGAGCTGGACCGGCTGCACGCCGAGCATGCCGGCCTGTCGCCCGACGACAAGGCGAACATGGCGCGGGTGAACCGCGACCTGCGCTACTGGACCGCCCGCCGGAACTCGGCGCAGGTCGTGACGCAGCCCGCGAGCGACACCGTGCATTTCGGCTCGACCGTCGTCATCGCGCGCGAGGACGGCACCGAGCAGACCTTCCGGATCGTCGGCGAGGACGAGGCCGACCCGGCGAAGGGCACGATCGCCTACGTCGCCCCGCTCGCCCGGGCGCTCACGGGCAAGCAGGCGGGCGACGCCGTCACGGTCGCGGATCACGAGGTGGAGATCGTCTCTGTCCGCTGAGACGGGGCTCGACCTTCGATCAGGTCGCGCTCGCGGGTGATCGCCGCGCCGACGAAGTCGAGGAAGGCGCGCACCCGGGCGGCCCGGCGCAGGTCGGGATGGGTCAGGAGCCAGAGCCCGGCATCGAGTTCGGGCACCGGCCCGGAGAGCCGCACGAGGCCGGCGCGACGGTCGCCGATGACGCAGGGCAGGGGGCCGATGCCGATCCCGGCCTCGACCGCGTCCGCCAGTCCCTGCACCGTGTCGAGCCGCAGGACCACGCGCTCCGGCTCCGTCCGCTCCTGCACATAGCGCGCGACCGCGGCGGCGCCGAGGCGCGGCGCCGGCGACACCCAGCGCCGTCGGCCGGGCGGCACGGTCCGGTCGAGGTCGGCCCGGCCGTAGAGCGCCCAGGCGATGGTGGCGAGGCGTCGCCCGACCAGGGTGTCGGGCGGGTCGTTGGTGGCGCGCAGGGCCACGTCGGCATCGCCCTTGGCGAGATTGAGCGCCTGCTCCGGCACGACCACGTCGAGGCGGACTTCCGGGCAGCGGGCGCAGAACGCGGCCAGGATCGGGGTCAGCAGGCCGGTGAGCAGCGAGGCCGCGGTGGTGACGCGCAACTCGCCGGCCGGGCTCAGGCCCTCGCTCTCGATCCGCCGGGTGAAGGCGAGCACGTCCTCCTCCATCCGGGCGGCGATGCGGGCCATCTCCTCGGCCGCCGGCGTCGGCACGTAGCCGGTGCGGTGGCGCTCGAACAGCGGCGTGCGCAGGGCCGCCTCGATCTGGCCGAGGCGCCGGAAGGCGGTGGAATGGTTGATGCCGAGCCGCTCGGCGGCGAGCGTCAGGCCGCGCTGGTCGGAGATGGCCTTCACCAGCCGGAAATCGTCCCAGGCGAGGGGGGCGGTCACGCGGATTTCCTCGAGCTTGCGCGCCTGCAAGCGCGGATTTGCAGCGTAGGCCATTTCCCGCGGACCTGCGATCCACGATGGTCCGGCTCCGACAGCGACAGGAGATCACGCGATGGCGAAGGTTCTGGTCCTCTACTACTCGACCTACGGGCATATCGAGCAGATGGCCTACGCGGTGGCCGAGGGCGTCCGCGAGGCGGGGGCCGAGGTCGTGGTCAAGCGGGTGCCCGAATTGGTGCCGGAGGAGGTCGCCCGAAAGTCGCACTACAAGCTCGACCAGAAGGCGCCGGTCGCCACCGTGGACGAGCTGCCGTCCTACGACGCCATCATCTTCGGCACGCCGACCCGCTACGGCAACATGGCCTCGCAGATGAAGAACTTCATCGACCAGACCGGCGGCCTGTGGGCGAAGGGCGAGCTGATCGGCAAGGTCGGCTCGGTCTTCACCTCGACGGCCTCGCAGCATGGCGGCCAGGAATCGACGATCCTGAGCTTCCACACCGTGCTGCTGCATCAGGGCATGGTGGTGGTCGGCCTGCCCTACAGCTTCCAGGGCCAGCTCGGCACGACCGAGGTGATGGGCAACTCGCCCTACGGCGCCTCGACCATCGCGGGCGGCGACGGCAGCCGCCAGCCGAGCGCCGTCGAGCTCGAGGGCGCCCGGTTCCAGGGCCGCCACGTCGCCGGCATCGCCGCGAAGCTCGCCGGCTGATTCCCGGGAAGAGACCGCCAAAGAAAAAAGCCCGGCATGCGCCGGGCCTCTGAGGCGGAAGGTCGATGGGGGCTTAGGTGACCTTCTAGGACCCATCAACGCGGGCGCCCCGTGATCGGTTCCGCAGGTTTGACGAAAAAAATTCGGGGCGGCTTCGCGAGGACCGCCCAACCGCTGCGCGGCGGCCTATTCGGGCCGTCCGGAACGAGAACGGCGCCGATCCCCGCGGGACCGGCGCCGTTCTCGTGTCGAACCGGGTCCGGCGTCAGAGCGGCCGCTTCAGCAGCCGGGCGACGAGGCCGAGGATGCCCTCGCGGAACACCAGCACGCAGATCACGAACACGAAGCCCTGGATGATCGTCACCCAGGCGCCGAACTGCGCCAGGTAGTTCTCCATCGCGATGATGACGAAGGAGCCGAGGATCGGGCCGAACACCGTGCCCATGCCGCCGACCAGCGTCATCAGCACCACCTCGCCCGACATCGACCAGTGCACGTCGGTGAGCGAGGCGAGCTGGAACACGATCGCCTTGGTCGAGCCGGCAAGGCCCGCGAGCGTGGTCGAGAGCACGAACACCGCGAGCTTGTACTGGTTGGCGCGGTAGCCGAGCGAGATGGCGCGGGGCTCGTTGTCGCGGATCGCCTTCAGCACCTGGCCGAACGGCGAGTGGATGATGCGGTAGATCAGCAGGAGCCCTAGGAAGAAGATCACCGCGACGAGGGCGTAGAGCACCCGGTCGTCGGCGAGGCTGATGACGCCGAACAGGTTGCCGCGCGGCACCGCCTGGATGCCGTCCTCGCCGCCGGTGAACTTCGCCTGGAGCGAGAAGAAGAACACCATCTGGGCGAGCGCCAGGGTGATCATCGAGAAGTAGATGCCCTGGCGCCGGATGGCGAGCGCCCCGAAGACGAGGCCGAGGAGCGCCGCCACCAGGGTGCCGCCGATGATGGCGAGTTCGGGGGTCAGGCCCCAGTACTTGGCGGTGTAGGCGGTGACGTAGCTCGCCATGCCGAAATAGGCGGCGTGGCCGAAGGAGAGCAGGCCGCCGTAGCCGAGCAGCAGGTTGAAGGCCAGCGCGAACAGCGCGAAGCACAAAACCTTCATCAGGAAGACGGGGTAGAGGATGAAGGGCAGCACCGCGAGCAGGACCGCGATGATGACGAAGACGAGGCGGTGGAACGCCTTGGCGTCCTTGCCCTCGGGCAGGGCGGTGGCGATCGGGGTGGCGTCGGTGGACGCCGCGGCGGAGGACATCGTCGTGTGTTCCTTCAGGCGAGGCGGGTCAGGCGGTGCGGCCGAACAGGCCGGCGGGCTTCACCAGCAGCACCAGCACCATGATGACGAAGATCACGGTCGAGGAGGCTTCCGGGTAGAACACCTTGGTCAGGCCCTCGATCAGCCCGAGGGTGAAGCCGGTGACGATCGAGCCGAGGATCGAGCCCATGCCGCCGATCACCACGACCGCGAACACCACGATGATGATGTCGGCGCCCATGTTCGGGTTCACCGAGTAGACCGGCGCGGCGAGCACGCCCGCGAAGGCGGCGAGCGCGACGCCGAAGCCGTAGGTGAGGGTCAGGAGCAGGGGCACGTTGACGCCGAAGGCCTGGACCAGCGTCGGGTTCTCGGTGGCGGCCCGCAGGTACGCGCCGAGCTTCGTCTTCTCGATGACGAGCCAGGTCGCGATGCAGACGATCAGCGAGGCGACGACGACCCAGCCGCGATAGTTCGGCAGGAACATGAAGGGCAGGCGCTGGCCGCCCGACAGCTCGGAGGGGATCGCGTAGGGCAGGCCCGACACGCCGTACTCGTTGCGGAACAGGCCCTGGATGATCAGCGCCAGGCCGAAGGTCAGGAGCAGGCCGTAGAGGTGATCGAGCTTGTAGAGCCGCGAAATCAGCAACCGCTCCAGGATCACCCCGAAGATGCCGACCACGATCGGCGCCAGGAGGAGCGCCCACCAGTAGCCGAGCCCGGCGTAGTTCAGCAGCATCCAGGCGACGAAGGCGCCCATCATGTACTGCGCGCCGTGGGTGAAGTTGATGATGTTCAACAGCCCGAAGATGATCGCCAGCCCGAGCGACAGGATGGCGTAGAACGAGCCGTTGATGAGGCCTAGCAGGAGCTGGCCGAAGAGCGCCTGCATGGGGACGCCGAGGATCGTGGGCATGGGGTCTGGCGACTCGCGTGGGGACCGGGCCGGGGTTCGGGGGCCGGCGGCGCCTGAGCGCGCCGCCGGCCGTCGCGTCGAGCGATCAGCTCTTGTTCACGAGCGGGCAGTTGCCCTGGTTGAGGGGCCGAAAGGCCTCCGCGCCGGGAATGGTCGCCAGCGTCTTGTAGAGGTCCCAGGGACCCTTCGACTCGGCCGGCTTCTTGACCTCGAACAGGTACATGTCGTGGATCTTGCGCCCGTCGGGGCGGATGTTGCCCTTGCCGAACAGCGGATCGTCGGTCGGGATCTCCTTCATCTTCGCCACCACCTTGGCCCCGTCGGAGGCCGTCTTCAGCGCCTCGACCGCCTTGAGGTAGTGGATCACGCCGGCATAGACGCCGGCCTGCACGGCGGTCGGCTTCTTGCCGCCGGCCTGCTTGGCGAAGCGGTCGGAGAAGGTGCGGGTGGCGTCGTTGAGGTCCCAGTAGAACGGCTCGGTGAGCACCAGCCCCTGCGCCACCTTCGGGGTCAGCGCGTGGATGTCGGAGGAGAAGATCAGGAGGCCGGCGATGGCCTGGCCGCCCTCGGTGATGCCGAACTCCGCCGCCTGCTTGATGGCGTTGATGGTGTCGCCGCCGGCATTGGCGAGCCCGATCACCTTGGCGCCCGAGCCCTGCGCCTGGAGCAGGAACGACGAGAAGTCCGCGGTCGGGAACGGGGTCTTGACCGCGCCGATCACCTTGCCGCCGTTCTTGGTGACGACCTCGGTGGTGTCGCGCTGGAGGGCCTGGCCGAAGGCGTAATCGGCGGTGAGGAAGAACCAGGTCGAGCCGCCGCGCTTCACCATCGCGCCGCCGGTGCCGTTGCCGAGCGCCACGGTGTCGTAGGTCCAGTGCACGGTGTTCGGCGAGCATTGCGGGCCGGTGAGGTCGGCGGTGCCGGCGCCCGAGTTGATGAAAGCCTTGTTCTTCTCGCGGGTGACCTGGTTGATGGCGAGCGCCACCGAGGAGGTCGGCACGTCGACGATCGCGTCGACGCCGTCGCGGTCGTAC
Organism: Methylobacterium terrae; assembly: GCF_003173755.1. NCBI lineage: Bacteria > Pseudomonadati > Pseudomonadota > Alphaproteobacteria > Hyphomicrobiales > Methylobacteriaceae > Methylobacterium > Methylobacterium terrae. The sequence continues at coordinate 2,974,125 of NZ_CP029553.1, forward strand.
CATTGCCGGGCGATCGAGGCGCCGACATCGGGCTTGTTCTGGTGGTCGGCGGCGACGATCTCGACCTTCAGGCCCTTCTCGGCGGCCTTGAAGTCCTCGACCGCCATGCGGGCGGCGGCGACCGAGCCCTCGCCCGAGATGTCGGCGTAGACGCCCGAGCGGTCGTTCAGCACGCCGATCTTGACCGGCGTCTGCGCCGACGCCTGGGTCGTGGCGACGGCGCAGAGGGCGCTGGCGAGCAACAACCGTTTCAGCATCTACATTCCTCCCTGTGGCGCCGCGCGGCGGCGATGCGTGTCTTCATGGTTCCGGCGGGCTTCGCGGCGGCCAGGCCTCGCGCCCGCTTCTTCAGAGTCAGGGCCTGGCGCCCTCCGCCTGCGCCGCCCGCATGGCGAGCGGGCAGCCGCCCTGGTCGAGGGGCCGGAAGGCCTCCGTGCCGGGAATGGTCGCCAGCGTCCGGTAGAGGTCCCACTCGCCCCTGGATTCGGACGGCTTCTTGACCTCGAACAGGTACATGTCGTGGATCTTGCGACCGTCGACGCGGATCGTGCCCCTGCCGAAGAGCGGGTCGTCCGTCGGAAGTTCCTTCATCTTCGCCACCACGCGGCCGCCGTCGGTCGCGGCGCGCAGCGCCGCGACGGCCTTGAGGTAGTGCAGCACGCCGGCATAGACGCCGGCCTGGGCGGCGGTGGGCTTGCGGCCGGAGAAGCGGCGGGCGAACCGGTCGGAGAAGGCGCGGGTGGCGTCGTTGAGGTCCCAGTAGAACGGCTCGGTCAGCACCAGCCCCTGCGCCACCTTCGTGGTGAGCGAATGGATGTCGGAGGAGAAGATCAGGAGGCCGGCGAGCGCCTGGCCGCCCTCCGTCAGCCTCAGCCGCGCCGCCTCCCGCACCGCGCCGATCGTGTCGCCGCCGGCATTGGCGAGCCCGATCACCTTCGCCCCGGAGCTCTGCGCCTGTCTCAGGAAAGGCGCGAAATCCGAGGCCGGGAACGGCGTCTTGACGCTGCCGAGCACCTTGCCGCCGTTGCGCAGGATCAGCGCCGTGGTGTCGCGCTGCACCGCCTCGCCGAAGGCGTAGTCGGCGGTGACGAAGAACCAGGTGTCGCCGCCGCGCTTGACCATGGCGCCGCCGGTGCCGTTCGCCAGCGCCACGGTGTCGAAGGTCCAGTGCACGGTGTTGGGCGAGCAATCCGGCCCGGTGAGGTCGGCGGTGCCGGCACCCGAATCGACGAAGACCTTGTTGCGCTCGCGGGTGACCTGATGGACGGCGAGCGCGACCGACGAGGTCGGCACGTCGAAGATCGCGTCGACCCCCTCCCGGTCGTACCAGGCGCGGGCGAGCGCCGCGCCGACGGCCGGCTTGTTCTGGTGGTCGCCGGCCACGATCTCGACCGAGAGGTCGGGACCGAGCGGGCGGAAATCCTCCACGGCCATGCGGGCCGCCACGACCGAGCCCTCGCCCGAGATGTCGGCATAGACGCCCGAACGATCGTTCAGCACACCGATCTTCACCGGCGCTGCCTTCACCGGGGTCTCCGCAAGCGCTGCCAAGACCGACCCTGCCATGGTCGGTGCAAGGCCCACGAGCAGGGCCGTGAGGAGGATCCGGGGCCGCATCACACCCCGAGATAGGTGTGCAGCTTGTCGATGTTGGCGTCGAGCTCGGCGTTCGGGATCATGTCGATCACCCGGCCCTGCTCGACGACGAAGTGCCGGTCGGCCACGGTCTGGGCGAAGCGGAAGTTCTGCTCCACCAGCACGATCGTGTAGCCCTCGGTCTTCAGCCGGGCGATCGTCCGGCCGATCTGCTGCACGATGACGGGGGCGAGGCCCTCGGTCGGCTCGTCGAGCAGGATCAGCTTGGCGCCGGTGCGCAGGATGCGGCCGATGGCGAGCATCTGCTGCTCGCCGCCCGAGAGCTTGGTGCCCTGGCTGCCCGAGCGCTCCTTGAGGTTCGGGAACAGGGTGTAGATCTGCTCCACCGTCATCCCGCCGGGCTTCACCCGCGGCGGCAGCATCAGGTTCTCGTAGACCGACAGGCTCGAGAAGATGCCGCGCTCCTCCGGCACGTAGCCGAGGCCGAGCTTGGCGATGTTGCGCGAGGCCATGGCGATGGTCTCGGTGCCGTCGTAGCGGATCGAGCCCTTGCGCTTGCCCAGGATGCCGATGATGGCGCGGAGCGTCGTGGTCTTGCCGGCGCCGTTGCGGCCGAGCAGGGTCACCACCTCGCCGGGCTTCACGTCGAAGGTGATGCCGTGCAGCACGTGGCTCTCGCCGTACCAGCCCTCGAGACCCTCGATCGCGAGGAGCGGGGCGGCGCCCGCCGCCGCGCCCGGGATCGGCTTCGTCATCACCGCCTCAGCCATGACCGGCTCCGATATAGGCCTCAATCACGCGGGGATCCTTCGACACGGTGGCGTAGTCGCCCTCCGCCAGCACCTGCCCGCGCGCCAGCACGGTGATGCGGTCGGAGAGCGAGGCGACGACCGACAGGTTGTGCTCGACCATCAGGATGGTGCGGTTCGCCGAGACCCGGCGGATCAGGGCCGCGGTGCGGTCGACGTCCTCGTGGCCCATGCCGGCCATCGGCTCGTCGAGGAGCAGCATCTCGGGCTCGAGCGCCAGCGTCGTGGCGATCTCGAGCGCCCGCTTGCGGCCGTAGGACAGCTCGACCGCCGGCACGTCGGTGAACTCGCTGAGGCCGACCGCCTCGACGAGGGCGAGCGCCTCCTGGTTGAGGGCGCGCAGGACGGTCTCCGAGCGCCAGAAGTCGAACGAGTCGCCGCGCTTGCGCCGCTGCAGCGCGATGCGGACGTTCTCCTTGACGGTCAGGTGCGGGAACACCGCCGAGATCTGGAACGACCGCACCAGGCCGAGCCGGGCCACGTCCGCCGGCTTCATGCCGGTGATGTCGCGGCCGTTGTAGCGGATCGAGCCCGCCGACGGCGTCAGGAACTTCGTCAGCAGGTTGAAGCAGGTGGTCTTGCCGGCGCCGTTCGGGCCGATCAGCGCGTGGATCGTGCCGCGCTTGACCTCGAGCGTCACGCCGTTCACGGCGCGAAACCCCTTGAATTCCTTGGTCAGCCCCTCGGTGGACAGGACGATGTCCTGGCCTTCAGCGCCCACTCGGGCGCGTCCCTCGGCGTGGGTGGTCGGTTGGGCCATGTCGGCGCGTCACCCCTGCGTTTCCTCACTCGCGCTTATGCGCGTATCGCATGGCGAAACAGCATGCCGCCGAGGGAGTGTCAACGGGTCCGACGGGACCTTGCCGCCGGGCGACCGGGACTTGTCAGACCTTATTCGGCCGGCCGCCGCGAGGGTTCGAGCCTGGACCGCGCGATCCGGGTCAGCGGCCGCTCGATGATGCGGTGCAGCAGGATCGCCGCGAGGCACGCGAGGACGAGCATCAGCAGCACCATCGGCCCGGGCCCGATCCGTGCCGCGACGCCGGTCGCCTCGGCGACCACGCGCACCCCGCGTACGACGAAGGGATGAGCCAGATAGAGTGCGTAGGACGCGTCTCCCAGGACGACCGCCGGGCGCCAGACCGCGCTCGCGTCGCCCGCCGGCCCGAGGGACGCGGCGGCGACGAGGAGGGTGGCGGGCCCGCCCCAGGCGATGCAGCGGGGGAGGGCGGGGTCGTCGCCGGCGAGCGACAGGAGGACGAGGCCCAGCCCCGCGAGGGCGAGGCGTACCGGTCCGGCCAGGCGCAGGCCCTCCCGGCGCGCCAGGGCGAGCAGGGCCCCGCAGGCGAATTCGAGCACGATCGGGTCGCTCCAGAACGCCAGCGGCACCGGCAGCGGCCGGACGAGCGCCCCGGCGAGGACGAGGCCGGCGAGGAGCGCGCTCACGCCGAGGACCGTCCGCCGCGGGCCCCAGGGCAGCGCCAGGGCGAAGAGGACGTAGAACGCCATCTCGTAGTTCAGCGTCCAGCCGAGCGAGTAGAGCGGCAGCACCGTCCCGTCGGCCCGGGCCATCGGCCAGAACAGGTAGGAGGCGACGACGGCGAGCGCGCCGTCCGCTCCGGTGCCGACGAGGCCGGGCCTGAGCCAGGCGAGGGCGAGGGCGAGCGTGGTGGCGAGCCAGTAGAGCGGCACCACCCGGGCGATCCGGTGGGCGAGGAAGATCTGTCGCGCATCGGCCTTCCCGTGCAGGGACGCGGAGGCGTGCACGATGATGAAGCCCGAGATCACGAAGAACACGTCGACCCCCGCCGGCCAGGGCAGCCAGGTCGCGGAGGCGAAGGGCAGGCCCGCCCGGGCGGCGAGGCCCGCGACCTCGAACTGCGCGTGGCCGGCGGCGACCATCGCGGCGGCGAGCGCCCGCAGGACCTGGATCAGCGGCAGGGGGGTGGGGCGTGTCACGGCTGGCCGGTCGCGTCTCCGCCCGGACCGTCCGGGGCGTCGAGGGGGCCGTCATACGGAGCCGGCGGCGATCCGGCCAGTGGCGGCACGGCACAGTTGATGACGCAAAGACGGGAACAATGCTCGCGAAAGCTCGTTGTCCGCACCGAAAGCGTCCTGCCAAGCCGCTCCGAACGAACGGCTCGATATTCGGTCGATGACCGACGCCGACGCTCAAGAACAGATTTTCAGGAGATCACCGATGAAGAAGCTCGTTGCCCTGACCGGCCTCGCCGTTGCGCTCGCGACCCCCGCCTTCGCGCAGCAGATCGGCGACTTCAACGAGTTCCGCTCGATGGCGCTGATGTCGAACGCGTTCGAGGTCAAGTCGAGCCAGATCGCCCTCGACAAGTCGCGCAACCCGCGCATCCGCGACTACGCCCGCGAGATGATCCGCGACCACCGCGCCGCGAACGTCGCCCTGCTCGGCGGCCGTGAGAACGTGGCCCGCGGCACCGGCGCCGGCATCGGCGGCCTGATCGAGGCGCCCTTCGCCATCGCGGGCGGCGCGGTCGGCGCGGCCACGGGCGCCGCGGCGGGCGTGGTCGGCGGCACCCTGCAGGGCGGCCCGGTCGGCGGCCTCGAGGGCCTCGGCGCCGGCGCGGCCCGCGGCGCCCGGGTCGGCGCGAACGCGGTCGATTTCGACGGCGACGTGACCACCACGGCGGCCACCCAGTCGGTCCCGCTGAGCCCGCAGCAGCAGGCGATGCTCGCCGAGCTCGCCGACACCCCGGCCGGCCCGGCCTTCGACCGCACCTACGCCCGCATGCAGGTGCAGGCCCACGGCATGACGGTGGCCAACTACCAGGCCTACGCCCAGTCCGGCCCGAACCCGGCCCTGCGCTCCTACGTCCAGCAGGCCCTGCCGGTGATGCAGCACCACCTGGCGCAGGCCCAGCGGCTGCCGGGCGCCCGCTGAGCGCAACGATCCTTTGACGGGGCGGCGGGCCGGGAGGCCCGCCGTTCCCGTTCGGAGCCCCTCGACGCCCCGGTGTCGATGAACGGGAGCGGTGTGAAAACCGGCTCTCGCCGATTGATTGACGTAGCGGCCGCGCCTATCTTCAGGAGCGAGGACCGGCGGGAGGCACCCCGCGAGCCCTCTTGTCAGACGAACTTTGTCGCTACATGAGCCCGATCGTGATGGTCACAGACCATCCGGTCGGGCTTTTCGCGACGGTGATGGTGAGCATCGGAAAGCCGATCACATCCTTCACCCCCTTCCCGGCCATGCCTGCTCAGCCCTCTTCGGGTTTCGACGGCGGCCGGCGAGCGCCGCCGTAGGCCCACGTGCCGTGAGCTCTCGCGGCCTGGAAGGTGTTTACCTGACGTAGAGATCATAGCCTCATCGGGGTAAATGGCTTCTCCTTCGTCTTGTCCGACCGGCGACGCTCGCCCCTCAGATCTCCACCACCCCGATCGTCTCCTCGTCGAACGCGACGCTCTTCACGATCGCCAGCACCGGCAGCCCCGGCGCCAGGGCGAGCTCGTGGGCGGCGAGCCGCGTGACCTCGGCGACCAGCACCGCCTCGCCGCAGGCGATCTCGACCCGGGCGTGGGCTCCGTCCCCCGGTGTCACGGTGGTCACGGTGCCGGGGAGGACGTTGCGGGCGCTCAAGCCCCGCGGGACGTCCCGCGCCACCAGCACGTCGCGGGCGCGCACCCGGACCCGCACGCCGGCGCCCTCCGGGAGAGAAAGCCGCGGCACGGTGAGGCGACCGGGGGCGCCCTCCAGGCGGGTGAGGCCGAAGGCGTCGTCGTGGGCGGCGACCCGCAGGTGCAGGAGCGCGCCGGTCTCGGCCGTCTCGCGGCCCGGAAAGAGGGCGCCGCGGCGAAGCACCTCGGCGGCGGGGCCGCAGGCCGCGACCCGGCCCTGGTCCAGCACCACCACGGTGTCGGCGAGCCGGGCCACCTCGGCGACCGCGTGGCTGACATAGACGATCGGTACCCGCGCCTCGTCGCGCAGGCGGGCGACGTAGGGCAGGATCTCGGCCTTGCGCGCCTCGTCGAGGGCCGAGAGCGGCTCGTCCATCAGGAAGAGCCGGGGGCGGGCGAGCAGCGCCCGGCCGATCGCCACCCGCTGGCGCTCGCCACCCGAGAGCCCCGCGGGGCGCCGCTCGAGCAGGGCCGCGATGCCGAGGAGATCGGCCACCGCCGCGAGGCTCGGCCCGCCGTCCCGGTCGCGGGAAAACCAGCGCCCGAACAGGAGGTTCTGGCGCACGCTCAGGTGCGGCATCAGCCGCGCCTCCTGGAAGACGTAGCCGATCCGGCGCCGGTGCACCGGCACCCGGACGCGCGCCTGCGTGTCGAGGAGGGTCACGCCGTCGACCACGACCCGTCCGTGATCCGGCCGCACCAGCCCGGCGATCACGTCGACGAGGGTCGACTTGCCGGAGCCCGAGCGGCCGAACAGGGCGGTGACCCGGCCCTCCGCCGCGAAGGCGGCGTCGAGCGCGAAGGCGCCGCGGGCGTGGCGGACCGCGACCTCGATCATGCCGGGAAGCCCCTCATGCCCCGAGCCTGCGCCGCGCCCGGCGCGCGAGCCACTCCGAGGCGACGAGCGCCGCCATCGACAGCGCGACCGAGACCAGGGTGAGGCGCAACGCTCCCGCCTCGCCGCCGGGCACCTGGGTCAGGGTGTAGATCGCCGCCGGCAGGGTCTGGGTCTCGCCCGGGATGTTCGACACGAAGGTGATGGTGGCGCCGAACTCGCCCATCGCCTTGGCGAAGGCCAGCACCGCGCCGGCGAGGATGCCGGGCAGGGCCAGCGGCAGCGTGACGACGACGAAGACCGCGGCGGGCGAGGCCCCCAGCGTGCCGGCGGCCTGCTCCAGCTTGCGGTCGACCGCCTCGAAGGACAGGCGCATCGCCCGCACCATCAGCGGGAAGCCCATCACCGCGCAGGCGAGCGCCGCCCCGGTCCAGCGGAACGAGAACACGACGCCGACCTCCGCCAGGGCCGGCCCGAACCACCCCCGGCGCCCGAAGGCGAGGAGCAGCAGGTAGCCGGTCACCACCGGCGGCAGGATCAGGGGCAGGTGCACCAGCCCGTCGAGCAGCGCCCGGCCGCGGAACTCGCGGCGGGCCAGCAGGTAGGCGACGGCGAGGCCCGGCAGCAGGCTCGCCAGCGTCGCCACGCTCGCCACCAGCAGGCTGAGCCTGAGCGCGCTCCACTCGTCGGGGGTGAGGAACAGGGGAGGGGTCATCCGGCGGCGGGGTCGGCCAGGATGGCGAATCGGCGCCCGGAGTCCAGGCCCCGCGCGGCAACGCAGGGTTCCGACCCCGTGGGATTGATCCGCCGGCGCGTTTGGGGCCTCTGTGAAGGTCTCACTCCCGGAGGCCCGGATGATCACCTTCTACTTCAACGGCTCGCCCAATCCGACCAAGGTCGCGCTCTTCCTGGAGGAGGCGGGTCTGCCCTACGAGCCCGTGGCGGTGGACACCCGCAAGGGCGAGCAGTTCGCGCCCGACTTCCTCAAGCTCAACCCGAACGGCAAGGTGCCGGTGATCGTCGACGACGGCACCGTGGTGTTCGATTCGAACGCGATCCTGCTCTATCTCGCCGAGAAGACCGGCCGCTTCTTGCCCCCGGCCGCGGAGCGCGGTGCGCTCCTGTCCTGGCTGATGTTCGTCGCGACCGGCATCGGCCCGTTCTCGGGCCAGGCGGTGCATTTCCGCCACTTCGCCCCCGAGAAAGTGGCTTACGCCGACGAGCGCTACCAGTTCGAGGTGAAGCGCCACTACGAGGTCGTCGAGCGGCACCTCGCCGAGCGGGAATGGATGGTGGGCGAGGCCTACGGCATCGTCGACATGGCCCTGTGGGGCTGGGCCCGGATGCTGCCCTTCGTGCTGGGCGAGGGCGCCTTCGACGCGTTTCCGAACCTGAAGCGCCACCACGACGCCGTCGCCGCTCGCCCGGCCGCCGCGAAGGCCGTCGCCCTGAAGGACCGGTTCACCTTCAAGGCCGAGCTGGATGCCGAGGCGCGCGGGCACATGTTCAAGCACCTGAAGCCGGCCGTCTGAGCCGGCACCGGGGACAGGGAGGACAACGCCATGAGATCGTTCGACAATCCGTTCAAGCGCGCGCTCGCCGAGAGCCGGCGGCAGGCCGGCCTGTGGATGACCACCGGCTCGCCCGGCATCACCGAGCTCGCCGCCGGTGCCGGCTTCGCCTGGATGCTCATCGACATGGAGCATTCGCCCAACGACCTGATCCAGGTCGTCGACCACCTGCGGGCGGCCGAGGGCGGCACCGCCGAGCCGGTGGTGCGGGTGCCGTGGAACGAGCCGGTGATGGTCAAGCGCCTGCTCGACCAGGGCGCCCGCTCGCTGATGTTCCCGTTCGTGCAGAGCGCCGAGGAAGCGCGGCGGGCCGTCGCCGCGACGCGCTACCCGCCGCACGGCATCCGGGGCTTCGCCGGCACGTCGCGCGCCACCGGCTACGGCCTGCGGCCGGACTACCACGCCCGCTCAGGGGACGAGGTCTGCGTGATCGTGCAGGTCGAGACCCGGGAGGCGCTGGAGGCGGCCGGCGAGATCGCGGCGGTCGAGGGCGTCGACGGCGTCTTCATCGGACCGAACGATCTGGCCGCCAGCATGGGCCATCTCGGGGAGCCCGGTGCCGCCCCGGTGCGCGAGGCGATCGCGGCGGCGCTGCCGCGGATCCGGCAGGCCGGCAAGGCGGCGGGCCTGCTCAATTTCAGCGAGGCGGGCGCCAAGGCCGACTTCGAGGCCGGGTTCGGCTTCGTGGCGGTGGCCGGCGACGCCTTCCTGCTCGCCCGCGAGACCCAGCGGGTCGCCAAGCTGTTCGGCGCCTGACGCTCCGGAGGATCCTCGATGACCGCCCTGTCGTTCCAGCACCGCTTCGAGCCCGCCGCCGATCCGAAGGCGGTGCCGCTCCTGCTCCTGCACGGCACCGGGGGCGACGAGGACGACCTCCTGCCCCTCGGCCGGGCCCTGTCGCCCGGGGCGGCCCTGCTCTCGCCTCGCGGCCAGGTGCTGGAGGGCGGTGCGCCGCGCTTCTTCCGCCGCCTCGCCGAGGGCGTGTTCGACGAGGCCGACGTGGTGCGCCGGGCCGGCGACCTCGCCGGTTTCGTGACCGCGGCGCGGGCGGAGTACGGCCTCGCCGCGCCGCTCGCCGTCGGCTTCTCGAACGGCGCCAACGTCGCCGCCGCCCTGATGCTGCTGCATCCGGGCGTGCTCGCCGGCGCCGTGCTGCTGCGGGCGATGGTGCCGCTCTCGGACCCGCCGGCGGCGCGGCTTCAGGGTGAGCCGGTGCTGATCCTGTCGGGCCGGATGGACCCGATCGTGCCCGCCGACAACGCCGCGCGCCTCGCCGCGCTGCTGAAGGAGGCGGGCGCCGCCGTCACGCACGAGATCCTGCCCGCCGGCCACGGCCTGTCGCAGGCGGATCTGGTGCGGGCGACGACGTGGCTGACCGGAAGGCCCTGAGGCGTCGCCGAGAGTTCACCGAGCGTTTCGAACAAACACCGGCAGCCGACGTTGGGGGCATTCGCGAGACGCCCTCGACCGAAGGATACCGGCATGGTCCCCTTGCGCTACGCTCCCGACGTCGAGAAGCCCGCCCCCGGCGAGCAGGAGACGATCGACGGCATCATCCGGGGGATGACGCAGCAATCCGAGACCGTGGAGACGCGCGAGCGCCACGCCGTGCGGGCGAGCCACGCCAAGTCTTCGGCCTGCGTCGTCGGCGAGCTCACGGTCGCCGAGGGGCTGCCGGCGGAGCTCGCGCAGGGACTGTTCGCGGCGGCCGGAACCTATCCGGTGGCGGTACGCTTCGCGCAGGGGCCGGGCGAGACCCTGGGCGACCGGGTCTCGACCCATCGCGGCATGGCGATCAAGGTGTTCGGCGTCGCCGGCGAGAAGCTACCGGGCCACGCCGCGGACACCCAGGACTTCGTCCTGGCCACCGGCACCACCTTCCCGTCCGGCACCGCGGCGGGGTTCCTGCGCGACGGCGCGGTCATCGGCAAGAGCGCCGGCCTGCCGGAGGGCGCGAAGAGCGCGGTCGCCTCCGCGGCGCGCACCCTCAACAAGGTGCTGCACGCCTTCGGCACCGAGAGCGCGATGGCGGACTTCTTCGGCCACCCGTTCAGCCATCCCCTCGCCAACAGCTACTTCAGCCAGGCGCCGATCCGCTTCGGCGATCACGTGGCGAAGCTCGGCGCGGTGCCGGATTCGGCGGGCCAGCGGGCGCTCGCCGAATGGCGCCTCGACCCGCACGCGGACGAGGACGGCTTCCGGCACGCCGCGGTCGCGTATTTCCGCGAGAGCGAGGCGGTGTTCACCCTGAAGGCGCAGCTCTGGGCCGATGCCGAGAGGCAGCCGATCGAGGATGCCTCGGTCGATTGGCCGGTGGCGATCAGCCCCTACCGCACGGTCGCGACGATCCGCCTGCCGCGCCAGGACGCCTACTCGCCCGAGCGGGTGCGCTACTTCGACGAGGTGATGACCTTCCGCCCGGCCCACAGCCTCGCGGTTCACCGCCCGCTCGGCTCGGTGATGCGGGCGCGGCTCCAGGTCTACCGGGCGCTCAGCGCGTTCCGGCACCGCGAGAACGGGGTGGCGGAGAAGGAGCCGGCGGGGGTGGAGCAGATTCCGGCGTGACGGCGGCGGGGTCGATCCTCGCTCGAGCCCCGATCCTGCCACCCTCCGCGTCATCCCGGTGCCGCGCTGCGGAACCCGGGATCGATGAACGCTGACGCTTCAGGATGAAGCGGACCGCGTGCCGCCGGATTCTGCGCCGTCAGCGCTGATGAATCCCGGGCTCTCGCTTGCGGCGAGCCCCGGGAGAACGTCGGGTGTTGCGGGCGGACGGGCTCGTCGGACAACGAGGCTTCTCGACTCGCAGAACTTTACTGCGCCGCGAAGAACTTCGGATCGAGCGCCGAGAGCGCGAGCAGCGGCGCCGGCATCACCACGCCGGCGCGGCGGATCGACTGGGCCGCCGCCCGGCAGGCCTGAACGTCGTTGGACGCGGCCGCCGCATCGACCTGCGCGACCTGCTCGGGGCTCGGCTTCTTCTGCGCCGGCGCCCCGGCCGGGGCGGGCGCGGCCTGGGATTGGGCCTGCGCCTGCCCCTGCGGCCCGGAGGCACCGGGGCCGGTCTGCGCCACCGGGCCGCTCAGGCCCGATTTCTGCTGAACTTCTCCGGCGGCGCTGCTCGGCTGCTGCGACGCGCCGCGGTCGGGCGCCTGCACGGCGGCGGTCGCGGGCTGCGGGGCGCTCGCGGCAGGAGTGTCCGGCGCCTTCGGGTGCACGAAGGCGACGAGTTCCTGGCACAGGTTCGCCGGCGGGCCGGCGGCCTGCGCTGCGCTCAAGGAAGCGGCGAGGCCGATGGCGGCGAGGGTGACGATGCCGGTCCGGTTCACGATCCCGCCTCCGCCTTGTGACCGGCCTTGCCCGGCTCCTTGATGTCGCCGGTCCAGCGCGGGCCGACGAGGTTGGTGCCCGGATCCGAGACCCGGGCGCCCGAGGTGGCGAAGGCCTGGTAGGCGAAGCGCTGGTTCTCGGCGAGCAGGAAGCTCGCCGCCGCGGCGAGCACCAGGGCCGCCGCCACGGCGACCAGGAAGGCTTTCATCGCTCTCTCCGCCTCAATCATTCCGCCGGGACTTGGCCGCGGCCGAGCTGCGGCCCGCTCGCGGTCTTCGCCTGCTGTTCCTTGACCCAGAGGTCGTGGTGCACCTTGGCCCAGGCGAGATCCACCTCGCCGCTGCCCATCGCGTCGTAGGCGCCCTCCATGCCTAAGGACCCGATATAGATGTGGGCCAGGATGCCGGCGATGAACACCACGCCGATCAGCGAGTGGATCACCTGCATGATCTGCATCCCGTTGATGTCGGTCACGGCGAACGGGAAGATCATCATGATGCCGGTGGCGCCCATGGCGAGGCCGAAGCCGACCACCATCCAGAACACCATCTTCTGGCCGGCATTGAAGCGCCCGGCGCTCGGATGCGCGTCGCCGAGCAGGCCGCCGCCCTGCTTGAGCCAGATCCAGTCGATCCTGCCCGGGATGTTGTCCTTGATCCACAGGACTAGCATGAACAGCACGCCGAGCATGAACGGCCAGGCGAGGTAGATATGCGCGTACTTGCCATACTGGGCCAGCGTGGCGAACGCCTCCGGGCCGATCAGCGGCATCAGCAGGCGCTTGCCGAAGATGTAGTTCAGGCCCGACAGCGACAGCACGATGAAGCAGGTCGCGGTCATCCAGTGCGAGAAGCGCTCGAAGCCGTTGAAGCGCAGGATCTTGCGCCCCGATTCCTCGCTGTGCTCGAGGCGGATGCGCCCCCGGGTGAAGTAGAACAGGCCGAGCGCGGCCAGCATGCCGAGCACCACCAGCCCGCCGATCCAGGGAAGCCAGGATTCGCGGAACTCGCGCCATTCACGGCCCTGCGGCTGGATCAGGTTGGCGGCGGTGGCGTTCGGGATCGAGATCCGGCCGTGGATCTTCGGGTCCTGCTTGAACAGCATCTCCTCGTTGACCGAGGAGGCGGTGGGGTTGGGGGCGCCGTCGGGCGCGCGCACCTGCGCGACGGCGGGCGCCGCCAGCGCCAGGGTCGCCGCCAGGAGGAGGGGGGTCAGCCTGCGCATCGGAAGTCCCTCAGATCGCGATCGTCTCGCGGTAGGCCGTCTTCCAGCCCCACGCGCCCGAGCCGTAGCCGCGCTTGATCACCCGCTCCTTGTAGATCTGGGCGATCATCTCGCCGTCGCCGGCGAGCAGCGACTTCGTCGAGCACATCTCTGCGCAGAGCGGCAGCTTGCCTTCCGCCAGGCGGTTCGAGCCGTACTTCTCGTACTCGGCGACCGAGAGGTCGACCTCGGGGCCGCCCGAGCAGTAGGTGCACTTGTCCATCTTGCCGCGGGACCCGAAATTCCCGACCCGCGGATATTGCGGTGCCCCGAACGGGCAGGCGTAGAAGCAATAGCCGCAGCCGATGCACAGGTCCTTGGAATGCAGCACCACGGCATCGGCCGTGGTGTAGAAGCAGTTCACCGGGCACACCGCCGCGCAGGGAGCGTCGGTGCAGTGCATGCAGGCCATCGAGACCGAACGCTCGCCGGGCTTGCCGTCGTTGAGGGTGATGACCCGGCGACGGTTGATGCCCCACGGCACCTCGTGCTCGTTCTTGCAGGCGGTGACGCAGGCGTTGCACTCGATGCAGCGGTCCGCGTCGCAGAGGAACTTCATTCTGGCCATGAGGATCCCTCCCTTACGCCGCGCTGATCTGACAGAGGGTCACCTTGGTCTCCTGCATGCCCGTCACGGGATCGAAGCCGTAGGTGGTCACGGTGTTCACGCTCTCGCCGAGCACCACCGGGTCGGCGCCCTTCGGGTAGAAGTCGCGCATGTCCTTGCCCTGGTACCAGCCCGAGAAGTGGAACGGCATCCAGGCCACGCCCTTGGCGACGCGATCCGTCACCAGCGCCTTCACCTTGGCCTTCGACGAATTCTCCGGCCCGTAGACCCAGACGAACTGCCCGTCCTTGATGCCGCGCTCGGCGGCATCCTGGGTGTTCACCTCGACGAACATGTCCTGCTGCAACTCGGCGAGCCACGGGTTCGAGCGGGTCTCCTCGCCGCCGCCCTCGTACTCGACGAGGCGGCCGGACGAGAGGATGATCGGGAACTGCTTGGCGATCCCGCGATCGACCGCCGCCTTCTGCACCGAGAAGCCGACGTTGGGCATCCGGAACTGCCGCTCGTCGGGCCGGGTCGGGTACTTGGCGACGAGGTCGGGGCGCGGCGAGTAGACCGGCTCGCGGTGGACCGGCACCGGGTCGGGCAGGTTCCAGGCATTGGCCCGGGCCTTGCCGTTGCCGAACGGGATCACGCCGTGATCGAGGCAGACCCGCTGGATGCCGCCCGACAGGTCGGTGGCCCAGCTGACCGCGTCCGGGTTGTTGCCGCCGATCCGCTGGATCGTCGCCAGTTCGTCCGCCGTCAGGTCCTTGTCCCAGCCGAGCTTGCGGAACACCCCGTAGGTGAATTCCGGGTAGCCGTCGGTGAGGTCGGAGCCCTGCGAGAAGGAATCCTCGGCGAGCAGCGTCTGCCCGTTGCGCTCGGTGCCGAACCGGGCCCGGAAGGTGCCGCCGCCCTCCTTCACGTGGAGCGCGGTGTTGTACAGGATGTGCGTGCCCGGGTGACGAATCTCGGGCTTGCCCCAGCACGGCCACGGCAGGCCGTAATAGTCGCCGCCGACTTCCGGGTCGTCCTTCGGCGCCCGCAAGGTGACGAGATCGAACTTGTGCTGGTTCTTCATGTGCGCCTTCAGGCGCTCGGGGCTCTGGCCGCAATAGCCGGTCGACCAGCCGCCGCGGTTGATCTCCCGCAGCAGGTCCTCGGCATCCGGGATGCCGTCGACGACCTTGATGTTCTTGAACAGCGCGTCGGCGAAACCGAGCCTCTCGGCCATCCGGTAGATGACCTCGTAGTCGTTCTTCGACTCGAAGGCCGGCTTCACGATCTGCTCGCCCCACTGGATCGAGCGGTTCGAGGCGGTGCGCGACCCGTCCATCTCGAGGGACGTGCAGATCGGCAGGAGGTAGGTGTTGTCCCGGCGCGCGTCCATCGCCGCGAAGGTGGTCGGGTGCGGGTCGGCGACGACGAGCAGTTCCAGCTCCGCCATGCCCTTCACCGCCTCGGGCATCCGGGTCACGGTGTTGCCGCCGTGGCCGAACACCATCATGGCCTTGAGCGGCGTGCGCTGGTCGACCTGGTCGGCCGGCAGGCTCACCGCGTCGAACCACCGGGTCGAGGTGAGACCGGGGGTCTCCATGTTCTCCTTGCGCGAGCGGGCCTTGCGGCCGGCGCTGGCGGGGACCTCGTCGAAGCGCGACTGCAGCCAGTCGTACTCGACCTCCCAGACCCGGGCCCAGTGCTTCCAGCCGCCCTCGACGAGGCCGTAATAGAGCGGCAGCGTCGTGACATCGAGGCCGAGATCGGTGGCGCCCTGGACGTTGGTGTGACCGCGGAAGATGTTGGCGCCGGTGCCCGGCTTGCCGACGTTGCCGGTGGCGAGGCACAGGATGCAGAGCGCCCGCACGTTGGCGGTGCCGACGGTGTGCTGGGTCGCGCCCATGCACCAGATCAGGGTCGCGGGCTTCTCCTTGGCGAAGAGCTCGGCGACGCGCTTCAGCTGCTCGCCCGGCACGCCCGAGACCCGCTCGACCTCGTCGGGCGTCCACTTGGCGACTTCCTTGCGGACGTCGTCCATCGCGTAGACGCGTTGCTCGATGAAGGCACGATCCTCCCAGCCGTTCTGGAAGATGTGCCAGAGGATGCCCCAGATCACCGGGATGTCGGTGCCCGAGCGGATCCGGACGTACTCCGTCGCGTGCGCGGCCGTCCGGGTGAAGCGCGGATCGATGACGATCATGTTGGCGCGGTTGATCTCCTTGCCCGACAGCACGTGCTGCATGGAGATCGGGTGCGCCTCGGCGGGGTTGCCGCCGAGGATGATCATCGTCTTGGCGTTGCGGATGTCGTTGTAGGAATTGGTCTGGGCGCCGTAGCCCCAGGTGTTGGCGACGCCCGCCACCGTGGTCGAGTGGCAGATGCGGGCCTGGTGGTCGACGTTGTTGGTGCCCCAGAACGCCCCGAGCTTGCGGAACAGGTACGAGGCCTCGTTGGTGAACTTGGCCGAGCCGAGCCAGTAGACCGAGTCCGCGCCGTTCTTGTTGCGGATCGCCTGGAGCTTGTCGGTGATCTCGGTGATCGCCTGGTCCCAGGAGACCCGCTGCCACTCGCCGTTGACGATCTTCATCGGGTAGCGCAGGCGGCGGTCGCTGTGGACGAGCTCGCGGATCGCCGCGCCCTTGGCGCAATGCGCCCCGCGGTTGATCGGGCTCGCCCAGGACGGCTCCTGGCCGACCCAGACGCCGTTCACGACCTCGGCCGTGACGGTGCAGCCGACCGAGCAGTGGGTGCAGATGTTCTTAGCGATCACGGCCTTTGCCGGATCGGCCGAGGAGCCGGCGGCCTGGGCCTGCCGCACCGCGCCGAGCCGCACCGTGCCGAGGGCCGCGAGGCCGCCGGCGGCGAGCCCCGATTTCCGCAGGAAGCCGCGGCGGTCGAGGGTGTGGGCGGTCAGGCCCGCGGCGAGGGCCTGGTGGCTGCCGCGGCCCGCAACGCCGCTCCTGCGCTTGGTCAGCATCGCCGGTCTCACTTCTTCAGCGTCTCGTAGCCGTTGGTGCGGTAGAAGGCCTTGACGTGGTCGGTCTCGCGGTAGCGCGACCGGGTCTCGGCGTTGCCGGGGTCGTAGGCCTTCGCCTCGGTGGTGCCGAGCGGCACGGAGGCGACCGCGGCCGCCGCCGCGGCGGTGCCGCCGCCCAGCGCGCGAAAGAACTGCCGCCGTCCGAGCCCGGTGTCGTCGTCCTTCCGGGTATCGTCGTCTTGCCGCATGGCGGCTCTCCTCTTCGTGTCCGCGTCCCGGTTCAACTCATGCATCCATGGCAAAGGCTTCGGCCTCGATCGTCGTGAACACCTCGCCGAGCTCGCCGACCGCACGGTAGAACGGCGTCCCCGCTTGCGCCGCAACGTCGGTGAAGAAACGCCCGACCCACGGCTTCAGGTGCCGCTCGAAGAAGCGATGGTCGCTTCCCGGCTCGGCCGGCAGGCGGCCCGAGGACAAGTTCGCCATGACCTCGAGCAGGGTGGCGGCATGGTCCTCCGGCTCGCTCGACGACGGATCGCGCTCGAGCCCGAGCTCGGCGAAGTCCTGGCGGACCCGTGCCAGCGGACGCTCGTTGAGGAAGCCGGTGAGGTAGTACGAGGCGTAGGGCATGATCAGCCCGCGCCCGACGCCGACGAACAGGGCGAAGTAGTCGCGCCCGACCGCGCGCGGGTCGGCCTCGCGGGCGGCCCGCCCGAGGGCGGCGTGGGCCTGCCCGAGCGGGGAGCCGTCACCGTCGAGCCCCTGCAGGACGGCCAGCAGGTCCGGCGCCGGGGCGCGGCCGAGCACGGCCGCCAGGAGGTCGTATTCCTGCGCGCGCAGAGCGTCGATCTCGTCGACCGGACCGGGCCCCTGGTTCACCGTCACCTCGCGCTGCGCGCTTCCGCCGTCGGGGCCTGCCGGCACTCACGCGCCCTCCTTCATTTGGAGGAGGCGCCCCGTTGGCGGCACCATAGCGGGGAATCCGTGGCGCACAATTCTACTTTCTAACGCTTCAAATCGGTAGCGCCCCGCCATGGCGTTGCAGGCGGGGAGGGGCCGGGGATGAGGGGCGATCCGATGCGAGGCGGGGCGTCGCCTCTGCCGCGGAGAATCCCGGGGCCTGGTCTGCCCCACCGACTTCCGCGAGCGGAGGACTGTTCGGCGAGACGGAAGGGTGCGGGATCCCTCCTCTCCCGGCGGGCGGGGAGAGGCTTTCGCCCCCCTCGTCGGGGGCGACAGGCGCGCGGGCGGAGCCGGAGCGAGGGCGAGGGCGAGGGGGTTCCGCCGGAGGAGCCTCATCCGGAGATACCGCCTCACCCTCGCCCTGCGGGCTCGCCGCGCCCCCGACGTGAGGGACGCGGCCCTCTTCCCGCCCGCGGGGAGAGGGGGGACGCGCGCCATCTCCGGCCTCGTCGCTCCCGTCGGAGACGGCGGCCGGGTTCTCCTCCCCGCCCCCGAACACCTTCTCGACCATCGCCCGCACGTCCTCGGCGGAGATCGCGCCGCCGGTGCCGGGCACGCCGCCGGGCGTGTTCCAGTCGTAGGCGTATTCGCGCGCCTCGCTGACGAAGTCGCGGATCGCCGGGTCGATCGACCACATCCGGCGCAAGGCGGCGTTGCGCAGGGCCCGCGGCACGCCGACTCGCAGGAACGGGGTCAGGTCGGTCGCGGCGGTCAGAGCGTCGAGGGAGGGGAGCTGCGCCAGCTCCTCGGGACCCAGGGAGAGTTCGTCTTCCGCAGGCGCCGTCCCGGGCACGATCGGTGCCGCGGCCTCCGGCGCCGATTCCGGGGGCCGGCGCGCCTCGTCGCGCTTGCGCCGCGACCAGCGGGCGAGGAAGCCGTCGCTCACGGCTCCTCCGGCCGACGCCGCGCGCCGGCTCCCTGGCGTGCGAGAGCCTCCGGGTCGGCCCGGTCGCGCTTGCGCTTGTGGAAGACCCGCTCGACGTGGAACGCCCGGTAGAACGCCCCGACCTCGGCCTGGATCTCCGGCGGCATCGGCACCGCCTCGACGATCTCGCCGATGCCCTCGGCGAGCGATTCGCCCTCGTAGGGATCCGCCGTCACGGTGGCGACCGCGTAGGTGTCCGGGCCGGTCTCGCGGAGCGCCACCCAGAGCGAGGGCCGGGCCGCCGCGAGGTTGTCGCCGTAATGGGCCGTCTCGGCCGGGTGAAGCTCGACCTCGTAGGCGCCGGCATAGAAGGTCTCCTCGTCCTCCGTGGCCGAGAGGCGGGTCCAGGGCGCGGTTCCGGGAAGGCCCGGCAGCACCGCGACGGGAAGCCAGGCGTGGCTCGCCCACGGGCCCTTCAAGCGGCGCTTGGCGACTACGACGCCGACGGAGATCAGCTGCGTGCTCATCAGGCCTCTCCCGTGACGACAACCGGCAGGCCCGCGATCAGGTTCTGCGGCTTCATCGTCACGAGCCGGTCCGGATTCATGGCGAGCAGCAGGTAGACCGGCTTGCCGCCGAGGCGCGGATCGGCCCGTGACGCATCCGCGATCGTGAGGCGGAAAAGGGCCAGGACCCGCTCGCGGGTGGCCGCGTCCACCGCCTCGCCGCGCCACAGGGCGTTGCCGATCCGCGTTCCCTCGGCGTCGAGCCCGACGAACCAGCGCCAATCCTCGTCCTCGATCGCGGGAATCGGCGCGACGCTCGCCTCGACCGCCAGCAGGTGACGGACGAACGCCTCGATCGCCCGGGCCAGCCCCTCGCGGGATTTCGGGTCCGAGCCGAGGTTGAGCGCCATGCTGAAGGCGTCCGACCGGCTCCAGTAGGTCCAGGCATTGTCGGCCGTCAGCACGTCGAGCTCGGAGACCGGCTCGCGCCCGAGCATCGCGACGAGGGGCGATGGCCGCCCGGCGCCCTCCGCCTCGTCGATCAGCTCGGCATCCGCCAGGAGCAGCGTCCCGTCGCCGAGCGAGGCGCGCTGCGGGCGGAAGAACAGCTCGGCGGCGCGCAAGGTGTAGGGATCGTCGCAACCGTCGAGCGCGTTGCGCAGGATCAGGTGGACGAGCTGGTTGAGGAAGAGCGGCGGCGTCCCCGACGCCCCCCGGCGGACGAGGTCGAGATAGGCCGCCTCGACGGAGCGCGCGGCGAGCAGCCGGTCGCGGAAGGCGAGGATCATCTCCCAGTTCTCGCGGGCATCCGCGTCGGCCAGGGCCGCGATCTCCGCCGGCGTCACCGGGCGGCGGGGATCGGCGAGGAGCGCGGCGTGCAAGCCCCGCTCGGCGTCGCAGGCCTCGTCCGGCGGCAGCAGCTCGGGGCGGGCGAGATAGGCCAGCAGCAACTCGTCGGTGACGACGAGCCCGCCGCCCGCGTCGCGCCGGGTGAGGTGGTGGCCGCTCGAGACCCAGAATTCAGGCATGGTGGGCTCTCAGGACGGGTTCCGGTTGAGCAGGCCGGCGAGGTCGACCCGCTCCTCGGGCTCCTCGTCGGTCTCGTAGAAGTCGAAGGCGCGGGCATAGGCGTGGCGCCGGTCGGTACCGGGCACGGCGCCCTCCCGCGGGCGCAAAGCCCGGAAGCGCTCGCGGATCTCGCCGTCCTCGACCGTCCGGTGCAGGGCCAGCACGGTGCCGACCGGCGGGCCGCACAGCGATTCGGCCACCGCGATCTCCTCGCGGGCGGCGGCGAGCGCGCTGTCGCGGTCCGGCGCGCCGAGGCGGGCCCGGACCTGCGCGGCCAGCCTCTCGATCGCGGCCTCGCGCTCGGGCTCGCTCGCCTCGCTCACCACCACCAGGGTCGAGAAGCCGAAGGACTCGATGCCGACGAAGCCGGCCCGGAACGCCGCCCGCTCCTTGCCCGCGAGGCTGGCCGGATCCGCGTCGAGGAACAGGAAGCTGCCGGTCACCGCCCATTCGCCGGGCGGCGCGGCACGGGGAAAGACCAGGGTGTCGGAGGGGTCGAGCCGCAGGGTGCGGGGGAGCTTGAGGCTCACAGGCGCGGCCCTCCCCGGGCGGGGTCGAACCAGCCGGTCCCGTCGAGGCGCAAGGCGTCGGGATCGGCGTCGAGGTAGCCCCGCGCCCGGGCGATGGCGGCCGCCGGCCCGTCCTCGGCCCAGAGCGACAGGCCGCGCAGGAGGTGACGGGCGAAGCTCTCGATCAGCGCATCGGCGCCGGCCTCGAAGCCCTCCTCCTCGAGCGAGGTCGAGCCGGGGGTGTGGCCGGGATCGCCGGCCTCGCGCTTCGAGGCGATCAGCATCGCGGAGAAGACGAGCCAGTCCGGCACCGCGTCCTCGGCGCAAGGCCCGGGCCAGGCCAGGCGTCCGCCGCCGAGGCGGGCGCGGTCGAAGACCAGCGTGCCGCCAGCGTCGAGGGTCACCGGCTTGTCGGGAGGGCCATGGCTGCCGACCGCCTCGGCGAGCGCCGTGAGGCCGACGATCCCGACCCGGCGGGCGACCGCCAGCGGCTCCTCGGGCGCCAGCACCACCGCGACGTCGACCACCCCCGGGCGCGCGCCGACCACCAGGGTTCCGGCGGCCTCGGCCTCGGCGCGAGCGAGCGCGCAGGCCCGGTCATGCGCCGTCCCGGCCGAGGCGGAGAGGCGCAGCGGCCGGAAGGCCGGGGGCAGCATCAGGCTCTGTCGGTCGGCGGGAGTCATGGCCATGTCGGGGGCGATGTCGGGGGTGCCTGCGCGCACGTGTCGGGTCGTTCTTTTTAACGGCTCGTATATAGCGCTGGAGTGGTGAACAAGGGGCATGACGCCCCAGTGGGCGGTATGGGCGCGCGAGCGACGCTCAAGACCTCAAGGGGCACGAGGCCCTCGGAGACGCGCGTGGTGTCGGATCGGATCGTGATCGCCTGTTCCTGCGAGGGCAGCATGCCCCTCGACGCGGCGGCGATCGGCAAGGCCTGCGGGGGAACGCTGGAGACGGGCGACCAGCTCTGCGGCCGCGAGCTGGAGCGGGTGCGGGCGGCGATGGCCTCAGGGAGCCCGGTCACCGTGTCCTGCACCCTGAAGGCGCCCTTGTTCCGCGAGGTGGCGGAGGAATCCGGCGCCGAGGAGCGCGTCGCCTTCGCCAATATCCGCGAGACCGCCGGCTGGTCGACGCAGGCGGCAGGGGCAGGCCCCAAGATGGCGGCGCTCCTCGCCGCGGCGGCCGAGCCGATGCCGACCCCGGCGAGCGTGAGCTTCGAGAGCCAGGGCGTGGCCCTCGTCTACGGCCGCGACGAGGTCGCGATCGAGGCCGGCCGTCGCCTGTCCGACCACCTCGACGTCACGGTGCTGCTCTCCCGCCCCGGCGAGGTGGCGCCGCCGCGCTCGGGCGAGGTGCCGGTGCTGAAGGGCACCGTGCGGAGCGCGACCGGCCATCTCGGCGCCTTCTCGTTGCGGGTCGACGATACCGCCCTGCCGCTGCCCTCGTCGCGCCGGATCCTGGAATTCGGGCCGTCCCGGGACGGGGCGACCTCGACCTGCGACATCGTCGTCGATCTCACCGGGGGCATGCCGCTCTTTCCGGGCCACGCGCTGCGCAGCGGTTATCTCCGCGCCGATCCCCGCGACCCGGCGGCGGTGGAGCGAGTCCTGTTCGAGGCGTCCCACCTCGTCGGTACCTTCGACAAGACCCGCTTCGTCGACTTCCACGCCGAACTCTGCGCCCATTCGCGCTCGCGCATCACCGGCTGCACCCGCTGCCTCGAGGTCTGCCCGACCGGGGCGATCACGCCCGCCGGCGACCACGTCGCGATCGATCCCCATGTCTGCGCCGGCTGCGGCTCCTGCGCCTCCGTCTGCCCGACGGGTGCTGCGGCCTACGCCCTGCCGCCGGCCGACACGCTGCTGCGCCGCCTGCGCACCCTGCTCACCGCCTATCACAAAGCGGGCGGCCGGGCGCCGGTGCTGCTGGTCCACGACGAGGCGCACGGCGCGCCCCTGATCGACGCGCTCGCCCGCTACGGCGACGGCCTGCCGGCGGACGTGCTGCCGTTCCCCGTCAACGAGGTGACCCAGGTCGGCCCCGAGGCCATCGCCGCCGCCTTCGCCTACGGGGCGGCCGGAATGCGGTTCCTCGTCCGGGCGCGGCCGACGCACGACGCCGCGCCGCTCGCCCGCAACGCCGCCCGGTTCGACGGGGTGGCGCAGGCCCTCGGCTACGGGCCGGCCTCGGGCGGAGCCGTGGTCGCGCTGATCGAGACCGACGACCCTGACGCGCTCGGCCGGGCCCTCGGCGCGGGAGCCCGCGGCACGCCGGCCCCGGTCCCGTCGGGCTTCATGCCGGACGGCGACGTGCGCGGCGTCCTGCGCTTCGCGGTCTCGGAGTTGCACCACGCCGCACCGCGGCCGGTCGACCGCGTGCCGCTCGATGCCGGCGCGCCCTTCGGCGGGCTCGCGTTCAAGACCGAGGCCTGCACCCTCTGCCACGCCTGCGTCGGCGCCTGCCCGACGGGAGCGCTCGCCGACGATCCCGACCGACCGCGCCTGACCTTCGCCGAGAGCGCCTGCGTGCAATGCGGCCTATGCGCCGCGACCTGCCCGGAGGACGTGATCGGGCTCGAGCCCCGGCTCGACTTCGCCGCCTGGGCCGCGCCGCGCCGGGTGCTCAAGGAGGAGGAGCCGTTCGACTGCATCGCCTGTGCCAAGCCCTTCGGCACCCGCAGCACGATCGAGCGGATCGTCGGCCGCCTGCGCGACCGCCACTGGATGTTCGCCGGCGAGGCGGGCGAGCGGCGGATCAAGGCCCTGATGATGTGCGACACCTGCCGGGTCTCGCACGTCCTCGCCGAGGGCTTCGACCCGCACGCCGCGGCGGACAACCGGCCGCGGACCTCGGAGGACTACATCCGGGCGCGTGAAGCATGAGCCGGGCGCGGGGTGCCCTTGGGGCATGTTCCGTGGACGCGCGGCGGCAATACCGCTAAACTCGGCTCGCCGTGGGTCCATCACCGACCCGCGGTCATAACGGGCTCCGCCGTCATGGATCGACTGACCGACGACATCCTCGATGCCATGGCATCGGATCTCAACCAGGACGGCATCGTCGCGTGCGCGGATCTCGTCGCGAGGAATGAAGGCACCGGACTCTCGATGCCCGCTCTCTCGGCGGCCTTGCGCCATCGCGGGTATCGCGGGGCAGACCTCCACGGCCACACGATCGAGACGGAAACCGACGTCACCACGATCGCCTACGACGCGGACCGCTACCGGAGCGAGCGGTCGGCCGAGGCGGCCTGGACGACGCTCCGGCGCCGGTCGGAGCGGGACCGGGTCGAGCGACGCGTGGCGGATTGGCTCCAGCGCCTGAACGACCTCAAGGCGCAGGTGGGCCGATGGGTCGCCGAGGCTCCGCCAGCCGAGATCGTCGATCGTCCGTCGGTCACCATGAACGAAGATCTCATGCGCGAGTACGGCGTCGATGCGCGCGCCATGCCGTCCTTCGACGTGATCGTGGGCGAGCGGCGCGCCGTCCGGTTTCAGCCCAAGGGCCTGTGGACCCTCGGCGGCAACGGCCGGGTCGATCTCGTCACGCCGGCTTCCGCGCTCATCCTCGTCGATCGATCGGAGCCCTTGAGCCATCCGTCCCGATGGATGGTCTACAGGCCCCGGGACAGGGCGCGGGGCACTCCCCTCGACGGGCGGGTCTTGCGCCACGTGGTCGCCACGGGCGATCTCGCGTGAGCATCTTCCGCGAGTTGGCGGATCAGTACGCGATCGCCGACGGTGCTTTCGCCGCTCTGGAGAGCCGGGCCTTCGCGCGGGACGACGACGGTGCCTACGACGTCGCCGTACGGCAGCGCGAGCATAACGACCGCTCCTACTTCCTCTACGTCTTCACACGGTTCGAGACCACCGTGAACGAGGCGGTGGAGCGGCTTCTGTCCATCCGCTGTGCAACGGTCACACCTTGGCCGGAGCGTCGCGTCTGGGAGACGCTGCGACGAAGCAAGCTCGCGGACGTCGCGTTCCTGATCCGCGTTCAACTCCTGCTCGACAAATCGCAGGTGGACTACGCGTACATCCGTCGCCTCTATGAGAGCCGCAACGGCATCGGGCATGGTGGAGATTGGACCCGGCCCTACGACGTCGCGGATGTCGCGGCCCGCCTTGAGACGATCGCCGGCACCGTCCACGTCACGTAGGACGCGCGCTCGCGCGGGCCGGCGCGCGCCTCACCGCGTCGCCTTCTCCAGGAACCGCACCAGCGCCGCCCGGTCCTCCGACGCGGAAATCGTCTGCTCGGGCATCTTGGTGCCGGGGGTGAAGCGGGCGGGGCCGATCTCGAACAGCCGGGCGATCGTGTCGGCGGTCCACGTGATGTCGAGCTGCCGGAAGGCCGGGGAGTATGGGTAGCCCGGCACCGTCGCGATGCGGCGGCCGAACACGCCGTGGAGGGTCGGCCCGGCCCGGTTGCCGCCGTCGGGCGTCAGGGTGTGGCAGGCCTCGCAGGCGCGGAACACCTCCGCCCCGCGGTCGCCCGCAAAGGCAGCGAGCGCATCCGCCGGGCGGGCCATGGCGAGCGGGCCGATCGGCTCGCCGGTGGCGAGGTCCCAGCGCCGCAGCAGCCGGTCGCCGCCGCCGGTGACGAGCTCGCCCGACCCGCGGAAGGCCAGCGACCAGACCGGCAGGCCCGGCCCGACCAGGGTGAGCCGCACCCGCGCCTCGGCCCGGTCGACGATCGCGACCGCGCCGCCGACCGTCGCGGTCGCGATCCGGCGCCCGTCGGGGGAGAGCGCCAGCGCCACCACGGGCCGCGGGCCGATCTCCAGGCTCGCCCGGACGGTCCCGTCCGGCCGCAGCAGGCGCAACGCTCCGTCGGCCCCGGCGGCCGCGATCTCGCCGTCGGGCGCGGCCGCCACGGCGCTGACCGGCGCCTCGAGCGGCACGCTCAGCGGGGATCCCGCCTCGGGCCAGATCCGGACCGTCGCGTCGTAGCCCGCGGTGACGAGGCGCCCGTCGGGCAGGAAGGCGACGGCGTTGACCGGGCCGCGATGGCCCTCCCGGACGAGGGCCGGCGCCCCGTCGAGCGGCGTGATCCGGGCGGTGCCGTCCCAGGACGACGAGGCGACGGAGGCCCCGTCCGGCGCCACCGCGAGGCCGGAGACCGGGCCGGCATGGCGCGTCAGGATCCGCTCCGGCTCGGGGCCCTCGCGCCAGAGGGCGACGCGCCCGTCCTCGGCCCCGGTGAGGAGCCCGCCATCGGGCAGCAGCGCCACCGCGTTCACCGCGCCATCGTGGAAGCGCAGGATCCGGAGCGCCGTCCCGTCCTCGACCGACCACAGGATCGCCGAGGCGTCGAAACTGCCCGAGAGCGCCTGGCTCCCGTCCGGCGTCACCGCGAGCGCCCGCACCGGCCCGCCATGGCCGCGCATCGGCACCTCGGCGCGGGCGGTCGGGGAAAGCACGGCGGCGAGGACGAGGAGGACGGAGCGGAGGCGAGAACGCATGGCGCGCGGGGTCCCGGACGTGGCTCCCGCCTGTACCGCCGCGCGGCGGCGGACGGGAAGGTGAAGCGGTGACACGGGGCCGGGCGCCTTGACAGTGTAAGCAATGTTATATTGTTACAAGCGTGGAGGTGCCCATGCCCGACGCTCGCCCGCACGATCCCCGCGCTCACGATCACCGCCTGCCCGTCACGGTCCTCTCCGGCTTCCTCGGCGCCGGCAAGACGACCCTGCTCAACCACGTCCTCGCCAACCGCGATCGCCGGCGGGTCGCCGTCATCGTCAACGACATGAGCGAGGTGAACATCGACGCCGACCTCGTGCGGGCCGGCAGCGCCGACCTGTCGCGGACCGACGAGCGCCTGATCGAGCTGACCAACGGCTGCATCTGCTGCACCCTGCGCGACGACCTGATGCAGGAGGTGCGGCGCCTCGCCGAGGAGGGGCGGTTCGACGCGCTCCTGATCGAGGGCACCGGCATCGCCGAGCCGCTGCCCGTCGCCTCCACCTTCTCGTTCCGCGACGAGGACGGCCGCTCGCTGTCCGACATCGCCCGCCTCGACACGATGGTGACGGTGGTCGATGCCGTGAACCTCCTGCGCGACTACGGCTCGCACGACTTCCTGCGCGACCGCGGCGAGACGGCGGGGGAGGAGGATGCCCGCACCCTGGTCGATCTCCTGGTCGAGCAGATCGAGTTCGCCGACGTCGTGGTGATCAACAAGGCCGGCGACGTGACGCCTGAACAGCGCGGCCTCGTGCGCCAGGTGGTGCGCGGCCTCAACGGCGACGCCCGGATCGTCGAGGCCGCGTTCGGGCAGGTGGCCCTCGACCATGTGCTGGAGACCGGCTTGTTCAGCGAGGAGCGGGCGCAGGCCCACCCGCTCTGGTACCGGGAACTCTACGGCGCCGCCGAGCACGTGCCGGAGACCGAGGAATACGGCATCGGCTCCTTCGTCTACCGCGCCCGGCGCCCGTTCGACCCGATGCGCTTCGATGCCTTCACCAAGGCGACCTGGCCGGGGCTGATCCGGGCCAAGGGCCATTTCTGGCTCGCGACCCGGCCGGACTGGGTCGGCGAGTTCTCGCTCGCCGGCGCGACCGCGCGGGTCACGCCGCTCGGCCGCTGGTGGGCCGCGGTGCCGCGGACGCGCTGGCCCGATCACCCCGAATGGCGCGCCGTGCTCGAGCGGCACTGGAGCGACGCGTGGGGCGACCGGCGCCAGGAACTGGTCTTCATCGGTGCCGGGCTCGACGAGGCGGCGATCCGGCGCGCCCTCGATGCCTGCCTCGTCGGCGGCGAGGACGGCCCGGCGGCGGCGAACCGGGCGCGGCCCGACCCGTTCCCCGCCTGGGGGGCGCCTCCTGGCGCGGCTTGAACCGGCGGTGTTCCGGAGCCTTGCGACCCTGCGCGCCCGGGTCCCGCAGCAGGCATCGGCGCGCCGGGCCCTCGCGGCCCGGGCCCGCCGGGTCCTGGCGCTCGGCGAGGCGGACGTCCTGTCGGTCAACGAGATCGCCTGCGCCGATCCGGGCTGCCCGGATGCCGGGACGGTGATCCTCCTGATGCCGGCCGGGCGGCCGACCCGGGCGCTCCGGATCGCCAAGCCGATCGCCGCGGTGACCGACGCCGACATCGCCGCGGCGGAGCGGGAGGGACCGGCCGAAGGCCCGTGAGGCCGTGCCGGCGTCCTCGTCACCCTCGCGCCGGCCCGCGGGCGCTCCGGATACGGGGCACCGGGCCGGTCGGGTTCGCGAGCCAGGCCCGCCGCTCCGCGATCAGCGCCCGCAGCCGCGCGCGGCGGGCGTTGGGGTTGAAGCAGTCGCAGCCGTCGAGGCCGAACGGTTCGCACTCGAGGAGCGCCGCCAGGGCCGCCACGACGGCGACCGCGCCGAGGGCGGCGAGGGGCCAGGCGAAGCCGAGCCCGATCAGCGCGGCGAGCGCGAGCTTGCCCGCCAGCGAGCCGACGATCTTGGCCTTCACCAGCACCAGGAACGCGGCGCCGCCGCCCGCGCCGCCCCGGACCAAACGGACGACCCGCCGGCGAAACCGGTGCCGGGCGGCGAGCGCCTCCAGGCGCCGCAGCTGGCGGGCGACGCGCGCGACGGCCTGCCCGGTCGGACCGGGGTCGAGCGCGGCGGAGGTGAGGGGCGTCGCCGGCATTCCCGATCTCCATCGTCGCCCCGCGGTCGTTCGAGCGTAGCGGCGGCGGGGCGCCGGGTCGATCGCGCTCGGCGCCCCGTGCGCCCGCACCCGATCCGTGGCGCCGATGCACCGGGGATCCGTGCGCTCGCGACCGCCGCGACATATTCTCTGTCCGGCGGCGCCCCCTTGATCCCGGCCGGCGCTTGCCGCATCGGCTCACCTCCTCAGGAACGGGAAGGCCGCATGGCTTCGCCACCATCCCCGGAGCGCCGCCGGTGACGCCGCGGGCCTCCACCTCCGCGCTGATGCCGGTCGCCGAGGCGGCGACGGCGCTCGCCGCCCTGGCGCGCCCGGTCGCGGCCGCGGAGATGCGCCCGGCCGAGGCGTTGGGCGCGGTGGCGGCCCGGGACGTCGCCGTCGCGGCCGGCCTGCCGGCGGAGCGCACTGCGCTGCGCGACGGCTGGGCGGTGCGCGCGGCGGAGATCGCCGGGGCCTCGCCCTACGCGCCGGTGCGGGCCGCCCGCGCGCCCGTCTGGGTCGAGGCCGGCGAGGGATTGCCCCCCGGCACCGACGCGCTGCTGGCGCCCGAGGCGATCGGGGCCGACCCGCGCGAGATCGAGGCCGAGGCCGCGCCGGGGGAGGGCACCCGCGCGGCGGGCGCCGAGCTGCCGCCGGGCACCCGCCTCGTCGGGCGGGGCGAGCGGGTGAACCCGCTCCACGCCCTCGCCCTGACCGCCGCCGGGATCGCGCGGCTGTCGGTGCGCCGGCCGCGCCTGCGTCTCCTCGCCGCCGAGCCCGACGCCCTGTCGCCGCTCCTCGGCGCCTGGATCGCCGGGAGCGGCGGCACGGCCGAGGCGGCGCCGCGCCCGGCGGAGCGGGATGCCCTCGCCGAGGCCCTCGCCGCGCCGGGGGCCGACGCCGTGGTGGTGATCGGCGGCACCGGGCCCGGGCGGCGCGACGCGAGCGCGGCGGCGGTGGCGCAGGCCGGGCGGCTTCACGCCCACGGCATCGCCCTGCGGCCCGGCGAGAGCGCCGGCTTCGGCGAGGCGGCCGGGCGCCCGGTGCTGCTGCTGCCGGGCCGGCCGGACGCGGCGCTCGCCGCCTGGCTCGCCCTCGGCCGGCCGCTCCTGGCGGCGCTCGCCGGCGCCGCGCCGGACATTCCCCAGACCCTGCCGCTCACCCGCAAGGTCACCTCCACGATCGGCCTCACCGAGGCGGTGTTCCTGCGCCGACGGGCAGCGGGGGCCGAACCGATCGGCGGGTCCGAGATCCCGCTCCACCGTCTGGCCGGGGCCGAGGCCGCCCTGCTGGTGCCGCCGGCCCTCGAGGGTTATCCCGCCGGCACTTCCGTCGAGGTGATTTTCCTGTGACCGCTCCCTCCGCCGACGCCTTCCTCACCCGCCTCGCCGCGGCCGCGCGCCAGGAGCAGTTCCTGGCGGTGGTGAGCCGGGACGAGGCGATGGCGCGCTGGCGCGAGGCCGTGCCGCACGCCGCCCTGCCGCCCGAGACCGTGCCCCTCGCCGAGGCGCTCGGCCGGGTGCTGGCCGCCGACATCGCCTCGCCGATCGACGTGCCGCCCTTCGACCGCGCCCTCGTCGACGGCTTCGCGGTGAGGAGCCCCGACACCGAGGGGGCGAGCGAGGCGGACCCGCGCCGCCTCGTCCTCAACCGCGAGATCCTGGCCTGCGGCGTCGCTCCCTCGCTCGACGTCCGCCCCGGCACCGCCACCCCGATCGCCACCGGCGGCGTGCTGCCCCGCGGCGCCGACGCGGTGGTGATGGTCGAGGCGACGGAGTTCGAGGACGGGCCGGAACCGGCGATCGCCCTGAGCCAGCCCGCCGGGCCGGGCCGGTTCGTCGGCTATGCCGGCGCCGACATGGCGCGGGGCGAGACGGTTCTGCGCCGCTCCACCCTCGTCACCGCCCGCGAGATCGGCATCCTGGCGGCCTGCGGCCTCGCCGAGGTTCCGGTGGTGCGCCGCCCCCGCGTCGCGGTGCTGTCGACCGGCGACGAGCTGGTGGCGCCGGGCACGCCCCTCGGCCCGGGCCGGCTCTACGATTCGAACGGCGCCATCGTGGCGGCGAGCGTGGCCGAGAACGGCGGCGTCGCGGTGCCGGGCGGCATCGTGCCGGACGACGAGGCGGCGCTGGAAGCCGCGCTCGCCTCCGCCCTCGCCGCATCCGACCTCGTGGTCCTGTCGGGCGGCACCTCGAAGGGGGCGGGCGACGTCTCGCACCGCATCCTGTCGCGCCTCGGCGAACCCGGCATCCTGGTCCACGGCGTGGCCTTGAAGCCCGGCAAGCCGCTCTGCCTGGCGCGGGCCGGCGACGTGCCGGTGGTGGTGCTGCCGGGCTTCCCGACCTCGGCGATGTTCACCTTCCACGAATTCGTGGTGCCGCTGATCCGGGCGCTCGCCGGCTTGAGCCCCCGGGAGGAGGAGAGCGTGGAGGCGCGGCTGCCGCAGCGCCTGCCCTCCGAGCTCGGCCGTACCGAGTACGTGATGGCGGCGCTCGCCCGGGGGATCGACGGGTTGGTGGCGCTCCCGCTCGCCAAGGGCTCGGGCGCCGTCACGGCATTCTCGCAGGCCGACGGGTTCTTCGCGGTGCCGGCGACGCAAGGCGGGATCGAGGCCGGCGAGACCGTGCGGGTGTCCCGCATCGGCCGGGCGGCGCGGCCGCCGGACCTGATGATCGTCGGCAGCCACTGCCTCGGCCTCGACCGGCTGGTCGGCCACCTCGCCGGCCGCGGCGTCTCGGCCCGTACCCTCTGGGTCGGCTCGGCCGGCGGGCTGGCCTCCTTGCGCCGGGGCGAGTGCGACCTCGCCGCCATGCATCTCCTCGATCCCGAGACCGGGATCTACAACGCCCCCTACCTCACCGCGGGCCTCGCGCTCGCCCCGGGCTGGCGCCGGCTGCAGGGCGTGGTCTTCCGCCCGGGCGACCCCCGCTTCGAGGGAGCCTCCGCCGAGGGCGCGGTGTCCGGCCTCCTTGCCGACGACGCGGCCGTGATGGTCAACCGCAACACCGGCGCCGGCACGAGGGCGCTCGTCGAGAGCCTCCTGAACGGTGCCCGGCCCGCGGGCTACTGGAACCAGCCGCGCTCGCACAACGCGGTCGCGGCGGCGGTGGCGCAGGGGCGCGCCGACTGGGGCGTGGCGATTCGAACGGTGGCTGAGGCCTACGGCCTCGGCTTCCTGCCGCTGACCGAGGAACACTACGACTTCGCCTACCGGGAGAGCCGCCGCGACGAGCCGGCGCTCGCCGCGTACCTCGCCCTCCTGGACGATCCGGCGCTCGGTGCCGACCTCGCCGGCCTCGGCTTCACCCGGGCGGGGGCTAAGTGATGCGGGTCATCGGGCTCGCCGGCTGGTCGGGCGCCGGCAAGACGACGCTCCTCGTCCGGCTGATTCCGGTCTTGCGCGCCCGGGACCTGCGGGTCGCGACGCTCAAGCACGCCCACCACGCCTTCGACGTCGACCAGCCCGGCAAGGATTCGTTTCGCCACCGCGAGGCCGGCGCTTGCGAGGTGATCGTCTCGTCGAGCCGGCGGACCGTCCAGATCCGCGAGGTCGAGGAGGAGGCGCGCCTGCCCGACCTGCTGCGCCGGCTCGGGCCGTGCGACCTCGCGGTGATCGAGGGCTTCAAGCGCGAGGCGCATCCGAAGCTCGAGGTCTACCGCCACGCCAATGGCCGCCCGGCCCTCCACCCGGACGATCCCCGCATCGTCGCGGTGGCGAGCGACCATCCCTTTCCGGAGGCCGGCCGGCCGGTGGTGCCCCTCGACGCGCTCGAGGCGGTCGCCGATATCGTGCTGGCGCGGTCGGAGCCCCTGGCGGCCGTGCTGGAGAGGCTGGAATCCCGGAAGGTGCAATTTCATGGCGCAGCTGACTGACGACTGCTTCGCCTTCGGCGGTCCGTTGCTCTCGGTCGAGGACGCGGCCGCCCTGATCGGCGCGCGGCTGCCGGTGCTGGCCGGGATCGAGACCGTGCCCCTGGCGGAGGCCGACGGGCGCATCGCCGCCGCGGCCGTGACGGCGGGCCTCGATCTGCCGCCCTTCGACAATTCCGCCGTCGACGGCTACGCGGTGCGCTTCGCCGACCTCGCGCCCGGCGCGGAGACCCTGCTTCCCGTGCGCGGGCGCCTGGCCGCCGGCGCCGCGCCGGAGGGCGCGATCTCCGCCGGCGTCGCGATGCGGATCTTCACCGGCGCAGCCATGCCGGAAGGCGCCGATACGGTGTTCATGCAGGAGGACGTGCGGCGCGAGGGCGACGCCGTGGCACTGCCCGCGGGCCTGAAGCGCGGCGCCAACCGGCGGCTCGCCGGGGAGGACGTCCGCCGCAGCAGCGTCGTGATCCCGGCCGGCCGCCGGCTGACCCCGCCCGACCTCGCGCTCGCCGCCGCGACCGGCCATGCGAGCCTCGCCGTGCGCCGCCGCCTGCGGGTCGCGGTGTTCTCGACCGGCGACGAGCTGGCCGAGCCGGGCGCCCCCTTGCGGCCGGGCGCGATCCACGATTCGAACCGGGTGCTCCTCGTCGCGCTGCTGCGCCGCCTCGGCGCCGAGGTGAGCGACCTCGGGATCCTGCGCGACGACCCCGCCGGCCTGCCGGAGCGGCTGCGGGCGGCCGCCGCCGGCCACGACCTGATCGTCACCTCGGGCGGCGTCTCGACCGGGGAGGAGGACCACGTCAAGGCGGCGGTGGAGGCGGCGGGGCGGCTGGTGTTCTGGCGCCTCGCGATCAAGCCGGGCCGCCCGGTGGCGATGGGGCTCATCGGCGACACCGCCTTCGTGGGCCTGCCGGGGAACCCGGTCGCGGTCTACGTCACGCTGCTGTTCGTGGTGCGCCCGCTGCTGGCCCGCCTCGGCGGCGCGGTGCCCGACGCAGCCCCGAGCCAGCCCGCCCGCGCCGCCTTCCGCTACCGAAAGAAGGCCGGGCGGCGCGAATACGTCCGCGTCTCGCTGCGGCGGGGCGCCGACGGGGCGGTGGAGGCGGTGAAGTTCCCCCGCGACGGCGCCGGCGTGCTCTCGTCCCTCACCGGCAGCGACGGGCTCGCCGAGCTGCCGGAGGCGATGACCGCGGTGGAGGAGGGGGAGTGGATCGAGGTGTTCCGGCACCCGCTGCTGTGGTGAGCCGAAAGGACCCGCGGATCGTTTCGGATCCATGGCACGATGTCCTGGACGACCCCGCTCCGTATCCTTACGCTTCCGGCGTCGAAGACGCGTAGGACGCGGAGTCAGGTTTATGGGTGTGGGTTCGTTGACGTACCGGCTGGTGACCGGTGCGATGGTGGCTCTCGTCACGGCGACGCAAGTCGTTGCGGCCGACGAGCCCTCGCGCCTCGACCAGGTCATCGCGCGCAAGACCCTGACCATCTGCACCACCGGCGACTACCGCCCGTTCTCGTACCGCCCCGACGGCGCCAACGACTTCGTCGGCATCGACATCGATCTCGGCCGCTCGCTCGCCAAGTCGCTCGATGCCGAGGCGGTCTTCATCCAGACCAAGTGGTCGAACCTGCTCGCCGACTTCAAGGCGAAGTGCGACATCGCGATGAGCGGCATCTCGGTCACGCTGCCGCGGCAGCGCGAGGCCTTCTTCAGCGAGATGTACCTCGTGAACGGCAAGGCGCCGATCGTCCGCTGCGGCGACGTCGCGAAGTACCAGACGACGGAGGCGATCAACCAGCCGGCGACCCGCGTCGTCGTCAATCCCGGCGGCACCAACGAGCGCTTCGCCCGCGCCAACCTCGGCAAGGCGCAGATCCAGCTCTTCCCGGACAACCGCATCATCTGGCAGGAGATCGCGGAGAACCGCGCCGACGTGATGGTCGCCGAGTCGGTCGAGGTGAAGCTCCAGGAGAAGCTGCATCCGGGCCTCTGCGCGGTGAACCCCGACAAGCCCCTGCAATACGGCGAGATGGGCTTCCTGCTGCCGCGCGGGGACGCGGTGTTCAAGGCTTACGTGGATCAGTGGCTGCACCTGGCGAAGGCGTCGGGCGAGTTCGATCGGGTCTTCGACGCCAACATGAAGTGACCGCAGCGGGGAGGGCGGAGCCGGTCTCGAGTTCGGGCCTCCCCGTGTCCTGCGTCGGTCTCGCCGCACCGGATCTGGTTGCGGTTCGACCCGGAACGCGGAGCGGATCATACCCTCCCGCTCACGCATCGACACGTCGATGCATGAGCGTTCGGCGCATTGGCGCCGGCGCCCGTTCGGGCTTGCCCGGCACCGTCGAACGTGTCCGCTCGGCGGTGATGCGGTATTATTCGCGTCTCCGCGTGATCGCCCGCTCCGCGTTCACCCGGGCCGCCCAGTCCCTGGCCCGGTCCTCGCCCTTCAGGTCGACGAGCCGCGCCCCGGCGACGTCGGCATTCTTGAAATCCGCCCCCGCCACATTCGCCCCGGTCAGGTTCGCCCCCGACAAATCCGCGCCCATCAGCACCGCGTCGGTGAGGTCGGCGCCGCGCAGGTCGGCGTAGTCGAGCCGGGCGCGGCCGAGATCGGCGCCGCGCAGGTTCGCGCCGGAAAGGTTCACCGACACGAACACCGTCCGCATCAGGCCCATCGACTGGTTCCTGATATCGGCCCCGCCCTTCAGGCCGGCGAGGTTCGCCCCGCTGAAGGAGGCACCCCGGAAATCGCCGATCGGGACCGCGCGGCCGAGGTCGGCGCCGCTGAAGTTGGCGTCCCGCGCCGTGATGCCGAACATCCGGGCAGCCACGAGCCTGGCGCCGGAGAGGTCCGCCTTGATGAACCAGGATTGCTCGAGGTTGGCGCCGCTGAGGTCGGTGCCGCGCAAGGCAGCCCGGTTGAGGCGCGCGGTGCGCAGGTTGGCGCCCCGCAGGTCGAGCCCGGAGAGGTCGAGGCCGGACAGGGCCTTGCCCGAGAGGTCGACCGGCCCGCCCCTGGCCTTGGCCTGGGCGATCAGTGCCTCGACGTCGGCCCGGCTCATCTCGGCCTGCGTCATCGCCGGCGAGGTCATGTCGGCCCCGAGCAGCATGTCCTGCTCGGCGACGGCCGGACCTGCCGCCAGGATCGCGAGCGCGGCGCAGAACGCGAGGGCGCGCATGGTTCACTCCCGGGATGCGGCGCCGATCGGTCGGGCGCCTGCGTGTTGCCCGCAATAGAGCATCACGCCGCCCCGGAGGCGAGGTCCACCAAGGGACGAGAGGCTGCCTTGTCGGCAGAATCAGTGCCGCCCGCTTCAGTCTCGTCCCATCCGTGATCTCATCCCGAGTGGCCCGAAGCGGCGCGGGCCGGCCCGCAAGGCCGGCCCGCGCCAGCAGCCTCAATGCCCGTGCGCGGGCTCCCGCGCCGGCTCCGGCGCGTGCACCGTGCCGGGCGCCGCATCGAGGTTCTCCTCGCGCACGCGCCGCCGCTGGAAGAACCGCATCGCGACGACGAAGAAGACCGGCACCAGGATCACCGCCAACACGGTGGCCGAGATCATCCCGCCCATCACGCCGGTGCCGATCGCCTGCTGGCTCTTCGAGGCCGCGCCGGTCGCGATGGCGAGCGGCACGACGCCGAAGATGAAGGCGAGCGAGGTCATCACGATCGGGCGGAAGCGCAGGCGCGAGGCCTCGACCGTGGCCGGCACCAGCTTGGTGCCGGGCCGCCACAATTCGCGCGCGAACTCGATGATCAGGATCGCGTTCTTGGCCGAGAGGCCGATGATCGTGATGAGGCCGATCTTGAAGTACACGTCGTTCGGCATCTCCCGGATCAGCACGCCGGCGACCGAGCCGATCACGCCGAGCGGGATGACCAGCATCACCGCGAGCGGGATCGACCAGCTCTCGTAGAGCGCGGCGAGGCACAGGAACACGATCAGCACCGAGAGGGCCAGCAGCAGGGTCGCCTGCGAACCCGCCTGCTTCTCCTGCAGCGACTGCCCGGTCCAAGTGTAGCCGAAGCCCTTCGGCAGCTGCGTCATCAGCCGCTCCATCTCGGCGATGGCCTCGCCCGAGGTGAAGCCCGCCGCCGGCTCGCCGGTGAAGCGGACCGACTGGTAGCCGTTGAAGCCGATGATCTGGGACGGGCCGACGCTCCACTTGAGGTCGGCGAAGGACGACATCGGCACCATCGTGCCGAGGTGGTTCTTGACGCTGTAGTTCAGGAGGTCGGTGGCGTTGAGGCGCTGGCCGTCCTCGGCCTGGACGATCACCCGCTGCATCTTGCCCCGGTTGGGGAAGTCGTTGGTGTAGACCGAGCCGAGATTGACCTGGATGGTGTCGTTGATGTCGGCGAAGCTGACGCCGAGCGCCGCCGCCTTCTCGCGGTCGATCACCAGCTCCGCCTGCGGCGCGGGCGGCAGGCCCTCGACGTAGACGTTCTTGAGGATCGGGCTCTTGCGGGCGAGCGCCAGCAACTGCTCCTGCGCCGCCATCAGGGCCGCGTAGCCCTTCTGGGCCCGGTCCTGGAGGCGGAAGCTGAAGCCCGAGGCGTTGCCGAGGTTGTCGATCGGCGGCGGCTCGAGCGCTTGGATCACCGCATCGCGGTAGCTCGCCATCGCCTTGTTGGTGGCGGCGACGAGAGCGGCCGCCGACTGGTCCTTGCCGCGCTCCGACCAGGGCTTCAGCGTCACGAAGGCCTGCGAGGTCATCTGGCCCTGCCCTGAGAACGAGAAGCCGTTGACGATCGTGACGGTCGCCACGCCCGGCTGGGCCATCAGGTGCTCCTCGGTCTTCTTCACCGCGGCGAGCGTGCGGTTGAACGAGGAGCCCGGCGGCGTCTGGATGTCGACCGTGAAGAAGCCCTGGTCCTCGACCGGCAGGAAGCCCTCGGGCAGGCGCACGAAGGCGTAGGCGACGCCCGCGACCAGGATCAGGTAGACCACCATCATCCGGCCGGACTTCGCCACCGCCCAGGACACGCCGCGCCCGTAGCGGGCGGTCTCACGGTCGACGATCCGGTTGAACCAGCCGAAGAAGCCCCGCTTGGCGTGGCCGTGCCCGGCCTCGACGGGCTTCAGCAGCGTGGCGCAGAGCGCCGGCGTCAGCGACAGCGCCAGGAAGGCCGAGAAGGCGATCGAGGTCACCATCGCGATCGAGAACTGGCGGTAGATGATGCCGACCGAGCCGGGGAAGAACGCCATCGGGATGAACACCGCGACGAGCACCAGCGTGATGCCGATGATCGCCCCGGTGATCTGGCCCATCGCCTTGCGGGTCGCCTCCTTGGGCGACAGGCCCTCCTCGGACATGATCCGCTCGACGTTCTCGACGACGACGATCGCGTCGTCGACCAGGATGCCGATGGCCAGCACCATGCCGAACATGGTGAGCACGTTGATCGAGAACCCGGCGAGCAGCATGATCGTGCAGGTGCCGAGGAGCGCGATCGGCACCACGATCGTCGGGATCAGGGTGTAGCGGATGTTCTGCAGGAACAGGAACATCACGATGAACACCAGCACCACCGCCTCGACGAGGGTGTGGAGCACCTTCTCGATCGAGGCCTCGACGGCGGGGGTGATGTCGTAGGGAATGTCCCACTTCACCGTGTCGGGGAAGAACTGCGACAGCTCCACCATCTTGGCGCGGATCGCCTTGGCGGTGTCGAGGGCGTTGCCGTCCGGCGCCAGCGTCACCGAGATGCCGGCGGCCGGCCCGCCGTTGAGGCGGGTGGTGAACTTGTAGTCCTCGCCGCCGAGCTCGATGCGGGCGACGTCGCGCAGGCGCACGGTCGAGCCGTCGGGGTTGGCCCGCAGCACGATCGCGCCGAATTCCTCCGGCGCCCGCATCTGGCCCTTCACGACGATCGGGAAGTTGACCTTGTGGGCCTCCGGGCTCGGCTGGGCGCCGACGGCGCCCGACGCGATCTGGACGTTCTGGCGCGTGATCGCCTGCGTCACGTCCGAGGCGTTGAGCGACAGGCCGCGCAGCTTGTCGGGGTCGATCCAGACGCGCAACGAGCGCTCGGTCGAGTACAGGGTGGCGCGCCCGACGCCCGGGATGCGGCGGATCTCGTTGATGACGTTGCGGATCAGGAAGTCGCCGAGCGCGACCTCGTCCATCGACCCGTCCTTGGAGACGAGGGTGATGATGTTGAGGGTCGCGGCCGACGCCTCCTCGACGAGGATGCCCTGCTGGCGCACTTCCGCCGGAAGGCGCGCCTCGACGCGCTTCAGGCGGTTCTGCACCTCGACGCCGGCATAGCCCGGATCGGTGCCCGGCTCGAAGTTCGCCGTGATCTCGATGACGCCGAACGAATCGCTCGCCGATTCGAAGCTCTGGATGTTGGCAGCACCATTCAGCTCATCCTCGATGAGGCGCGTCGTGCCGGTATAGAGGTCCTCCACCGAGGCGCCCGGGAAGGCGGTGGAGAGGGCGATCGAGGGCGGCGCGATGATCGGGTACTGCGCCACCGGCAGCATCGGGATCGTGAGAACGCCCCCTAAGCAGATGAACAGCGCGACGACCCAGGCGAAGATCGGCCGGTCGATGAAGAAGCTCGCCAAGGCTCGGTCCTCCTCAGCGCTGCTCGGTGGAAGCGGGGGCGGGGTGGGAGCCCGCGCCGGCCGCCGCCATCGTGGTGGTCTCGAACGGCACCGTCGCGACCTTGGTGCCGGCGACGATCTTCTGGAAGCCCTCGGCGACGACCCGGTCGCCGGCCTTCAGCCCCTCGCGGATCACCCACTGGCCCTCGACCACCGGGCCGACCTCGACCGGCTGCAGCACCACCTTCTCGCCCTCGCCGACGAGCCAGACCTGGGCCCGGCCGTCGTTGGAGCGGTGCACCGCCTGCTGCGGCACCGCGATCGCGTCGGAATCGATGCCCTGCTTGATCCGGGCCCGCACGTACATGCCGGGGAAGAGCTCGCCGTGCGGGTTCGGGACGACGGCGCGCAAGGTCACCTGGCCGGTGCTCGGATCGGCGGTGACGTCGGAGAACAGCAGCCGGCCGGGCTCGGGGTAGAGCGAGCCGTCGTCCATGATGACGCGCACGCTCGCCACGTCGGCGGCGAGGCGGTCGAGCTCGCCGCTGGCGAGATCCCGGCGCAGCTTGTTCAGCTCGCCGACCGACTGGGTGATGTCGACGTAGATCGGGTCGAGCTGCTGGATCGTCGCCAGGTTGCTCGCCGCCCCCTGCTCGACGAGCGCGCCTTCCGTCACCAGCGCCCGGCCGATGCGGCCCGAGATCGGCGCCCGCACGTCCGTGTAGCCGAGGTTGAGCTGGGCGCGGTCGCGGGCGGCCTTGGCGCCGGCGACCTCGGCCTCGGCCTGCTTCTGGCCCGCGAAGGCGGCGTCGTACTGGGCCTGGCTCGCGGTCTGGCGGGTGAGCAGGGTCTCCAGGCGCTCGGCCTGCTGGCGGGCCAGGACCTGCGCGGCCTCGGCCTTGGCGAGCGTCGCCTCGGCGCTGGCGAGGTCGGCGCGGAACGGCATCGGGTCGATCTTGTAGAGGACGTCGCCCTCCTTGACCTGGCTGCCCTGCTCGAAGGTGCGCTTGATGACGAGGCCGGCGACCCGGGCCCGCACCTCGGCGATGCGGGTCGGCGCCGCGCGGCCCGGCAGGTCGCGCTCGTAGGGAATCGGCTGGTGCTTCACCGTCACGATCGAGACTTCCGGCGGCGCGGTCGGGGCCGCGGGGGCGGCGGCCTGCTCGGCCGGCTTGCAGGCGGCGAGCCCGAGGAGGAGGGCGGTCGCTCCGAGGAGGATGCGGCGGCGTTGGGTCACGGGTCGGTCTTTCCTGCGCAGGTGGGAAGCCGCGGCGCATCGCGCCGCCGGGCTTCCGGCGATGGGTCCGGTGGACGTCGGGCCCACGAAAATATCGGGCCTTGGCTCGCGGGCGGGAGGCGTCGCGAGCGGAACTGTCGGGTCTACGGGATCACGCGTCGGTTGCGCTGCCGGGCCATACCCGAGGGCACGGGGCGTCGCTGGCTGCGAGGCTCGCAGGGTTCCGAGGCGGAGATGTGACGGAGCGTCCGCTCCCGGCAAGGGCAGTCCCGGCAAGGGTGCTCCCGGCAAGGGGCGGCGTCGGCCGTCAGGCGCAGGCTTTCGGCGGGCGCTCGGGCAGGGCGGCGCCCTCGCGGATCCGCGCGCCGAGGCGGCGCGGCGGCATCAGCGTGGCGGCGGCCGCGGCCGGACCGTCGCCCGGGCAGGCGAGGTTCATGCTGGCCGCCCCACCGTCGTCGGGCCGGGGATTGTCGACGCCGCCGGCCGTGAGGGTGCAGGCCGGGGCCTTAACCCAGTGCGCGTGCAGGCTCGCCATCGGCGAGGCGCCCTGGGCCGCGCGCAGCACCGGCTCGGGACGGCCGGACGCGGCATCCGCCGCCGACACCGCCAGGAGGGCGAGGCCGAGGCCGAGGAAGGCGGTCGCGCAGAGACGCGCGAGAGATGTCCAGAAACGACCGGTCACGGAGCGGGACAGTGGGGGTTCCGGCCGCACCGCACAAGGCGCCGCGACATTCTGTCTGACCTTGGGTGCGGCGCGACCGGGACGGCGCGGGGGCTTGATCGCTCCCGCGCTCCGCCGTACCGATTTTTCGAAATCGAGACCGGGAGGACCGTCATGAGCGCGGCACGGGACGTCTACATCTGCGATTACGTGCGCACCCCGATCGGCCGCTACGGCGGCGCGCTCGCCCGTGTGCGGGCCGACGACCTCGCCGCCGTGCCGCTGGCGGAACTCGCGCGGCGCAACCCGGCGCTCAAGGAGGCGGTCGAGGAGGTGTTCCTCGGCTGCGCCAACCAGGCCGGCGAGGACAACCGCAACGTCGCCCGCATGGCGCTCCTGCTCGCCGACTACCCCGAGCGGGTGCCCGGCCTGACCCTCAACCGCCTCTGCGCGTCGGGCCTCGACGCGGTCGGCGCCGCGGCCCGCGCGATCCGTTCCGGAGACCTCGACCTCGCGGTGGCGGGCGGCGTCGAATCGATGACCCGGGCGCCGTTCGTGATGGGCAAGAGCGAGGGCGCGTTCCAGCGCCAGGCCGAGATCCACGACACCACGATCGGCTGGCGCTTCATCAACCCGGTGCTCAAAGCTCAGTACGGCGTCGATTCGATGCCCGAGACCGCCGAGAACGTCGCCGAGGATTACCAGGTCGGCCGCGCCGACCAGGACGCCTTCGCGCTGCGCTCGCAGCAGCGGGCGACGCGGGCGCAAGCCGACGGCACCTTCGCCCGGGAAATCGTCGCGGTCGAGATTCCCGACCGCAAGGGCGGCCACGTCAAGGTCGAGCGCGACGAGCATCCGCGGGCCGACACCACCGCGGAGGGTCTCGCCAAGCTCAAGCCCTTCGTGAGGAAGGACGGGACGGTGACGGCCGGCAACGCGTCCGGCGTCAACGACGGCGCCGCCGCCCTGGTGCTGGCGACGCGCGAGGCGGCCGAGCGCCACGGCCTCACCCCGATCGCCCGGGTGCTCGGTCTCGCCTCGGCCGGCGTGCCGGCCCGCGTCATGGGCATCGGGCCGATTCCCGCCGTCGAGAAGCTCTGCGCCCGGCTCGGCTTCAAGCCGTCCGACTTCGACGCGGTCGAGCTCAACGAGGCCTTCGCCTCGCAGGCGCTCGCCTGCCTGCGCGGCCTCGGCCTGCCCGACGACGCCGAGCACGTGAACCCGAACGGCGGCGCCATCGCGCTCGGCCATCCGCTCGGCATGTCGGGCGCCCGCATCGCCGGTGCCGTCGCGCTCCAGCTCGCCCGGACCGGCGGCCGGCTCGGCCTCGCGACGATGTGCGTCGGGGTCGGCCAGGGGGTGGCGCTCGCGGTCGAGCGCGTCGGCTGACGCCCGACCTCCGCGGCGGGACGACGCAGGCGCGCCCGGTCCCGCCGTGGAAAAGCCGGGGCCGACGCCGGAAACCCGGCATTCGCCGCGATCGTCCCGCACTGCACCATGGCGAGGCCTCACAGCATGGGCTAAGCATGGGGCGGTCTCGCCCGTCCCCGAAGAACCCGCCCCGAAGAACCCGCTCCGAAGGAACGAACCCGCTCGGTAGGACCCGCCCGCCCCCGCAGGACGGCCGCCGCGGCGCACACGATCCCATGACCTGCCACAGCCTCCCCACCGGCCCCGCCCTCCCGCTGCCCGGACGAAGCCGCCGCTTCGCCCGCCGGCCCCGGTGAGGTCCGCCATGCCCAACAGAACCGGTTCGCGCCCCGGCGCGGACGAGCCCGCCGGCGCCGAGGGGTCCCGGGCCGACGAGGCCGGCGACGCGGAGGCGGAGTTCCTGACCGTCCTCGGCCAGCGCGTCCGCACCATGCGGGCGGTGCGGGCGATGTCGCGCAAGATGCTGTCGCAGACCTCGGGGCTCTCGGAGCGCTACATCGCCCAGCTCGAGGGCGGGCAGGGCAACGTCTCGATCATCCTGCTGCGCCGGGTGGCGCTCGCCATGGGGGTGCGGCTCGAGGACCTGATCGCCGCGGTCGAGAGCCCGCCGGACTGGCCGGTGGTGCGCGACCTCCTGGAGAAGGCGGGGGCCGACCAGATCGCCGAGGCCAAGCGGGTCCTGTCGGGCGCCGCCGCGCCCGGCGACGCCCCGGCGCAGCGCGTGGCGCTCATCGGCCTGCGCGGCGCCGGCAAGTCGACGCTGGGACGCATCCTCGCCGAGCGGATGGGCTGGACCTTCGTCGAGCTCAACCGCGAGATCGAGCGCGAGAACGGCCTGTCGGTCGCCGAGATCTTCGCGATCTACGGCCAGGAGACCTATCGCCGCCTGGAGCAGGGGGCGCTGCGCCGCCTCGCCGAGCGGCCGGGTCCGATGGTGCTGGCGACCGGCGGCGGCATCGTCGCCGAGCCGGTCACCTTCGACCTCTTGCTCTCGGCCTTCTTCACCGTCTGGCTCAAGGCGCGGCCGGAGGAGCACATCCATCGCGTGCGCGAGCAGGCGGCCAAGGGCATCGCCCCGACGCGGATCCCCGACAGCGACAACGCCCTGCGGGAGATCCGCGGTATCCTGGTCAGCCGCGAGCCGCTCTATGCCCGCGCCCGCGCGGTGATCGACACCGCCGACCACACCGTCGCCGAGACCGCCGCCGAGCTGACCGGCCTGGTCGAGGGCTATCTCGGAAACGGGGCGCGGCACGGGGCCTGAGGCCGAGCACCGGGCCAAGTGCCGGGCCAAGTGCCGGGCCGGGCCTGAGGCTCCCGGGCCACGCCCGGGCCGCCGGCGACGAAAATCGCCGACGGCCCGGGCGCCGCACGTATTCTGGCCGCAAATGAGTCGGCAGGCTCCGCCAGCGATGATGTCGGGGTCGAGGAGCACGATGGAGAGTTCGAACCGGGCCGGGAGCTACGCGGCCGAGGCCGAGAGCGGGCAGGTGGTCGAGGCGGCGCATTTCTCCGCCATCCGCAGCGTCCGCACCGAGGCCGAGGCGCTCCTCACCCTCGCCCGCGCCCTCGACCACGAGCTGAAGTCCGGGTTCGGCGCCGCCGTCG
The DNA here is from genome assembly GCF_003173755.1 of Methylobacterium terrae. Taxonomy (NCBI): domain Bacteria; kingdom Pseudomonadati; phylum Pseudomonadota; class Alphaproteobacteria; order Hyphomicrobiales; family Methylobacteriaceae; genus Methylobacterium; species Methylobacterium terrae. The sequence continues at coordinate 3,017,593 of NZ_CP029553.1, forward strand.
CGGCGATCCACGACACGCCCGGCCGGGTGATCGTGTCGGGCATCGGCAAGAGCGGGCATATCGGGCGCAAGATCGCCTCGACGCTCGCCTCGACCGGCACGCCGTCCTCGTTCATCCACCCGAGCGAGGCCAGCCACGGCGACCTCGGGATGATCACCCAGCAGGACATCGTCATCGCCCTGTCCTGGTCGGGCGAGACGACCGAGCTCGGCGACCTCATCAGCTTCTCCCGGCGCTTCGCCGTCAGGCTGATCGGCATGACCTCGAACCCGGGCAGCACCCTCGGCCAGGCCGCCGACATCCTGCTGCCGCTGCCGCTGGTGAAGGAGGCCTGCCCACACAACCTCGCGCCGACATCCTCGAGCGTGATCCAGCTCGCGCTCGGCGACGCGCTCGCGGTGGCGCTGCTCGAGCGCCGCGGCTTCTCGGCCAGCGACTTCAAGGTCTTCCACCCCGGCGGCAAGCTCGCGGCGCGGCTCAAGACCGTGGCCCAGCTGATGCACGCGGGCGAGGAGATGCCGCTGGTGCCCCGGGGCCTGCGGGTCTCGGAGGCCCTGATCGCCGTGATGGGCAAGCGCTTCGGCTGCGCCGGCATCGTCGACGAGGACGGCCGGCTCGTCGGCATGATCACCGACGGCGACGTGCGCCGCCACATGAGCCGGGGCGCCGGCCACAGCGACCTCCTCGCTCGCCGGGTCGAGGAGATCATGACGCCGACGCCGATCACCACCACCCCCGGCACCTTCGCCAGCGCCGCCGTGGAGCTGATGAACCGCACCCAGATCACCGCCCTGTTCGCGGTGGAGCGCGGGCGCCCGGTGGGCATCCTGCACATCCACGACATCCTGCGGGCCGGGGTGGTGTGAGGACACGGCCGGCCCGTCTGCCCGGGACTACCGCCCGGGCAGGCGCGAGAGCGTCCGCACGCCCACCCAGCCCCAGTAAACCCGGTGACGGGCGATGAGCGCGCCCGACACGTCGATCATCTCCATCAGGTCGATCTGATCGCCGTCGGGCGTCTCGCGCGGGTATTCCCAGGCCAGCTGCTGCCCTTCCGAGAAGAAGACACCGCTGCGGTGCCAGCGGCCGAGGCCGTTCTGCGGCGACCGGAACCCGAGCGCAAAGAAGTCCCGGATCGCGGCCTTGCCCGTGAGGATGCCGGTTCCGCCCTCCGGCAGGGACGCCCAGACCAGCGGGCTCTCGAGGACGGCGTCGTCGGCGTAGAGCGCCATCAGCCCGTCGATGTCTCGGCGCACGACGGCATCGTGCCATCGCTCGTGGATGTGGCGGAAGGCGGCCTCTGCGTTCATGGTCGATCCTCGCCGGCGCGATCGATGGCCGGCGCCGGACGCTACTCCTGCACGTCCCACGGATGGTTCGGTGCGCGCCGAAGCGTTCAGTACGGCACGCCACCCCTTCGCTTCTCCCGCAAAGCCTCGGCGTACCACGTCAGTTCGTCGAGGAACCGGCCGGTCGGGCGTTCGAGCCAGGGCTGGAGCGGGCGGCCGTCCTCGTCCAGCGCCTTGTGCACCTCGGGGATCGGCAGCAGCGACGGGATGCTCGGGGTGCCGAGTTCGCCCAGCATGGCGCGCAGCTGCATCGCCGCCCGCACGCCGCCGTAGCGGCCGGCCGAGTAGCAGACGATCGCCGAGGGTTTCCAGAAATACTCCTCCAGGAAATGGTCGAGGGTGTTCGACAGGGCCGGCGGGATGCTGTGGTTGTACTCCGCCGAGACCACCACGACGCCGTCCGACCGGCGGTAGAGGGCGGCGAGGCGCTCCAGGGCCTCGGGCGCCTCGCCCTTCGGGTACTCCTTGTACATCCGCGTGAGCAACGGCAGGGCGAGTTCCGCCGGATCGACCAGCGGCGCCTCGTGGCCGCGGGCTTCGAGGGCCTGGACCAGGTAACGGGCGGCGCGCAGGCCGTTGCGCCCCTGGCGCACCGAGCCGAGGATGACCGGGATCACGAGCGACATGGCAGGCTCCTTCGGGACGGGACCGCCCGGCGATCCTACCGCATCCCGCCGGGGCGCGAAGCCCGGGATCCCACCCCCGCCCGTCACCCGGTCCGCACCGAGGCGACGTAGTCGCGGACCTCGCCGTCGAGGTGCCCGGCCTGGCGCGACAGCGCCGAGGCGGAGGCCAGCATCCGCTCGGCGGCGAGCCCGGTCTCGCCCGCGAGGCCGGCGACCGCCTCGATCGTCTCGCGCACCGCGCCGGTCCCGGTCGCCGCCGCGCCGACGGTCCGGATGATCTCCTGCGTCGCCGCATCCTGCTCCTCGACCGCCGCCGCGATCGCCCCGGTCACGGCGCTGATCTCGCGGATGCGGCCGCCGATCGCCCCGATGGCACCGACCGCCTGCTCGGTCGAGGCCTGGATCCGGCCGATCTGGCCGGTGATCTCGTCGGTCGCTCGCGCCGTCTGGCCGGCGAGTTCCTTGACCTCGGCGGCGACCACCGCGAAGCCGCGGCCGGCGGCCCCGGCCCGAGCCGCCTCGATCGTGGCGTTGAGCGCGAGCAGGTTGGTCTGGTCGGCGATCGAGGAGATCAGCCCGACCACGTCGCCGATCCGCGTCGCGGCCTCGCTCAGGTCGCGCACCAGTTCCGCGGTGCGGGCGGCCTCGCCCACCGCCGCCTCGGCGCGATCGGCCGATGCCTCGACCTGGCGGCCGATCTCGGCGACCGAGGCGCCGAGATCCTTCATCGCCCCGGCGATGGCGTCGACCGCCTCGGCCGTGTCGGCGGCGGCGCCCGCCACGGTGCGCGCCTGGGCGGCGTTGCGGTCGGCCGCCGTCGAGAGGGTGTGGGCAGTGGCCTGGAGATCGCCGGCGGCCTGCGAGACCTCCCCGACGATGCCGCCGACCGCGACCTCGAACCCGTCGGCGAGATGCCGCGTCGCGGCCCGGCGCGCCCGCTCGGCCTCGCCCTCGGCGAGGCTCCGCTCGGCCTCGAGCCGGCGCAAGGCATCGATCTGGACCGCGGCCGCCTCGGCGGTGTCGAGGGCCGAGCAGGCGAGCGCGACCCGGTGCGCGACCCACATCAGGACCCCGGTCTCGATCAGCACGATCACCGCGTGGAGCACCACCCGGGCGATGTCGCCGGTGCCACTGCCGGGGAAGACCAGGGCCGGCACGGTGAGGCTGAGGACGAGGTGATGCAGCGCCGTCGCGCCCGCCGCCGCCAGCAGCACCCGCCAGTCGCACCAGCCGACCAGCACGGCGAGGCAGGCGAAGAAGTACATGTGGGTGTCGGCCTGCCAGGGATGGCCGTCGAGGGCGGCGATCAGGAGGGCCGGCATGCCGATGAGGGCGACGGCGCTGGTGAGCCGGGTCGGCAGGCCGATCGGGTCGCGCCACCACAGCAGCGTGGTGACCAGGGCGAGCAGGCCGGCGCCGGCCAGCGGAACGGGATCGATCCCGCCGACCAGGATCTGCGTGGCGGCGAGCACCGGCAGGTGCAGCCACAGGAGCGTCACCAGGACGCGCGCGAAGGCGCGCCGGAGCGAGTCGATGGTCATCATCGCGGGAGCGGGTCCGTCGGGGGAAGCGAAGAGGGGGGCGCGCAGGGACCGGCCAGCGCCGGATGCACGACGAGCCAGGCCCCGGCCGCGTAGAGGCGGCGGGTGAAGCCCGGTTCGTTCGAGGAGGCGATCAGAAGGCCGTCGAGGCGGCCGGCCCGCAGGAGGACGCCGCCCGCCGCCGCGACGATGCGGGCGGCTCCCGCCGCCCCGGCCGCGGGAGGCCCGAGCACCGCGACGGTGCCGGAGCGGGGCGCGAGCGCGACGAGGACCGGGACCAGCAGCGCCAGGGCGAGCCAGCAGGCGGCAGGGAGGGCCGGGAGGTATCGTCCAGGAAGGCGCACGTCGGATCGATCTGCCGATGAAAGCAGATAACCGTTACGTTCCATTACCTGACGAAGGGTAAAGTCGGTTTTGGAAAAGTCGCGGACGCCCCTTCATTCGCGCGGCCCCGGGCCGCACCCCGGTACCGGGATCATGAGCGCCGGGATCATGAGCGCCGGGATCATCGGCATCCGGATCATGGGCACCCGGCCGGGCCGGCTCCCTCGCGCGCTGCCGGAGCGAGGGAGCCGGCCCGGGTCTCACATCATGCCGAGCATCCGCGGCAGCCACAGCGAGATCGCCGGCACGTAGGTCACGACCACCAGGAAGCCCAGCATCGTGAGCAGCCACGGCCAGACCGCGATGGTCAGCTCGGTGATCCCCATGCGGGTGATGCCGGACGCCACGTAGAGGTTGAGGCCGACCGGGGGATGGCACATGCCGACCTCCATGTTGACCACGATCAGGATGCCGAAATGCACCGGGTCGATGCCGAGCTTGGCGGCGATCGGGAACAGGATCGGCGCCATGATCAGCACGATGGAGGAGGGCTCCATCACGTTGCCGGCGACGAGCAGCAGGAGGTTGACGATCAGCAGGAACACCACCCAGTTCAGGCCGGCCCCGGTGATCCAGCTCGCCATCGCCTGCGGGATCTGCTCGCTCGTCATCAGGAACGAGAACAGGACCGCGTTGGTGATGATGTAGAGCAGCATCGCGCTCATGTTGGCCGAGTCGAGCAGCACCCGCGGCACGTCGCGCCAGGTGAGGTCCCGGTAGACGAACAGCGCGATGACGAAGGCGTAGACCGCGCTGACGGCGGCCGCCTCGGTCGGCGTGAAGGCGCCGCTGTAGATGCCGCCCAAGACCAGCACGATCAGCAGCAGGCCCCAGACCGACTTGCGGAACGCGACCCAGCGCTCGCGCCAGCTGGCCTTGGGCATGCGCGGGTAGCCGAACTTGCGCGCCCGGTACCAGGTGGTGAGGCCGAGCAACGCCGCCAGCATCAGGCCCGGGATCACGCCGGCGACGAACAGGGTCGAGATCGAGGCCGAGGAGACGCGCGCGCCGTCGGGCCCGGTCACCACCGCGCCGCTCGTCGCCACCGAGTACATCACCATGACGATCGAGGGCGGGATCAGGATGCCGAGCGCGCCGGAGGTGGTGATGACGCCGGCGCCGAAGCGCTTCGGGAACCCCTGCGCCACCATGGCGGGCAGGATGATCGAGCCGATCGCCACGACGGTGGCCGGGCTCGAGCCCGAGATGGCGGCGAACAGAGCGCAGGCCATGACGCCGGCAAGGCCCAAGCCCCCGTGCCAATGACCGATCATCGCCGTGGCGAAGTTGATCATCCGCCGGGCGACGCCGCCATGGGTGAGGAAGTTGCCCGACAGGATGAAGAACGGGATCGCCATGATCTCGAAGTTCTCGATCCCGGTGAACAGCTTCAGCGCCACCGCCTCGATCGGCACGGTGGTCATGGTGAACAGGAAGGTGAGCACCGACAGGCCAAGCGCGATCGAGATCGGCATGCCGGTGAGCATCAGGGCGATGAGCAGCCCGAAGATGATGGCGGCGTTCATCGGGCGGTGCCTCCGGTGCGGGTCTCGTTCGCCAGATCCCTGGCCAGGTCTTCGGCAGCGTGCGGGCTCTCGACCACGCCCTCGACGTGGCCCGGATCGTGGTGGGGCAGCTCCCCGGTGCGCCAGAAGCTCCAGGCGACCTGCAGGAAGCGGAAGCACATCAGGTAGGAGCCGAGCGGGATCGCCAGGTAGACGATCCAGCTCGGGATCTCGAGGTCGGGGGTGGTCTGGTCGGTATCGACGAGGCCGTAGACGAAGCGCGCGCCCATCGTGCCGACGACGGCCGTGAACAGGGCGCCGCAGAAGAGGCCGAACAGGACGATCCGGTTGCGCCAGGCCGGCGGCAGCTGGTTCACCGCCACGTCGACGCCGACATGGATGCCGGTGCGCACGCCGTAGGCCGCGCCGAACTTCGCCATCCAGACGAACATGTAGATGCACAGCTCCTGGGCCCAGGAGAGGTGGATCGCGGCGGTGATGGGATAGAGGGCGTCGATGCTCGACGCGTAGCGGTGCACGACGGCGACGAAGATCAGCAGCGTCGCGCCGGCCATCAGGCTCGCGATCAGGATCTCCTCGAGGCGGTCGAGGATGCGCAGGGGGTGCATGGGGTCTCCCGGGAGCGGCGGGTGTCGGGATGTGGGGAAGAGCGCGTCAGGATGCGTCGGCGGCGGGCCGGGCGCTGCCCTCGGGCCAGGGGAAGCGGATGTTGAGGTCGCGCAGGCCCGCCAGCACCACCTCGACGCCGCCGGACTTCACCATCCATTCGAGGCGGTGGTCGCGGTACTCGCGCCGGCGCCCGCCGGTGGTGTAGAGGTCGGCGGCCTCGGCCATCCGGGCCGCCGCCGCGTCGAACTCCCGGAAGGTCCGCGCCACGGACGGGCGCTCGCGCACCCGGGCATGCCAGCGCGCGAGCCGGCTGCCCTCGCGGGGCCCGAGCCCGTAATGCACCGAGCGGTTGACCAACGGGGCCGCCGCCGCGTCGGCCCAGCCGAAGGACGCCCCCCCGAACCACTCCGCCTCGCCGAGGCGGCCGGCGAGCCAGTCCTGCAAGGTCTTCGTCTGCGCCGCGGCCTGCGCCCGCAGGTGGTCGGCGAGCGCTCCGTCGGCGCGGCGGAACCACAGGATCTCGCCGAAGCCCCAGTTCACCGCCTCGTACTGGGTGTCGCAGACCTCCTCGGTCATGCGGGCCTGGGCGCGGGCCGCGGGGTCGCGCGGCAGCAGCGGCGGCTCGGGCCAGCGCTCCTCGACGTATTCGAGGATCACGGTCGATTCGAAGATCCGGACCTCGCCGTCGACCAGCACCGGCACCTCGGCGCGGGGATTGGCCGCCGCGAAGGGACCGTCGGTCCGGCCGGTGCCGAAGGTCTCGGGCAGCTCGGCGGTGAAGGTCACGCCCTTCTCGCGCAGGGCGATCTTCACCTTCTGCGCATAGGACGAGAGCGGGTGCTCGTAGAGCAGCATGGCGATGGTTCCCCCCGGACGCCGTCTTGTTCGTTTGGGCCAGTGTCGCACGCGGCAGTACGGCGCGGGAACCCGACGATGGTTGGTGGCCGCGGGAAAAGCGGGCGCCCGGACGGAGCGGGACTGGTCGGCGCTATGTGCAGCTGCATATAACGCGACGATCGAACGTCCCGTCGCGACGAGCCGAGGACCCCTGCCATGCGCCGCACCCGCGCCCTCTGGGCCGCCTGCCTGATGCTGCTCGCGGCCCCAGCCGCCGCGGCGGAGCCGACGACGGTGTTCGCGGCCGCGAGCCTGAAGAACGCCCTCGACGAGGCCGGCAAAGCCTTCACGGCCGAGAGCGGGGTTCCGGTGCGGGCGAGCTACGCCGCCTCCTCGGCGCTCGCCCGCCAGATCGAGCAGGGGGCGCCCGCCGACCTGTTCGCCTCGGCCGACCTCGAATGGATGGACTACCTCGCCGCCCGCAAGCTGATCCGGCCCGGGACCCGGGTGAACCTGCTCGGCAACCGCCTCGTCGTGGTGGCGCCGAAGGACGCGACGGTCGCCGAGGCGGCGTTCACGCCGGAGTGGTTCGCCCGGGCGCTCGGCCCCGACGGCCGGCTCGCCACCGGCGAGGTGAATTCGGTGCCGATCGGCAAGTACGCCAAGGCGGCGTTCGAGACGCTGGGTCTGTGGGCGCAGGTGCAGCCGCGGCTCGCACAGGCCGACAACGTGCGGGCGGCGCTGGCCCTCGTGTCACGCGGCGAGGCGCCGCTCGGCGTCGTCTACGAGAGCGACGCGAAGTCGGATCCGGGCGTCAGGGTGGTGGGGGTCTTTCCCGCCGACAGCCACCCGCCGGTGATCTATCCGTTCGCGGTCACCGCGGAGGCCAAGGGCGAGGGCGGTCAGCGCTTCCTCGCCTACCTGCGGAGCAAGGCCGCCCGGCGCTTCTTCGAGGCGCAAGGCTTCACGGTGATCGGGGAGGGGGCGTCGCAATAGGCACGCCCCGCTCCGATTCACGCGATCTGGAAGCCGAAGGCGAGGGGGTCGCGCTCGTCGACGAGGATCGTGTTGTGCCCGATCACCCGGGCCCATCCGCCGATGCTCGGGCGGATGGCGGCCCGCCCGCCCACCTCGGCGGCGCTCTCGACCCGGCCGTGGAACAGCGTGCCGATGATGCTCTCGTGCACGAAGTCGTCGCCGACCTTGAGCAGGCCCTTCGCGACCCGCTGTGCCATCCGGGCCGAGGTGCCGGTGCCGCAGGGCGAGCGGTCAATGCCCTTGTCGCCGTAGAACACCGCGTTGCGGGCATGGGCCTCGGGATGCTTCGGCCGGTCGGCCCATAGCACGTGGCTCAAGCCGTGGATCCGCGGATCCTCCGGGTGGACCGGAGCCACCGCCCGCTGCACCGCCTCGCGCACCCGGGGGGAGAGGGTCAGGATGTCGGCCGACGTCATGGCGTCGAGGCCGGCCCAGCCGGGTTGCGGCTCGACGATGGCGTAGAAGTTGCCCCCGTAGGCGACGTCGACGGTGAGCTCCCCGAGGCCCGGCACCTCGACCCGGACGTCGGCCGCGTGCAGGTAGCTCGGGATGTTGTAGAGCCGGACCTCCTCGATGAAGCGGCCGTCGCGGCGGTACTCGACCTCGACCTTGCCGGCCGGGACCTCGAGGGCGAGGCGGCCCTCGACGCGGGGCACCACGAAGCCCTGCTCCAGGGCCACCGTGACGGTGCCGATCGTGCCGTGGCCGCACATCGGCAGGCAGCCCGAGACCTCGATGAACAGGATGCCGAGCTCGCAATCCTCCCGCGACGGCGGGTAGAGGATCGAGCCCGACATCGCGTCGTGGCCGCGCGGCTCGAACATCAGGGCGCGGCGCACCCAGTCGTGCCGGCTGAGGAAGATCTGCCGCTTCTCGCCCATGGACACGTCGGGCAGGACCGGCCCCCCGCCGGCGACCACCCGCACCGGGTTGCCGCAGGTATGGGCATCGACGCAGAGGAAGGTGTGCGGGTGCATGGCGGGGCTCCGAACAGGGGAGGCGGCTTCTCGGGCGGGACCTTCGTCGCAGAAATCGCCGCGCCGTCATAGCGCGTCGCACCTCCGCATCGTCCGGCCACGGTCGCGGCCGGCTTCTCATCCCGCCCCGGTGCCGGGCCAGATGACGCACAGGCAGAGGCACGACGCAGGGCAACCCGGGCGCGCCTGCCACGTTCTCCGGATCATGGCGCGGCTCCCCCGGGGCCCGCACGGTCGCGGCCGGCGAGAGGAGGTCTTTCCGATGATGGACAATATCGTTCAGGGGTTCACCCAGTTCCGCGAGCAGGTCTTCCCGAGCCAGCGCTCGGTCTATCAGCGCCTCGTCCATGACGGCCAGAAGCCGAAGGCGCTGGTGATCTCCTGCGCCGATTCCCGGGTCGTGCCCGAGCTGATCACCCAGGCCGGTCCGGGCGAATTGTTCGTCACCCGCAACGTCGGCAACATCGTTCCGCCCTTCGCCACCATGATGGGCGGCGTGACCGCGGCGGTCGAGTACGCCGTGATGGCGCTCAACGTGCGCGACATCGTCGTCTGCGGCCACTCGGATTGCGGCGCGATGAAGGGCCTGCTGACCCCGGGGCTGGCCGAGAAGATGCCGAGCGTCGCCGCCTGGCTGCGCCACGGCGAGGCCGCCCGCAAGATCGTCTGCGACGCCTATCCGGACGACATCGACGACAAGCGCCGCCTGCACGCCCTGGCGATGGAGAACGTGCTGGCGCAGCTCAACCACCTGCGCACCCATCCGGCGGTGGCGAGCGCGCTCGCCTCGGGCCAGCTCACCCTGCACGGCTGGCTGTTCGAGATCGAGACCGGCCACCTCCTGGTCTATGACGGCGAGGCCGGCCGCTTCGTGGTCCTGGCCGAGGAGGACGAGCTGCCGGTCGCCGAGGCCTCGGCGGCGCCGCGCCTCGCCGCCGCCGGCGTGGGGACGCCCGCGGCCCGGGCGGCCGAGTAGGCGGATTGACAGGCGAGGAGCGGCGGGTGAGGACCCTCGGCATGGCCGAGACCCGACCCGACCGCTCCCGCGACGCCGCCTTCGCCTGGATCGCCGCCGGCGCCACCCTGGCGACGATCCTCGTCGCCAACTTCGCACCGGCCGGCGGGCCGGTGCCCCATGCCGCCCCTCACACGGCGATCGTATCGCCCGCCGACGATCCGGGCTGCCGCGAATGGACCGATTCCTGCCGCGTCTGCACCCGCGGCACCGACGGGGTCCATTGCTCGACCCCGGGCTTCGCCTGCCAGCGCGAGGCCCTGCGCTGCACCGGCCGCTGACCGGACGTCCCGCGCTCCCCGCGGCACGGCCGCCTCGTCACCCCTCGCCGTCGGCGGCAGGCCCGGGCGACGCGGGAGGGGTCCGGCGCCGCCGATCGGATCAGGCGGATCGCGCGATCCCGCCCATCGACGGGATCGCCGCGATGGCCCCGTCGCCCTCCGCCCGGGCGTGTCCGTTCCGCCCCCTGCGCTTGGCCCGGTAGAGCGCCTGGTCGGCCTCGGCGAACAGCGCGTCCCGGTCACGGGCGGCGCCCGCCGTCTTGAGCGCGATGCCGACGCTGACCGTGACCACGCCGAGGCCGTCCGGACGCCCGGGATGCGCGATCCCGAGCGCCGCCACGGCGCGCACCAGGCCGGCGGCGAACCGGACCGCCTCCGGCGCACCGGCATCGCGCACGACGACCGTGAATTCCTCCCCGCCGAAGCGGGCGGCCAGGATGTCGGGACCGGTCGCGACGCCCGAGAACACGGCGGCCACCCGGCGCAGGCAGGCATCGCCCTCCGGGTGGCCGAGGGTGTCGTTGAACGGCTTGAAGTGGTCGACGTCGATCATCATCAGGGCGAGGGCGCGGTCCGCCGAGACCCAGTCCTCGACCCGCTCGTCGAGGAGGCGGCGGTTGGGCAGGCCGGTGAGGGGATCGGTGCCCGACAGGTCCTGGTAGCGCCGGCGCGCCGCCTCGGCCGCCTCGGAGGCGGATTGCGCGGCCTGCACCCGGAGGTACTCGCGGCAGCGCTGCCGCTCCATCCGGTAGTTGGCGTAGAGGCTGAAGGTGCAGCCGGTGCCGTACTGCACGAGCAGGGCGGAGCGCAGTTCCGGGTCGAGGCCGGCTTTGGTGGCGGCGGCCAGGACGGCGAGCAGGAAGACCACGCCCGTGAAGACGAGGGCGTGCCGGAAGCGCAGCGCCAGAAGCAGGTTGCCGTAGACGATCGCCAGGACCGACTCGTGGAACGTGTAGGCGCCGAGCGGGGCAGCCGTCAGCCAGAACAGGAATAGCGGCGCCGCGACGACGGCGATCATCGCGGACAGGATCAGCATCTCGCGAAGGTTCGACCCGAGATGCACGACCAGCCAGGCCAGCAGCGCGGAGGCCGGCGTGACGACCAGGAGGTGCGCGACGACGCTCAGTTCGGCGATGTCCGGCATCAGCATCATGCCGGTGAAGTTGTAGGCGTTGTAGAAGATCAGGCCGATCAGGATGATCTGGCGCAACGCGGCGCCGCGCTCCCGGCCATGCTCCGCCTCGTACTCCGCCTCGGTGCGGGAATCGAAGCGCAGCAGCCAATCCAGGCGTCCGGTCCGGTCGGGCTCTGCGGGAAGGCCGGCAGGCAAGATCACGCCCCTTTTTGTGCCGCCAACGTGACGAGTTCGATCTTCCTTACGTCATAAGGCCTACCCTCTTCTTAAGAGCCGAGCGGGTTACGACGGACCATCTTCCTATCCTGCTTGACTTGCACCCTGTTCTGCAAGGGCAGGCGGGACGTCGGAGGATATGCGCGGCCCGGCGCCGCCTTCCTGCCGGGGCGCCGGCCGGACGACGCTCCGCACCTCCGCGGCCTCGGCCATCCGCGACCTGGATGACGGCGTCCTCGCCGCCTCGGCCGCCGCGCAGGATCCGGGACCGGGCCGGCTGCACCACCCGGGAGCGACGCCGAGGCATGAACCCGTCGCGCGAGCGGGCAATCTCCCGCGGGACCGTCGGACTACCCGGCCGCCGCCACGGGGACGACGCCGTCCGCGAGGGCGTAGCGGTTCCGCCCCCGGCGCTTGGCCTGGTAGAGCGCCTGGTCGGCCTGCTCGACCAGGGCGTTGCGGGTGCGGATCACGTCGGCGGCTTTGTGCGCGACGCCCACGCTGACGGTGACCACGCCGATGCCGTCCCGACGGCCCGGATGGGGGATGCCGAGGTTCTCGACGGCGCGCACCAGGGCGGCGGCGAGCCGGGCCGCCTCCAGGGCCCCGACATCGCGCACGACGACCGTGAATTCCTCCCCGCCGAAGCGGGCGGCCAGGATGTCGGGACCGGTCGCGACGCCCGAGAACACGGCGGCCACCCGGCGCAGGCAGGCATCGCCCTCCGGGTGGCCGAGGGTGTCGTTGAACGGCTTGAAGTGGTCGACGTCGATCATCATCAGGGCGAGGGCGCGGTCCTCCGACAGCCAGTCCTCGACCCGCTCGTCGAGGAGGCGGCGGTTGGGCAGGCCGGTGAGGGCGTCGGTGCCCGAGAGGTCCTGGTAGCGCCGGCGCGCCGCCTCGGCCGCCTCGGAGGCGGATTGCGCGGCCCGCACCCGGAGGTACTCGCGGCAGCGCTGCCGCTCCATCCGGTAGTTGGCGTAGAGGCTGAACGTACTGCCCGTGGCGAACTGCACCGGCAGGGCGAAGCGCAGGCCCGGGTCGAGGCCGGCCTTGGTGGCGGCGGCCAGGACGGCGAACAGGAAGACCACGCCCGTGAAGACGAGGGCGTACCGGAAGCGCAGCGCCAGCAGCATGTTGCCGTAGACGATCGTCAGGATCGCCCCGTGGAACATGTAGGCTCCGCGCGGCGACGTCGTCAGCCAGAACAGCAGGACGGGAATGGCGGCGGCCCCGATCATCCCCAGGAGGGCGAGCACCTCGCGGCAGGTCGGCCCGACACGCGTGATCAGCCAGACCAGCACCAGGGAGACCGGCGTGACGATCAGCAGGTGGCAGACGATGCTCGGCGCGACGATGTCCGGCGTCAGCCACAGGCTGGTGACGATGTCGACGTTGTAGATGGGCAAGCCGAACAGAACGATGTGGCGCAACGCGGCGACGCGCTCCCGGCCGTGCTCCGCCTCGTAGCGCAGGTCGGTGCGGGAATCGAAGCGCAGCAGCCAATCCAGGCGGAATGTCTCGTCTTGCTGCGGGGAAGGGCCGGCACTCACGGTCGCCCTCCTTCGAGGCCTCGGACCGGAATTTCTTAGGTCGCAACACCTACTCGTCTCTTAATCGACGAAACGTCGTCTTCTTGAATGTTTTCCCAGATCGGACGGCTCTTGATCTTACAGCCGTGTTCCGGCGTTCCGGCGGCGTGCGTACCCGCCGCGCGGCGGAGCCGCGAGCGGGCGGCGACGGCGGGCGGGACCGCCGCATCGCTGCCATGCCCCTGCACGCCTTGCGGGCGTCGCCGCGCTCCGGCACTGCTCGGGCCGCGCCGGCATCCCGACAGGCCGGCCGCCCGGGAGCACCATGGCGAGCAGCGCGAGCGGCGGGACGGCACGGGTCCCCACCGAGGTTCCGGAGGAGACCGGGGCTGCGGAGATTGCGGCCTGGGCGGGCCCTCGCTTCGTCGAGTTCGTGGCCCTGATGGCCCTGATGATGGGCCTGACCGCCGTCACCATCGACAGCTTCCTGCCGGCCTTCCCGGCGATCCAGCGCGACTTCGCGGTCCAGGACCCGAACCGGCTGCAGCTCCTGGTCTACGTCTACATGCTGGGCTTCGGCACCGCCCAGCTCCTCTACGGCCCGGTCTCGGACGGGACCGGGCGGCGCCCGGCCCTGATCGTCGGCATCGCGATCTACCTCGCCGGCAGCGTGCTGGCGATGCTGGCGCCGAGCTTCGAGGTGCTGCTGCTCGCCCGGGCGATCCAGGGCATCGGGGGGGCCGCCGGCCGGGTGCTCGCGGTCGCGATCGTGCGCGACCGCTACGAGGGGCGCGACATGGCCCGGGTGATGTCGTTCTGCATGATGGTCTTCCTCATCGTGCCGATCCTCGCGCCGTCGCTCGGCGGCGCCGTCCTGCTCGCCGGCAGCTGGCGCCTGATCTTCGGCATGATGCTGGCGCTCGCCCTCGTCACCCTGGCCTGGTTCGGCTGGCGCCTGCCCGAGACCCTGCACCCGGCCTTCCGCCGGCCGGTCTCGGCCCGGGCGATCGGATCGGGCATCGCCGTCACGGTCCGGACGCGGGCGTCGATCGGCTACGCCACGGCGCTGGGGCTCACCACCGGCTGCATCATGGGCTATGTCGGCTCGGCCCAGGCCATCTTCGATACCGGCCTCTACCATCTCGGGCCGCTCTTCCCGGTCGCCTTCGCGCTGATCGCCGGGGCGATGGGACTGGCGACGCTGATCAACGCGCGCCTGGTGCGCCGGCTCGGCATGCGCCGGCTCGCCCATGCGGGCATGCTCGGGCTGTTCGTCGCCGCCTGCCTGCAGCTCGGGCTGATCCTGGCCTTCTCCGGGAGGCCGCCCCTGTGGCTGCTGATCGCCACCCTGGCGGCGTGCCAGTTCCTGATGAGCTTCGCGATGCCGAACTTCAACGCCCTGGCGATGGAGCCGCTGGCGGCGATCGCCGGCACCGCCTCCTCGTTCATCGGGTTCTACACCACCCTGCTGGCCGCCTTCTGCGGCCTGCTCGTCGGGCAGTCCTTCGACGGGACCGTCCTGCCGCTCGCGATCGGCTACGGCGCGCTCAGCGGGCTCGGCCTCGCCACGGTGCTGTGGACGGAGCGCGGCCGCCTCTTTGGAGGCGGGACCCGCTAGAGCCCCCTTAACCGCCCGCGGTCCACCGTCCCGGCCTCACACGACGGGGATGTCTCGGGATGGCTGCGCGCAACGACGGAATCCTGCTCGCCGGGCGCTTGCTCCTGGCCGCATCCCTGCTGCCGGCGGCGATCGGGCGGGCGCTCAACCCCTCGGGCTTCGCCCTCACCCTGGCGGGGACGGGGATGCCGTACCCGAACGCCGTCGCGACCGCCTCGGTGGTGATCGGGCTGTTCGGGCCGCTGCTCCTGGCGCTCGGGCTGCTGCCGCGCCTCGTCGGCCTGGGCCTCGGCCTCCACGCGGTCGTGGCGGGGCTCCTGCTGCACCGGTTCTGGGAGTTTTCCGGAGCCGTCGCGCGGGTCGAGCAGGAGCTGTTCCTGGCCCAGATCGGCCTCGCCGCCGGCTTCGTGCTCTACGCCGTCACCGGCCCGGGCGCCTGGAGCTGGCAGGGCTGGTGGCGCCGGGGCGAGTGGGAGGCGGGCGAGCGCCAGGGCAGCGAGCGCGTGCGCGGCGCCGCACCGGCCGCCCCCGCCACGAAGCCGCCCC
The DNA here is from genome assembly GCF_003173755.1 of Methylobacterium terrae. NCBI lineage: Bacteria > Pseudomonadati > Pseudomonadota > Alphaproteobacteria > Hyphomicrobiales > Methylobacteriaceae > Methylobacterium > Methylobacterium terrae. The sequence goes on from NZ_CP029553.1 coordinate 3,032,823, forward strand.
GCAAGCGCGCCGCGCCGCGCACGCCGCGCCCCGCCAAGGCCGCGGCCTGACGCGACCGTCGCTCAGGATCGAGGACGCGCGGGACGCCCGCGGCTCAGGCGGAGATCCGCCGGTCCTGGGCGGCGGCGGGCGGGTCGGCGTAGCGGCGGGTGATGTCGCAGGCGACCCCGATCAGCCGGCCGCCGCTGCCGGGCGTCCGAACCAGGCTGCCGCGGGCCGAGAGCCAGCGCAGCCGCCCCTCGTGATCGGTGATGCGGTACTGGGCATCGTAGGACGCCTCGCCCCGCAGGGCCGGTTCGAGGCTGGCCAGCACGCGGGGCAAGTCCTCCGGCAGGATCATCGCCAGGAAATCGTCGAGCGGCCCGGTCGTCACCCCCATCAGGCGATACCCGATCTCCGAGCAGGTGACCTGCCGGGTGACCGGATCGACGTCCCAGGCCATCATCTCCGCCGCCTCCATGGCGAGGCGCAGCCGCTCCTCGCTGGTGCGCAGGGCCTCGGCGGCGCGGACCTGCTCGTCGATGTCGGCCATCGTGCCGACCCACTCGCGGATCGTCCCGTCGGCGTTCTCGAGCGGCACCGCGCGGCCGAGCATCCAGCGGTACTGGCCGCCGCGATGGCGGACCCGGTAGGTGGCGTCGAGGGGCGTGCCGCTCTGGCAGCAGGCCCGCCACAGCGTCTCGATGCCGGCGCGGTCGTGCGGGTGCAGGGCGTCGAGCCAGCCGAAGCCCTGCAGGTCGGAATCGCACAGGCCGGTCCGGGCGCTGAGGCCGAAGGTCTGGATCAGGCTGCCGTCCGGGCCGGAGCGCCACTCCACCGCCGCGCTCGCCTCGACCAGGGCGCGGTAGCGCTGCTCGCTCTCGCGAATGCCGTCCGCCGGCTCGTCCGGGCTCGCCGGGGGCGTTCCGGCCGTCACGGGCGCGATCTGCCGGAAGCTCGGCTCGTAGCGGCCCAGCGGCAGGTCGATGCGCACGGCGAGCGCGCAGGCGGGATCGGCGTAGACCTGCTGCAGCACCTGGCGCAGGCGCCGGGCCTCGACCCGCACGATGGCGTCGGTCGCCGGATCGAAGTTGGAGGAGCGCCCGAGGGCGTCGGTCGCGATGGTGTAGGACTTGAGCAGGCTGCCGCGGCCGGCCAGGCTCTCGCGCACCACGTAGGCCAGGAAGGCGGAGAGTTGCGGCGACTTCTTCAGCGGCGGCAGGTTCAGCAGGGCGTCGAGGGCAGCGAGGATGTTCCCGGTTCCGATCGCTTCCCGATCCATCGCTCGATCCCGCCACGTTCCGTCACGCACCCGATCGGAGCGTGCCGGCGATAGGCCCGCCCACCGTCACGTTGCGACCGGGCGCTCGATCGCTGATGCGAGCGCCTGCCGTCCTCCGACCTGCCACATCGCAAGCTGATACGGCAGCCGGCCCCTGTGTCAAGTGACGAACTCTGACCGCCGCATGACCCAAGGTCAGTGCCGGCAAATCGAATTGCGCCGCTTGCCCGTCGACGATTACCGCCCGACGCGGCGGCGTCTGGCGCGTTGCGGCGCGGACGGGAGAACAGCGCTCGGCATGGCCCCCGAGACGTCATCCTCAATTTGGATGAGGCGTCCCGTTCGATGTCCGGATCGCGTCCCGGCCGCCTCAATCCGCCAGCAGCCGCGCGCCGACCACCGCGGCCGCGGCCCGGTTCTGGACCCCGAGGCTGCGCAGGAGCGCCGCCATGTGCACCTTGACGGTGCCCTCGCCGAGCTGGAGCCGCCGGGCGATCTCCTTGTTCGAGCGCCCCTCGACCAGGAGCGCCAGCACGTCGCGCTGGCGCGGGGTCAGGTCGGGGAGGCGGGGCTGGCGCCCGTCGAGGGCAGCCGGGCGCGCCTCGACCGCCGGGCGGGGGCCCGCGCCGTCGAGCACCGCCAGGGAGGCCGGCACGAAGATCTGGCCGTCGAGGATCATCCCGACCGCCCGGGTCAGCTCGGCCGAGCCGATCCCCTTCGGTACGTAGCCGTGGACCCCGACCTCGAGGGCGGTGAGGATCTTGTTGCGCTCGGTCGAGGCCGAGACCACCGCCACCTTCACGGACGGGAAGCACTCGCGCACCGCGCTCAGGCTCCCAGGCCCCTCCATGCCGGGCATCGCGAGATCGAACAGCGCTAGGGTCACGGCGCCCCGCCGGGTCGAGAGCTGGTCGAGGGCGGCGTCGAGCGAGCCGGTCTCGACGACCTCCGCGAACCCGAAGCTGCGGGTCAGGATCGCCACCACGGCGAGGCGGAAGAAGTCGTCGTCATCCGCGATCAGGGCGACTGGCGGAGTCGGTTGGGTCATACCGTGGCGTCTCTGGAAGCGATCCGTACGGCAATCTAGAGCAGTTCGGGGGTGCGTGGGTACCCTCCCGCCGTGGAACAACCGGCAATATCAACGACCTATCTCTCCGTGCGGCAGCCCCGCGCGCGACCTTGCCCGGCTTCCGGCATCGGGCGCGCCGTGGCACGATCCCGGCGGCCGGTCACCGTGCCGTCATCGAAGACCTCCATCCCGGGGGCTCCGCTCGACGCGGCGACCGCGATGCCCGCGAGGGCGGGACTGGACGGAAGGGAGGCGCGATGCACGGGCCGGCATCCGGGAGCGTGAGGGCGGGCGGGATCCGCGCCCTGCGTCGGTGCGCCGGTCTCGCCCTGGCGACCGCGCTGTCGGTCGCCGGCCTCGCCGCCCCCGTGCCGGCGGCGGAGCGCACCCGGCTCGTCGCCTACACCGCCCTCGAGGTCGAGCAGCTCGACCCGATCCGCCGCGCCGTCGAGGCGGCGGTGCCCGAGGTCGAGATCGCGTGGCTGCGGGCCTCGACCGGGATCGTCACCGACCGCATGCTGGCCGAGCGCGACGCGCCCCAGGCCGACCTCCTGCTCGGGATCGCGGCCACGAGCCTTCTGCAATTCGAGGCCGCCGGCCTCCTCGATCCCTACCGCCCCGCCGGCGTCGAGGCGCTGCGGCCGTTCTTCCGCGATCCGACGCCGCCCTACAGCTGGACCGGGATGGACGCCTATCTGGGGGTGATCTGCTTCAACGTCGAGGTCGCGGGCCGGCACCGGATCACCCGCCCGAACTTCTGGCGCGACCTCATCGGCCCGGGGTTCAAGGGGCGGGTCGTGATGCCGAACCCTGCCTCCTCCGGCACCGGCTACCTCCTCGTCGCGGCCTGGCTGCAGACCCTCGGGGAGGAGGCGGGCTGGGCCTTCATGGACGCCCTGCACGAGAACGTCGCCGCCTACCTGCCGAGCGGCTCGGGGCCCTGCCGGGAGGCCGCCGCGGGCCGCCAGGCCGCGGGCCTCTCCCTCGACATGCGGGCCGCGGCCGAGAAGGCGGCGGGCGCGCCCATCGACATCGTGGTGCCGGTCGACGGCACCGGCTGGGAGGCCGAGGCCTTCGCGGTGGTGGCCGGCCGGCCGCACCTGGCGCTCGCCCGGCGGGTGGCGGACTGGGCGGCGAGCCGCGAGGCCAACGCGCTCTACGCCCGCAGCTACGCCATCGTGGCCTATCCGGGCGTCGCGACCCCGGGGCCCGTCTACCCGCCCCACGCCGAGGCGCGGATGATCCGCAACGATCTCGACTGGATGGCCCGCAACCGGGCCCGCATCCTGGCCGAGTGGACCCGCCGCTACGGGGCCAAGGTGCTGCGCGAGCCCTGACGCTCACCTTTATTTTTCCATCCTGCGGTAGCAGACCGCCCGGGCGGCAGGGCGCCGGGGCGGGCCGCGGGCAGGGAAGCGGATGTATCACGCGGGCAAGGACGGCTGGCTCTTCCTCACCGGCGGCACCAACGAGGTCGCGGGCCAGTACCGGCGCGGGCGCGCGGCCGGCCGGGTCGCCCGCCGCTGGCGCCGGCTGATCGTGCAGCGCCTGCGCCGCTGCGAGGGCCTCGGCGCGCGCTACCTCCACCTCGTGGTGCCCGAGAAGCTCAGCCTCTACGAGGACCGCTTCGACGGCCTCGCCCTCGACCCGCGCCTCGGCCCGGCCCATCGCCTCGGCGCCCTGATGCGCTGGTCGTGGTCCGGGCGCCGGGCCTGGATCGACCTGCTCGGGCCGATGCGGGCGCGGCGGGCCGGCCCGGACCTGCATTACCGCACCGACACGCACTGGAACGTCCACGGCTGCCTGCTGGCCTACCGGCTGATCTGCCGGGCCTGCCGCGCGGCGCCGCGCACCGACTTCCTGGAGCGGCCGTTCGAGGAATTCGAGGCCGTGCTCGACATCGGCGACAAGCTCGACGCGCCGCCCCTCGAGACCGTGCGCCGCTACGACTTCCTGCGCGACGCCGAGCGGGTCGGCGGCGGCAGGCTGATTGACGCCTACGCGGCCGCCGGCCGCCTCGGCGAGCTGCATGGCGGCGCCCACGCGGTCTACCGCAACCGCTCGGCCCTCGCCGACCCCCGCACCCTGGTGCTGTTCGGGGATTCCTGCGCCAACTTCTCGCCCGGCGGCCTGACGGCGATGCTGGCCGAGACGTTTCGCGAGGTCCACTTCATCTGGTCGTCGAACCTCGACTGGGGCTACGTCGAGCGGGTCCGCCCCGACCTCGTCCTGTGCGAGCAGGTCGAGCGCTTCCTGCCCCGCCTGCCGGAGGACGATCTCGACCTCGCGGCCTTCGAGGCCGAGCGGCTGGCGGCCCTGGGGGTACCGGTCGGGGCCTAGGCGCCGGTCCCGGCCTCCGCCTTCCCGCTTGACGAAAAACCGGCATATGCCACTAATTCGCTGGCGCCGGGATCGCCGGACGCACCGACCGAGATGAGGAGTGCCGCCCGATGGACGCGCGCACCCACCGCCTGCTCCACGCCCCGATCGGGCCGACGCTCCTGCGCCTCGCCGCGCCGAACGTCGTCGTCATGCTGGTCCAGGCCCTGGTCGGGCTGATCGAGACCGCCTTCGTCGCAGGCCTCGGCACCGACGCGCTCGCCGGCATGGCCCTGGTCTTCCCCGTGCTGATGCTGGTGCAGATGATCTCCGCGGGCGCCATGGGCGGCGGCATCCTGTCGGCGGTGGCGCGCAGCCTGGGCGCCGGGCGGCGTGCCGACGCCGACGCCCTGCCGTGGTACGCCGCCGCCATCGCCCTCGTCCTCGGCCTCCTCACCACGGGGCTCGACCTCGCCTTCGGGCCGGCGCTCTACCGGGCGATGGGGGGCGAGGGCGCCTCGCTCGCGGCGGCCACCACCTACGGCGGCGTGGTCTTCTGCGGCGCGGTGCTGGTCTGGCTGTTCAACGCGCTCGCGGCGGTGATCCGCGGCACCGGCAACATGGCGCTGCCGGCGATCGTCATCAGCGTCGGCGCCGCCGTGCTGGTGCCGCTCTCCCCGGCGCTCATCTACGGGTTCGGGCCGGTCCCGGGCCTCGGCATCGTCGGGGGCGGCGTCGCGGTGCTGGCCTACTACGCCGCCGGCAGCCTCGTCTTCGCCCACCACCTCTGGGCGGGACGCGGCCTCCTGCGGCCGAGCCGCCGCCCGCCGCGCCTCGCCTGGGCGCCCCTGCGCGACATCCTGCGGATCGGCGTCGTCTCGTCGATCGTCAGCGTCACCACCAACGTGACGATCGCGGCCGCCACCGCCTTCGCGGGCGCCGCCGGGCCGGCGGCGGTCGCGGGCTACGGCACCGGCGCGCGGCTCGAATACCTGCTCGTGCCCCTCGTCTTCGGCCTCGGCGCGCCGATCGGCGCGATGGTCGGGACCTGCATCGGCGCCGGCGACCGGACCCGCGCCCTGAAGGTGGCCTGGACCGGGGCCGCGATCGCCGGCGGGATGACCGAGGCCATCGGCCTTGCCGCCGCCCTGTGGCCGCTGCCGTTCCTCGGCCTGTTCGGGCACGATTCCCAGATGCTCGCGGTCGGCGCCCGCTACCTGCACCTCGTCGGGCCGTTCTACGGCTTTTCCGGGGTCGGGCTCGCGCTCTACTTCGCCTCGCAGGGCGCCGGCCGGGTCGGCTGGCCGCTGGTAGCGGGGCTCGCCCGCATGGCGGTGTCGGTCGGCGGCGGGCTCCTGGCGCTTCGCCTCGGCCTCGGGCTCGACGGGGTCTTCCTGGCCCTCGGCCTCGGCCTCGCGGCGCTGGGGCTCATCAATGCCGGCGCAGTCGCGGCCGGCGCGTGGTTCCGCGGCGAGCGGGCAGGACCGCCCGCCCTCGTCGCGGCGGGAGGGGAACGGCGATGACGCGCGACCTGTACCTCGACGACCTGGCCCCGGGCCAGGTCTACGGCTCCGGCGAGACGACGGTGACCGAGGCCGACATCGTCGGCTTCGCGGAACGATTCGATCCGCAGCCCTTCCACCTCGACGTCGAGGCGGCCAAGGCGACGTTCTTCGGCGGCCTCGCGGCGAGCGGCTGGCACACCGCGGCACTGACCATGCGGCTCCTCGTCGGCAGCGAGCTGCGGCTCCACGGCGGCATCATCGGGGCCGGCATGGACGAGCTGCGCTGGCCCAAGCCCCTGCGCCCCGGCGACACGATCCGGCTCGAGAGCGAGGTGATCGAGGTGCGCCCGTCGCGCTCGCGGCCGAGCCAGGGCCTCGCCAAGGTGCGCACCACGACGCTCAACCAGCACGGCGAGCCGGTGCAGGTGCTGGTGGCCAACCTCCTGGTGGTGAGGCGGCCTTGAAGGTCGAGGGGCGTCGAAGCGGCCGCCTTCCTCGACGGGACCGACATCCCGAGGGCCGTTCCGGGGCCGCGTGAGCGGAGCCCGGAATCCGGACGCTCGGAGGCTTCCGAACAAGGCGGCCGGCGCCCCGCTTCCTCTTGCGCCGTCCGTTGTTCCGGATCCATGACCCCGGGACGACCCCGTGCGGTGCGGTGGGGACGTCGACGTCAGTCCTTAAGGGCAGCTTCGCCGGATCCGTCCTCGCGCCGGGTCATCCCACCGCCCTCAACCGCGCCGGGTTCCCCACCGCGATCCCGCCCGCCGGCACGTCGCGCGTCACCACGCTGCCGGCCCCGACGATCGCGTCGTCGCCGATCGTCACCCCCGGCAGGATGGTCGCCCCGCCGCCGATCCAGACGTTCGACCCGATGACGATCGGCCGGCCGAATTCGAGCAGCTGCCGGCGCTGGCCGGGATCGCGCGGATGGTCGGCGGTGAGGATCTGCACGCCCGGCCCGATCTGGGTCATGTCGCCGATCGTCACCTGCACCACATCGAGGATGCAGCAGTTGAAGTTGAGGAACACGCCGCGGCCAAGGCTGATGTTGTAGCCGTAGTCGCAGAAGAAGGGCGGGCGGATGTTGCAGCCCTCGCCGACCCGCGCGAACGCCTCGGCGAGCAGCGCCTGCCGCTCCGGCTGGCTCAGGGTGCCGGTCCTGTTGTAGCGGTCCATCCACGCGGAGATGCGGCGGTTGTCGGCCGCGAGCTCCGGGTCGTCGGCGATGTAGAGCTCGCCCGCGAGCATCTTCTGCTTCTGGCTCGTCATGGATCCTCGCTCTCGGTTGGCGCGCGGCCGGGATGCGTACATATGTACATATCGCGCCCAAAAGCCAACCCGGCGGGCCGCCCCGCCGAACTCCCGCCCGAAGACCCGCTCGCCCGGAGACCCGCTTGCCCGCCGCCCCGCGCCGCTACGATCCCGACCGCCGCGCCCGCATCGTCCGGGCCGCCCTCGACGTGATCGCCGGGCACGGCGTCGCCGGCACCACGCACCGCCGGATCGCGGCGGCCGCCGACGTGCCGCTCGGCTCGACGACCTACCATTTCGCGAATCTCGACGACCTCCTGACCGAGGCGTTCACGCTGCTCGCCGACACCGTGGCGGCCCGCTTCGCCGAGCGGCTCGCCGCGGCCGGGACCCGCGCCGAGGCCTGCGAGGCCGTGGTCGACCTCGTCGTCGACGAGAGCTGGGCGACGCCCCGCACGATGCTGCTGAGCTACGAGCTCTACGCCTACGCCGCCCGCGTGCCGGCCCTGCGCCGCGTGATGCAGGACTGGATGGGCAAGAGCCGGGCGGCCCTGGAGCGGCACTTCGCGCCCGAGACCGCGCGGGCGCTCGATGCGATGATCGAGGGCCTGACGATCCACCGCTCGGTCGACCGGCAGCCGGCCGGCCGCGACGAGGTGCGGGCGATCGTCGCCCGGCTCGCAGGCACCCCGCCCACGCTTCCTTGAAAAGCCGGGACCGGCCCCGCATATCCGCCCGCGACGAATTGTTCCCACCGGAGAACCGACACGTGAGCGAGACCCAAGCGACCGAGACCGGACCGACCGAGGCTGTGGAGCGGCACAGCTTCGGCGCCGAGGTCGGGCGCCTCCTGGACCTCGTGGTCCACGCCCTCTACTCCGAGCGCGAGATCTTCCTGCGCGAGCTCGTCGCCAACGCCGCCGACGCGGTCGACCGGCGCCGGTTCGGGGCGCTGACCGACGCCGCGCTGGCGCTGCCGGCGGATGCCAAGGTGCGAATCATCCCCGACAAGGCAGCCCGGACCCTGACCCTGTCCGATCCCGGCATCGGCATGGGCAAGGACGAGCTGGCGCAGAACCTCGGCACCATCGCGCGCTCCGGCACCCGGGCCTTCAGCCAGTCGCTCGCCGACGCCAAGCCCGAGGAGCGCCCGAGCCTGATCGGCCAGTTCGGCGTCGGCTTCTACTCCGCCTTCATGGTCGCCGACCGGGTCGAGGTCACCTCGCGCAAGGCCGGCACCGACGAGGCCTGGACCTGGGCCTCGGAAGGGCAGGGCGAGTACACGCTGGCGCCCTCGACGCGCGCGGAGACCGGCACCGACATCGTCCTCCACATGAAGGCCGATGCCGAGGAATACCTCGAGCCGCTCCGCCTCGAGACCATCGTGCGCAAGTGGGCCGACCACATCACCGTGCCGGTGACCCTGGTGCGCGACGGCGAGGAGGTGCCCTCCACCAAGGGCACGGCGCTCTGGCGCAAGCCCAAGTCCGAGGTGAGCGAGGAGGAGTACACCGAGTTCTACCGCCAGGTCGCGCACGCCTTCGACAAGCCGTGGGCGACCCTGCACTGGCGCGCGGAAGGCCAGCTCGAATTCACCGCGCTCCTGTTCGTGCCCGGCATGAAGCCGTTCATGGCGGTCGAGGAGCAGCGCGAGAGCAAGGTGCGCCTGCACGTGCGCCGGATGTTCATCACCGACGAGGCCGGGCTGCTGCCGTCCTGGCTGCGCTTCGTCCAGGGCGTCGTCGATACCGAGGACCTGCCGCTCAACGTCTCGCGCGAGATGCTGCAGGCGACCCCCGTCCTTGCCCGCATCCGCCGCGCGGTGATGGCGAAGGTCCTGTCCGAGCTGAAGACCCGCGCGAAGGACGCCGAATCCTACGCCACCTTCTGGCAGGCCTTCGGGCCGGTGCTGAAGGAGGGGCTGTGGGAGGATGCCGAGCACCGCCAGGACATCGCGAACCTCCTGCGCTTCCGCTCCTCGACCCAGGAGGGCTGGACCTCGCTCGCCGACTACGTCGCGCGGATGAAGCCGAACCAGGAGGCGATCTACATCCTCGTCGGCGACGACACCGAGGCGCTCAAGCGTTCGGCCCAGATCGAGGGCTTCTCCGCCCGCGGCCTCGAGGTGCTGCTGCTCTCCGACCACGTCGACGCGTTCTGGCCCGAGCGGTTCGACGCCTACGAGGGCAAGCCGATCCGCAGCATCACGCAAGGGGGCGACGATCTATCGGCCTTCGAGCCGGAGGTGACGGAGGCCGATGCCCCGGCCGACCTCGCCGACCTCCTGCCGAAGCTGAAGGAGGTGCTGAAGGACGACGTCTCCGACGTGAAGGCGAGCCAGCGCCTCGTCGACAGCGCGGTGCTGCTCTCGGCCCCGGCCTTCGGGCCGGACCTGCAGATGCAGCGCCTCCTGCGCCGCGCCGGCCGCGATGGCGGCGGCATGGGGGGCCAGCCGGTGCTGGAGCTGAACCCGCGCCACCCGCTGATCCGCCGCATCGCCGAGCGCGCGGCCGCCGGCGAGGATGTCGGGGAGGCGGCCCAGACGCTCGTCGACCTCGCCCACGTCCAGGGCGGCGACCCGCCGCGCGATCCCGTCGCCTTCGCCCGCCGGGTCGCGGCGGCCCTGGCGCAAGGGTAGGTGGATCCATGCCGCCCTCGGCTCCGCGACGGGGCCGGGGGCGGGCAGGGCGGATATCACGGGGGGCGCTGCCGTAGAGGCCTGCCGCGGCCGGCCCAATCGACCTCCCGGCCGGCAAAGCAGCCGATGCGGCTCCCGCCGGCCGGCAAGGGGGAAGCCGGCGCAGGAGAGGCGGGGGCGGGGCGACGCGACGTGGCGCGACACGTCGCGCCCAACGGATGTGAGCCCCCGCCCACCCGCTTTACTGTTGCGCGGCCGACGCTAACTTTCCGGCCGGAACGACGCAGGCCCGTGCCGCCGAGCCGCGGGCCGGAGGGGTTTGCACGATGAATCCGCTGATCCGAAAGCTCGAACGGTTCACCCGCCTGAGCGACGCGGACAAGCGCCTCCTCCAGCACGCCGCTACCGCCCGGATCGTCAACTACGACACGCACCAGGACATCATCGCCGAGGGCGAGGAGCCGTGCGACGTCAACCTCATCCTGGCCGGCTGGGTCTGCCGCTACAAGCAGCTCGCCGATGGCGGCCGGCAGATCATGTCGTTCCTGCTGCCGGGCGACCTGTGCGACCTCAACATCTTCCTCCTGCGCCGGATGGACCACGCGCTAGGCACGCTCACCCCGGTCGTGGTCGCCAAGATTTCCCGCGATCTGCTCCAGGAGATGCTGAACGCCGACCCGCGCCTCACCCGCGCCCTGTGGTGGGAGGTTCTGGTCACGGCGGCGATCCACCGCGAATGGCTGGTCAATCTCGGCCGGCGCACGGCGCTCGAGCGCGTCGCCCACCTGCTCTGCGAGATCTACTTCCGCCAGCAGGCCGTCGGCCGGGCCAAGGACGGCCGCTGCGAGCTTCCCGTCACCCAGGCCGAACTCGCCGACGCGCTTGGCCTCTCGGCGGTGCACGTCAACCGCACCTTGCGCGAATTGCGCCTCTCCGGCCTGATCGACTGGCGCGACAAGACCCTCGGCCTCCCGGACCTGGAAGGGCTGACGCGGGCCGCCCGGTTCGATCCGGACTACCTGCACCTCGACTACGAGGGAGAGCGGTTCGACGCCGCGTGTTAGCGTCGAGCGGCGATCGGCCTGCGTTCAGGCGGGGTCGATGAGGAGAGGGCGCCGCCGTGCGGCGGTCGCCTCGCGTCTCTAGAGTTCGGCCATCGCGTCCCTCTTCCACCGACGCGTTCGCGTCAGGGAGGCGTATGGAACCAGGCCCCTCGGAGCGTGCCGAAGCGCTGCGACCGACTTGCCGGGTCACCGCTACCGCGGCTGCCGGACAGGTCGTGTCCCTTGGAGTGGTGTCGCTGAACGGAAGCGGGAGATGCCGCCTGCGCCTCCTCCATAGCGCTGGAGCAGGCGGGATCTCTCGCGGGGGTGGCCATCGGCGGTGACGGGTGAGGATCGGGCAACGGGTCCCGTGACCGGGACTGGCAGACGCTGGCCGGCACGGTCAGCCGATCAAGGATCGGCCGACACCTCAGGATGAGGTCGCGGGTGGGAGGAGTTGCCGCCGCGACCAGAAAGCCGTGTCGTGGACCGTGATGCAAAACGATCGGGCGCCTCTCTGGATGGGTCGGAACACCCTCTACCGAGCGGCAAGAAACGCACCGTCCGAGGGTCCGCAGCGGGTCGAAGGCAGCCCCCGCAGCGTCTCCAGCCGCGGCATCCGGGACACGATCCCGCCGGGCCTCCCGCGCGCCTCGAGCAAGGACCCGAAACCGGCCCTCACCGACGAGAAAGCCCGGGACGGGCACCGCATGGCGCGGCTCCTCTCCCGGGCTTCGTCCCATGCGGACCTGGCGGCAAGCCTACTCCGCCGCCTCGATCCGCGGGTGCTCGTGCTGCTTGCGCTCGCGCTTGACGAGGTCGGCGGTAAGGAAAGCCACCTCGAGCGCCTGCTCGGCGTTGAGGCGCGGATCGCAGTAGGTGTGGTAGCGGTCGCGCAGGTCGTCCGCCGTCAGGGCACGGGCGCCGCCGGTGCACTCGGTGACGTTCTTGCCCGTCATCTCGAGGTGGATGCCGCCGGCATGGGTGCCCTCCGCCTGGTGGATGTCGAAGAAGCCCTGGATCTCCTTCATCACCCGCTCGAACGGCCGGGTCTTGTAGCCGCTCGCCGTCACGGTGTTGCCATGCATCGGGTCGCAGGACCACACGACCTTGCGGCCCTCGCGCTCCACCGCCCGGATCAGGGCGGGGAGGTGGTCAGCCACCTTGTCGGCGCCGAAGCGGCAGATCAGGGTCAGGCGGCCGGCTTCGTTCGTCGGGTTCAGCAGGTCGACGAGCCGGATCAGGTCGTCGGCCTTGAGCGACGGGCCGCATTTGAGGCCGATCGGGTTCTTGATGCCCCGGGCGAACTCGATGTGGGCGTGGTCGGCCTGGCGGGTGCGGTCGCCGATCCACAGCATGTGGCCGGACGTGGCGTACCAGTCGCCGCTCGTCGAATCGACCCGGGTCAGGGCCTCCTCGTAACCGAGCAGCAGCGCCTCGTGGCTGGTGAAGAAATCGGTCTGGCGCACCTCCTGATGCGTCTCCGGGTTGATGCCGATCGCCCGCATGAAGTCGAGGGTCTCGGTCATGCGCTGCGCCAGGTCGGCATAGGCCGAGGACTGCGGCGAGTCCTTGACGAAGCCGAGCATCCAGCGATGCGCGTTCTCGAGGTTGGCGTAGCCGCCGGTCGCGAAGGCGCGCAGGAGGTTCAGCGTCGCGGCCGACTGGCGGTAGGCCTCGGTCTGGCGGTTCGGGTTCGGCACCCGCTCCCCTTCCGTGAAGCCGATGCCGTTGACGATGTCGCCGCGGTAGCTCGGCAGCGCGACGCCGTCGACCGTCTCGACCGGCGAGGAGCGCGGCTTGGCGAACTGCCCGGCGATGCGCCCGACCTTCACCACCGGCGAGCCGCCCGCGAAGGTCAGCACCAGCGCCATCTGCAGGAAGACGCGGAAGAAATCGCGGATGTTGTCGGCCGAGTGCTCGTCGAAGCTCTCGGCGCAGTCGCCGCCCTGGAGCAGGAAGGCCTCGCCGGCCGCGACCTTGGCGAGGTTCTGCTTCAGCTTGCGCGCCTCTCCGGCGAACACCAGCGGGGGAAAGCTCGCGAGCTGCCGCTCCACCGCCGCGAGGGCCGCGGAATCCGGGTAGTCCGGAACCTGCTGGATCGGCAGCCGCCGCCAGCTCGTGGGGGTCCAACGCTCGCTCATCGTCCTCTCCTCGCGCACCTCTTCGATAACCGGTCAGGTCGGTCGCGGAAGCCGGGCTTATAGGGGGGTTTGGCGCGCCGCGCGAGGGGGCTTTGCGCGGCGATCCGGGGCCGCGGGGCGGGGCGGCATTGGGGCTCCGCCTGTTCGCACTTGGCTCTGGACGCCTCAACCAGTACATGACAGTATTCGAACCGGATTAGTGCTGCCATGATTGATATTTCATCAAGCATAAGCCCGGCCGCATCGGCGCGGATCGTTCGCCCTTCGATCGTGCGAGGCGGGCTGCGATGAGCGGGATCGTGCGAGTCGCCGCGCCGGGCGGCTCCGCGCCCCGAATCGAGGCCGCGCCGGGCGATGCCGCGGCGATGGAGCGCCATATCGCCGCCATCCTGGTCGCCGACGTCGTCGGCTACACCCGGCTCAGCGAGATGGCCGAGGAGGCGACCCATCGCCGCCTCAAGGCCCTGCGCTGCGGCATCATCGACCCGCTGGTCGCCCGCTGCGGCGGCCGGGTCGTCAAGAATACCGGTGACGGCTTCATCGCCACCTTCCCGGCCGCCGCAGCGGCAACGGATTGCGCGCTCGCCCTGCAACGCCGCCTCGCCGAGGCGGCGCAGGGGGAGCCGGAGGCCTCGCGCCTGACCTTCCGGATGGGCGTCAACCTCGCCGAGGTCATCGTCGAGGACGGCGACGTGTTCGGCGACGGCGTCAACGTCGCGGCCCGCCTGCAGGCTTATGCCGAGGCCGGCGACGTGATCGTGTCCGAGGCGGTCTTCTCGCGAGCGAGCGCCGAGGCGCGGATGCGGGCGACCGACCTCGGCTCGCTCCCCCTGCGCAACCACGCCCGGCCGGTCCGGGTCTTCGCCCTGCGCGGCGGCGAGGCGGCGCGCCCGCGCACCGGCGAGTGCGCGCCCGGCGCCGAGGCCCGGGCCTCGATCGCGGTGCTGCCGTTCCGGGCCGGCGGGGCGGACCGGCTCAGCCTCGCGGACGGCTTCACCGACTGGATCGTGCGGGCCCTGTCGTCCTTGCGCGACCTGTTCGTGATCTCCCGCGGCTCGACGCAGGCCTATCGCCGCCGGCGCATCGACCCGGCGGCGATAGGGCGGCGCCTCGGCGTGCGCTACGTCATGGACGGGGCGATCCAGCATCACGGCGGGGCCTTGCGGGTCTGCACCGAGCTGATCGAGTGCGGCACCGGCGCGGTCGTCAGCGCCGACCATTACGAGGGCCTCGTCGACCAGGTCTTCGCCCTCCAGGACGCCATCGCCCTCAAGCTGATCCGGACCATCGCGCCGCACGTGCGCGAGCGCGAGCTGCAGCGGGCGCTGCGCAAGCACCCGGCGAGCCTGACGAGCTACGACCTGCTGCTCCAGGCCCTCGACCAGCTCCACAAGATGGACCCCGACAGCTTCGCCCGGGCCGGGGGCCTGCTGCAGCAGGCGATCGCCCTCGACCCGTCCTACGCGCCGCCCTTCGCCTACGCGGCCTGGTGGCACGTCCTGCGGGTCGGCGAGATGGGCTCGCCCGATCCGGACGGCGACGGGCGGGCGGCGGCGGAGCGGGCCCGCGCGGCGATCGAACGGGACGGCAACGACCCCCTGGCGCTGGCGATCCACGGCCACGTCCAGGCCTTCATGCTGCGCGATGCTCGTACCGCGCGGCGCTTCCTCGACCGGGCGATCGAGGCCGGCCCGAGCGTCGCCATCGCCTGGACGATGAGCAGTGCCGCCCACGGCTTTTCCGGCGACGGACGGCTGGCGGTCGCCCACGGCGAGGCCGGCCAGCGCCTGGCGCCGAACGACCCCTACACCTTCTGGCACGAGGGCCTGCTCGCCCAGGCCCACTACGTCGCGGGCGACTACGACGAGGCGGTGGCCTGGGCCTCGAGCGCGGTCGCCCGCAACCGCGCCATCCGCTTCACCCTGCGCATCCTCGCCGCGAGCCTGGCGGCGGCCGGCCGGCTGCCGGAGGCGCGAGCGGCGGCGGGCGAGCTGATGCGGCTGCAGCCGGGCTTCCGGCTCGACGCTTACGCGCCGCGCTGCCCCTTCGCCGCCCCGCTCCTGGCGCGCTGGATCGGGCACCTGCGGGCGGCGGGTCTGCCGGAGTGAGGCGGGGAGGCGTCGGGGGAGGGCGGCGATGACGGGCAATACCGGGAACACGGGCAATACCGGCAATACGGGAAACACCGGCAATGCCGGCGTCAACGGCGATGCCGGCGGAGGCTGGTTCGTGCCCGACCGGGCCGACTTCCCGTTCTCCCTCGAGACGACGATCGACGGGACCGAGATCGGCGCCTTGCGCCGCCCGGTCTTCATTCGCGACGAGACCCCTCCGGGTGCCACGCGCCGGACGATCGCGTTCCGCAGCGCCGATATGGCCGCCGGCCGGTCGCTCGCCTTCGCGAACCGGTTCTGGGCCGGGCGCTGGTACGCCTACCGGGTGCTGCGGGACTTCGCCGCGACGGACTGGGACACGGACGGCCTCCACGATGCCCTGGCGCAGATCCTGCTCGATCTTCGCGCGACGACGGGCGGCAGGACCGGGCAGGAGATCGAGCTCGACACGCTCCTGGTGCTGGCGCGGGACGAGCGCGCCTCGGCCCTGGCCGAGATCCTGGCCCAGGACGTCGAGTTCATCACGGCCTTCATGGAGGCCCTGTCGATGACGCCGGCCTCCCATCCGCGCACCTACCGGGTGCTGCACGCCGCGAGCCTCGTCGGGTCGTTCGCGGCTTTGCGCTTCAAGGAGGCGTTCGACCGGCCGCGGCCCTCCTTCCTCTGCCCGGCCCTGCTGCCGCCGCTGCCGGTGCCGGGGCACTCGGCCTTCCCGAGCGGCCACGCCACCCAGTCGCGCCTGATGGCGCGCTGCCTCGCCTACGCGTTACGCCTCTCGGGCCTGGCCTACGCGGAGCGCCGGCCCGTCAACGAGACCCTGAAGGCGCTCGCCCGGCGCGTCGCCCGCAACCGCGAGATCGCCGGGCTGCACTATCCGAGCGATTCGCGCGCCGGCCGGCGGCTCGCCGACGCGGCCTTCGCCATCCTGTCGGCCCATGCCGGCGACGGCCTGAGCGCCGAGGCCTACGCCCTCCCGACCTTCGGCGACGCGGCGATCGAGGCCGCCCGGGAGTTCAACCCGGACCTGGTCCTGCCGCCGGATCCGAGGTGAGCGGGGAGACGCAGCGCGATGAACCGCGATCCCGACGACGACCGGGGGCACCCCGGAGACCGCCTCGTCCTGCGGCCGCTCCCGCTGCCGCCGGCCGATCTCGACCCGTCCCGGGCCGAGCCCCGCCTCCTCGCCCGCCACGGTCTGCCGGCCCCACGCCCCGGGGACGGCCCGGCGGCGGCGGCCTTCCGCCGCGCCTTCCTGGCGCCGCCCGAGGACCGCGCGCTACGATTCGTCGAGGCGGTGCGGCGCGATCTGGCTCCGCCGACGGCGAGCGCCCGCACCCACGGCGCCGTGCCGGCGCGCCGCAGCGTCAACTGGTCGGGCGGATCGCTCGCGGCGCTCCAGGGGCGCAGCCTCGTCGGCGTGATGGCGCGCTGGCGCGTGCCGGCGGTGACGGGCGATGCCGGCAGACCCGCCCACGCCTCGGCCTGGATCGGCCTCGACGGGCAGGGCTTCTTCCGCAATGCCAGCCTGCCGCAGATCGGCACGCTCCAGGCGTGGGACGGCGCGAGCGCCCGCTACGAGACCTGGGTGCAATGGTGGGCGCGGGGCGAGGAGAACGCGCCGCAAACCCTCGGGCTCGCCGTCGCGCCGGGCGACGAGGTATCGGCGATGCTCACGCTCCTCGACCCCGCGACCGTGCGCTTCAACCCGAAGAACGAGAGCGCCGGCACGATGCTCCAGGCCTTCGACCTCACGGCGCCGGGGGGACGGCACGTCCCGGGCGCCACCGCCGAATGGATCCTGGAGCGCCCGAGCCCGCTCGGCTCCGACGGCTGGCACCCGTACCCGCTCGCCGCCTACGCGGCCTTCCCGTTCACCGCCTGCCTGGCGCAATCCCGCGCCTCCGGCGAGACGGCGCTCGCCGAGCACGACCTGGCCCGGGCGAGCCTGATTCGCATGATCGGCCTCGAGGGGGGCCACGCCCGCACGATCTCGTACCCGGCGCGCGTGCCGGGGGACGGGCGGTCGCTGACGATGACCGTCGGGGCGCCGTTCTGAGCGTCACCCCACCGCCACCGGCTGCTTGACCACCGACGGGGTGCGCATCGTCACCAGTTCCTCGCCGGCGGTGGGATGGACCGCGATGGTGCGGTCGAAATCGGCCTTCCTCGCCCCCATCGTCACCGCGATGCCGACGGCCTGGATGATCTCGCCGGCATCGTGGCCGAGCACGTGGACGCCGACCACCCGGTCGCTCGCCCGCTCGACGATGACCTTCATCAGGATCCGCTCGTCGCGGCCCGACAGGGTCGCCTTCATCGGCCGGAATCGGGCCTCGTAGACGTCGATCTCGCCGCAGAGGCGGCGCGCCACCTCCTCGCCGTGGCCGACGACGCCGATCTCGGGCGTCGAGAACACCGCGGTCGGGATCAGGTCGTGGTCGACCGCCCAGGGCTTGCCCCCGAACACCGTGTCGGCGAAGGCGTGGCCCTCGCGGATCGCGATCGGGGTCAGCGCCGCGCGGTTGGTGACGTCGCCGACGGCGTGGATCGAGGGCGCGGTGGTCTGCGAGAAGCGGTCGACGGGAATCGCGCCGGCGGCATCGAGGGCGATGCCGGCCGTCTCGAGCCCGAGCCCGGCGACGTTCGGGCGCCGGCCGGTCGCCACCAGCACCTGGTCGACCAGGATCTCGCTGCCGTCGTTCAGGGTCGCGCAGATTCCGCCGTCGCGCCGGTCGAGGCGGTGGACGGTGGTGTTCAGGCGCAGGTCCATGCGCTTGGCGTAGGCCTCGCCGAGGGCCTGGCGGATCTCGCCGTCGAAGCCGCGCAGCAGCCGGTCGCCGCGGTGGAGCAGGGTGGTGCGGGTGCCGAGCGCGGCGAAGACGCCGGCGAACTCGACCGCGATGTAGCCGCCGCCGACGACGAGGATCCGCTCGGGCTGGGTCTCCAGCTCGAACACCTCGTTCGACGTGATGGCGAGCTCGGCGCCGGGGATCAGCGGCTCCTTGACCGGGTGGGCGCCGACCGCGACCAGGATGTGGCGGGCGCGCACCCGCGTGCCCGAGCGCACGAGGCGGACGGTGTTCGGTCCCTCGATCACCGCCCGGTCGGCGACCACGTCGACCCCGGCCCGCATCAGGTTGGTGGCGTAGATGCCCTCGAGCCGGGTCACCTCGGCGTCGCGCCGGGCCTTCAGGGTCGCCCAGTCGAAGCGCGGGGTGCCGACCTCCCAGCCGAAGCCGGCGGCGTCCTCGAACTCGTCCGCGAAGCGGCCGGCATAGACCATCAGCTTCTTGGGCACGCAGCCGCGGATCACGCAGGTCCCGCCGACCCGGTACTCCTCGGCGAGCTGCACCCGGGCGCCGTAGCCGGCGGCGATGCGGGCCGCCCGCACCCCGCCGGAGCCGCCGCCGATCACGAACAGGTCGACGTCGAAGGCCCGGTCATCGTGGGCGTCTCGCTGGGTCTCGGTCATGGCGCGCACCGTCCGTTTGTCAGGGCTTCTCTGCGACAGGCGAGGCCGAGGGCGCAAGGTCGCCCGCCAAGGCGAGGGCGCGCAGCCAGGCGATCGCCGCACCGACGCCGGCGGTCCACCAGGCCTGCCAGGCGCCGTGCTCGACGAAGGCGACGATGCCGGCCGCGGCGAGCAGCGCCAGGGCAGTGCTGCGGGCGAGCGCCGGCCAGCGGCCCAGCGACCGCAGGGCCAGGACCAGGACGAGCGCCGCGAGCGCCGCCCCGACGAATCCGAGCTCGGCCCAGACCTGCAGGAAGCTGTTGTGCGGGTGCCCGACCGCCAGCATGACGCGCAGGTCGGGCTCGAGCCGCTCGGCCACCGGCGCGTCCTGGAAGCGCCCGCTGGTGCCGTAGCCGGCCCCGCGCCAGGGATCCTCCGCCACGGCCGCGCCGAAGCTGCGGGCGATGGCGACGCGCGCCCGGGTGCTGCTGGCGGCGAGCCGCTGGTGGAGCGCGTCCGGCATCGCGCGGGCGAGGAGGTCGCCCTCGACGGGAGAGAGGACGAGGGCGCCGAGCAGTGCCGCCCCGGCGAGGCCGATGCCCGCCCGGGCCGGCAGCCAGCGAAGGGCACAGAACGTGAGGGCGCCGGTGGCGAGCCCCAGCACCGTCGCGCCGCTGACCGAGCGCCAGGCCGCCACCGCGAAGGCCGCGAGGCAGAGCGCCGCCAGCCCGCGCCGCCCGCGCGCCGCCAGGAGGGCGGCGAGGGGGAGGACCAGCAGCATCATGGTCAGGAGCGGCCGGTTGAACGCGAAGGCGGCGACGCGCTGGCCGAGCGCCTCGCGGATCACGAGGCCGGAGGCGAGGTCCGCCACCACGTAGAGGCAGGTCGCGACCAGGATCCAGGCCGACGGCCCGGCGACGGCGGCGAGGTGCGGCGGCGCGAGGCGCGCCACCAGGTACGCGCCGAGGAGCGCCGGCAGGAACTCGGAGAGGGTGCGCAGCGAGAGGCCCGGCAGCGGGCTCCAGGCGAGGCTGATGCCGCACCAGGCCAGGAAGGCGAGGGCGGACAGCCCCAGGGGCGTGGCGAGCGGCGCGACGAGGAGCGCCCGCACGGGGCGCCCGGCGGCGGCGGCACCGGCGAGCAGCAGGAGCCCGGCGAGGCCGACCACGACGGGGCTCGAGCGGTTCGCCGCCGCCATGCAGGCCGGCAGCGCCGCGATCACGACGGCGCCGAGGCGATCGAGCGTCGCGGCCCGGTCCGTGCGGCCCTGCCCGGCTCCCCGGACCGTCGGGGCGGTCACTGAAGCTGGTGGCCGCGCTTGCCCATCTCGGCCCGCACCCGGACCATCATGTATTCCGAGACCTCCTGGGTCCAGGTCTGCATCGCCTGCACCATGTCGTCGAGCACCTGGGGCTGGGTCTCGACGTAGCGCTTGCCCGAGGGTGAGCGGAAGAAGGTGGCGATGTCGCGCAGCTCCGCCTCGGTCAGCTTGTTGGCGTAGATGCGCGAGGCGATGTCGATGATGCGCTGCTTCTGCAGCTCCAGCTCGGGCTGCATCTTCTCGATGACGTCGGCGAGGTCCTTCGTCAGCTCCGGCCGGGTGACCGCCGCCTGCTTGATCTGCTCGCCGAAGGCCGGGAGGATCGAGTCGAACGAGCGCGCGATGCCGGAGGACAGCATCACCTCCTTGGCGAGCGCGAGGTGGCTCGGGGTGATCGCGGCCTGCTGCGGCGCGGCCGGGGCGGCGGGCGCGGGCTTCGTCTGGGCGAGAGCCGGGCCGGACAGGGTCGCGGCGAGAAGGCCCGCCAGCAGGGCTCGGGAACGGCGCGGGGACATCGGTGTGCTCCGGGAAATCGGCGCCCGCGGGGGCTTGCCGTGATGAGGAAGACTTGCCGTGATGATTAAGACTTGCCGTGACGAGGAAGACGGGAGGGTCAGGCCGCCCCGAGGGTGACGATGCGGGGCTGGCCGTCGGCGGCCTCCGCGACGATCGCGCCGGTGGCGAGCCCGAGGAACAGGCCGTGCTCGACCACGCCCGGCACCGCCACGAGGGCGCGGCCCAGCGCCTCCGGATCGGGGATGCGGGAGAGGCCGGCGTCCAGGATCAGGTGGCCGCCATCGGTCAGGAAGGGCGTCCC
The DNA here is from genome assembly GCF_003173755.1 of Methylobacterium terrae. Taxonomy (NCBI): domain Bacteria; kingdom Pseudomonadati; phylum Pseudomonadota; class Alphaproteobacteria; order Hyphomicrobiales; family Methylobacteriaceae; genus Methylobacterium; species Methylobacterium terrae. Next base: position 3,053,756 of record NZ_CP029553.1, read on the forward strand.
GTCGGCGCCCTTGCGGACGGCGAGCGGCCCGGCGCAGCCGGCGGAGCGGATCGCCGCCGCGACCGCCAGGGTGGTGGCGACGAGGCCGAAGGGCACCACCTCGATCGGCAGGGGGAAGCGCCCCAGGGTCTCGACGCGCTTGGCGGCGTCGACGATCACCACCATGCGGCGGCTGGCCGCCGCCACGATCTTCTCGCGCAGGAGCGCGCCGCCGCCGCCCTTGATCAGGCGGAGCTGCGGGTCGATCTCGTCGGCGCCGTCGATCGTGAGGTCGAGGTCGGGCGTGTCGTCGAGGGTAGTGAGCGGGATGCCCGCGGCCTCGGCGGCCCGGCGGGTCGCCTCGGAGGTCGGCACGCCGACGACGGAGAGCCCGGCCCGCACCCGCTCGCCGAGGAGCTCGACGAACAGGGTCGCGGTCGAGCCGGTGCCGAGGCCGAGGCGCATCCCGTCCTCGACCAGCCCGACCGCCCGGGCGGCGGCGGCGCGCTTCAGCGCGGCGGGGCTCAACGCCGGTCTCCGCGGCAGGAAAGGATGAGGGAAATCGGCATGGCGTCCCGGCGCGGTTCGTGGCTCTCGACTGCCCCGAGGTCGTGCCGATCCGTTGGCAGGACTCCGGACAGGCGGGGCGTCCTGACGGCGGGCCCCGCTGATCGAGAGGCCCCTAGCACGCGAGACGGGGGCGGCGGAAGCGGCCATCCGGCCTCGTCCGAAGCAGCGCCGCGTCACGTCGCCGTCAGCCCGGCGGCGGACGAGCGCCGTCCCGCCTCAGGGCTTGGCCGCCCCCGGCGCCGCGCTGCCGGCATTGCCCTGGGGCGTGCAGACCACGGCATCGTCGAGCACGTAGCAGATGCTCATCGCGCCGGTGCGCTGGTTGACCCGGAACACCCCGGCCTCGCGCAGGTGGCGCGAGGCCACCAGGCTGTACTCGGAGGGGGCCTGCGGCCCGGCGCCCTCGCCGGGGCCGAAGCACAGGGTCGTGCCGATGGTGTTCTCCTGCAGGCCGTACTGGCAGGAGATGACCTCGCCCGTCGCCTTGTCGACCCGGTAGACCCGGTTGAGGTCGGCCTGGGGCGCCGGCACGAACTCGTAGGACGCGCCTTGCGCCGCGCCCGCGACCAGGAGCCCGGCCGCCAGCCCGGCGGCCCTGACCCGATAACCCGTCATCCCGCGCATGGCGCGCCGCTCCTCGACACGAACCGCGGCGACGGGCCGGCCGCGCTCGCGGGGCGCGGCGGCCGAATCGTCCGCATCAGCGCGTTATAGCTCACCCCGGCTTGCCCCGGGCTTGGCGCGAGGCCCGGCGCGAGGCTTGGCCCACCGCGCCGCCCGCCTGTATGGGAGGCCGGTCCCGTCTCCCCGCCAGCAGCGAAAGCCCATGCCGACGTCCATGCCGACCCCCATGCCCGCCTCGGACACCCTGCCGCCGATCGTCGTGTTCGACCTCGACGGGACCCTGGCGGAGACCGCGGGCGACCTCATCGGCACCCTCAACGTCATCCTGGAGCGGGAAGGCCTGCCGCCGGTGGCGCTGTCGCAGGCGCGGGAGCTGATCGGGGCCGGCGCCCGGGCGCTGATCCAGCGCGGCTTCGCGGCCGGCGGGCGCGAGCTGACGCCGGGCCGGCTCGACGAACTCTTCCTGGTGTTCCTGGCCCATTACGGACAGCACCTCTGCGACGTCTCGCACCTCTTCCCCGGCGTCGTGGAGTCCCTCGACCGGCTGGAGGCGGCGGGCTACCGGCTCGCGGTCTGCACCAACAAGCCGGAGGACCATTCGGTCCGTCTGCTGGAGCTGCTCGGGGTCAAGGACCGCTTCGCGGCGATCTGCGGCCGCGACACCTTCCCGTACTTCAAGCCCGACCCACGCCACCTCACCGAGACCATCGCGCGCGCTGGCGGCGACCCGGGCCGGGCCGTGATGATCGGCGATTCGCGCACCGACGTCGCCACCGCCAAGGCCGCCGGCATCCCGGTGGTGGCGGTGCCGTTCGGCTACACCGACGTGCCGGTGGAGGAGCTGGAGCCGGACGTGGTGATCCCGCACTTCGACGGGCTGTACGACGCGGTGCGGCGGCTCGATCGCGGGGCGGCCTGATATTCTCCAGGTCGTCCCGGGGCGAGCAGCCCCCGGGACGACCTGGAGCATCTCATATCAGCGCGCGGTGCCATCGACGCGTCGATGGCACCGCGTCCGGCGCATCAGCGCCGGTGCCCGTTCGGGCTTGCCGCGCGCCGAGGGGACCAGACGGGTCGGTGGACCGATTTCACGATGGGAAGGAGTGGTGGGCGCGACAGGGATTGAACCTGTGACCCTTCGCGTGTGAAGCGAATGCTCTCCCGCTGAGCTACGCGCCCGACGATCGGCCCCGTGCGGGGTTGATGCGGGGCACGAGAGCCGCCGCATCGCGGGCCGAACCGTTGTGACGGCTGAGATCGCGCGGCGACGGGACGCCGGGCGCTCGAGCAGCCGATCGATGGTAAGGGTGGTGGGCGCGACAGGGATTGAACCTGTGACCCTTCGCGTGTGAAGCGAATGCTCTCCCGCTGAGCTACGCGCCCTGTGAGCCGGCTTCTAGGCGGGGCGACGCGGCGCGTCAAGGCGCTTCGTCGCCCCGCGAGGGCTCCCGAGGGCGCTTCGCGCCCGCGAGATGCACCGGCTACTGGGCCGGCACCGCCGCCGCCAGCTCGGTCGGCACGAAGCGGCCGTCCTCGCGGCGGGTCATGTCGATCCGCCGGTCGTGGAAGGCGGTGAGCGTCGAGCGGTGGCCGATCGAGACGATCGTGGTGTCGGGCAGCTCCTGCCTCAGCATGCGGTAGAGCGCGGCCTCGGTCGGCTCGTCGAGGGCGGCGGTGGCCTCGTCGAGGAACAGCCAGTCGGGACGCGCCAGCAGCGCCCGGGCGACGGCGAGGCGCTGCTGCTCGCCGAGCGACAGGGCCTGGGCCCAGGGCGCCTCCTCGTCGAGGCGATCCGCCAGATGCGGCAGGCGCGCCGCCTCGAGCGCCGTGCGGATCGCCGCGTCGTCGTAGTGGCCCGCCGGCTCCGGGTAGGTGACGGCGGCGCGAAGGGAGCCCATCGGCAGGTAGGGCCGCTGCGGCAACAGCAGCAGGCGGGCGCCCTCCGGCGTCGAAACGGCGCCCTCGCCGAACGGCCAGATGCCCGCGATGGCGCGAAACAGCGTCGACTTGCCCGAGCCCGAGGGACCGGTGAGCAGCGTCGTCTCGCCGGGACGGAAGGAGAGGGCGGGGGCCTCGGCGATGCGGCGGCCGTCCGGCAGGTCGAGGGCGAGGCCCTTGAGGTGCAGGGAGGTGCCGCTTTCCGGCCGCACCGAGAGCGGGCTTGCCGCCGCCATCGCGTCGGCCCGGCCCATGGCGGCGTCGAAGGTGGTGAGCCGGTCGACCTGCGCCTTGTAGTCGGCCAGCGTCACGTAGAACGTGATGAAGAACGACATCGTGCTCTCGACCCGCGAGAACGCGCCCGCGGTCTGCGTCATCACCCCGAGCGGGATCTGGCCGGCGAAGTAGTAGGGCGCGACCAGGATGTAGGGGATCACCACGTTGACCTGCTGGTAGCTGACCGTGAAGGCGGCGAGCTTCTTGCGGCGATCGACGATGGCGTAGAAGTTCTGGATCAGCGCGCCGAAGCGCTCGCGCAGCGAGGCCCGCTCGGCCCGGGCGCCGCCGAGGAGCGCCACCTGCTCGCCGTACTCGCGCAGGCGCGCGAGCGAGAAGCGGAAATCCGCCTCGCGGCGCTGCTGCTCGAAATTGAGCCCGACCAGCGCCCGGCCGATGCGGTGGGTGATCCAGGTGACGAGCGCCGAGTAGATCAGCGCGCCCCAGACCAGGAAGCCCGGCACGTGCCAGTCGGTCCCCGGCACCGTGAAGGCCGACGAGATGTTCCACAGGATGACCGAGAACGAGACCAGGTTCGAGACCGCCGACAGGAAGCTGATGGTCAGCGACTGGGTGGTCTGGGTGAACTGGTCGATGTCGTCGGCGATGCGCTGGTCGGGGTTGTCGGCCTGGGCGCCCGAGAAGCCCATGCGGTAATGGGTATCGTTGCCGAGCCAGCGGTCGACGTAGTGCCGGGTCATCCAGGCCCGCCAGCGGATCCGCAGGAACGACTGGATCACGTACTGGATGATCGCGCTCGCCACGTAGACCGCGGCCCAGAGGCAGAACACCGAGAACAGCAGAGACCAGAACGCCGTCGCGTCCTTGCCCTGGATGGCGTTGAACCAGTCGCGGTTGAAGTACGACAGACGCACGTTGATCGCCACCTGGGCGAACTCGATGCCGATCACCAGGGCCGCCATGGTGAGCGCGACCCAGCGCTCCTGCATCTGGACCGCCGGCAGCGGCCACAGCCGCACCGTCGTGACCTCGCGGGTGGTGTAGTAGGGGTAGGCCAGGCGCCAGATCTGCAGGAGGGCCTGCTTCAAGCCGTGCATCGCGGTCTCCGGGCCGCCCGGCGGGCCGGCCTCAAGCGGGCCCGCCGGGCGTGGCGGGCCGATGATGGGTTGGGCGCGACGGGCGCGGACCGCGGACCGTCTCGCCCCGGGGTCGGCCCCGTCATGGGACGCTCCCCCATGGGACAATCCCTTGGCAGGACCATGGCGCCGTTGCCGTTGCAAGTTAAACCGCGGTCACCTTTACGCCATCGCGCCCGGGCCCGACATCCGGCGCGCACCGGCTCAAGGGCCCCCTGGAGGAGCTGCGCCCTCGCCCAGGCGTGACCGCGCAGCCCCGCCGGCGCCGCAATCCGTGCCGATGCTCGGCGGGTCTCGCGGTCCGGATGACGGCCGCGGGACCTGCAAGACCTGACGAGTGCGATCAGCCCATGACGTCCCTCGCGATGACGTCCCTCTCGATCCTCGACGTCGGCGCGGTGCGCGCCGCCCCCGTCGCGCACGACCCATACCACGACGTCCTCTGCCGCCAGATGCTCCGGCCCGAGGCGGTCCCCGAGCTGAAGCGCGACTTCCCGGCCATCGCCAAGCCCGGCTGCCTCACGGTGGACGAGATCCGGCTCGCCGGCCGCTTCAGGGACCTGATCGACGAGCTCGAGAGCGACGAATTCTCGCGGGTCCTCTCCGAGAAGTTCGGGACCGACCTCGTCTCCTGCCCGCGGCTGACCACGATCATGCGCCGCTCGCAGCCGAAATACGGCGCGATCCACACCGACGGTCCCTCGAAGGTGATGACGCTCCTCGTCTCCATGAACGACGCGTGGGACACGCCCGAGGCCGGGCGCCTGCGGGTGCTCTACGACGGCGAGCGGTTCGAGCCCTACGCGGTCGAGGTGCCGCCGACCATGGGGACGATGTTCGCCGTCCTGCGCGCCGACAATTCCTGGCACGGCCACCGTCCGTTCGAGAGCGAGCGCCGGGTGGTGCAGGTCGCCTGGGTCAAGGATGCCGCCGCGCTCGCGCGCAAGCGCGAGCGCAACCGCACGGCGCAATTCCTGAAGGGCATCTTCGGCCGCTAGGACAGTGCCCGCAGGGTGACACCGACGCGGCGACGCGCTCCCGGGACAAGAACCCATGTCCACAACGGGCGGGGCGCGCTCTAAGACTTGACCACCGGCATCGGCCGGGGGACGCTGGGGGCATCATGAAGGCGTTTCACCGCGCGGGCCTGTGCGTGGCCGGCCTCGTCGTGCTGGCCGGTGCGGCCTGCATGATCGGGCCCGGCCGCGCGGTCGCGCAGTCGGATCTCGAGATGCCCGCCGACCCGCCGGTGCTGTCGAAGCCCTATCGCTCCACGGTCCCGATCTTCCGCCGCCGTCCGCCGCCGGACGCCGTGCCGCCGGAGGCCGGCCAGCCGACGAGCTCCTGGCGCGAGCCCCCGGGCCGGATCGGCGCCCGCGACGCCGCGGCCCCGGACGCCCCAGCCGCCTCGCGGGACGCGCCGCAGGAATCCGGCTTCGGCCCGGTGAAGGCCGCTCCCGCCCGCGACCTCGCCCCCCACGACCTCGCCCCCGAGGAGGAGCCGGACGAGCGGCCGGCGGCCCCGGCCCGGCCCGGCCGCGCGGTCCCGCCGCCGAAGCCGGAGACCCGGGCCGAGCGCGAACCGACCCCGCGGGAGACCGAGCGCGCGGCCCGCGAGGCCGAGGCCGACGAGGCGGAGACCGCGCCGGCCTATGCGGGCGTGTGGGGTCCGAGCACGGCGGCCTGCTCCAGCCGCCGCTCCGCCCGCCGCGGCTTCCTGCCGGCGGTGATCCGGCCGGGCAGCGCCCGGGCCGGCAAGACCCTGTGCCAGTTCCGGGACGTGCGACGCGAGGGCCGAAGCTGGGCGATGACCGCCTCCTGCCACTCCGCCGGGCGGCGCTGGACCTCGCGGGTGCGCCTGACGGTGGCGGGGAGCCGGCTCACCTGGGCGAGCGAGCGCGGTTCCGCCACCTACACCCGCTGCTCGGGCGGCTGAGACACCGGGCGCCGGGGCGCGGTCCTGCAACCGGTCTTGACTTGCCGCAAACACCGGTGGTGGAAAGGGAGCCCGCCGTGAAGAGTGCCCCGATGGCCCCGTTCCGCCCGCCCGCCGCGCCGCTGCTGCGGACCCGCGCTCCCGCCCCGCGGCCGCGCGCATGACCGGCAGGCCCACCTCCGGCAAGCTCGTCTCCGGCAAGCCCACCTCCGGCAAGCTCGTGGCGGTCGCCAACATGAAGGGCGGCGTCGGCAAGACCACCAGCGTGGTCATGCTGGCCGACGCGCTCGCCGCCGGCGGCGCCTCGGTGCTGGTGATCGACCTCGATCCCCAGGCCAGCGCCTCGGTGTGCTTCGCCGGCGACGCCGTCCTGGCCGAGATGATCACCGGGGGCCGCACCCTCGATTACTATCTCGGCCTGCGCATCGTCGACCGCGACAAGGCCGCCCTGCCGGACTTCATCCGCGACGACGTCAGCAGCACCACGCATCTGGGCGAGCCGCTGCCGATCTCGCTCCTCGCCTCCGGCCCGTCGCTGCGCATCGTCGAGCGCGAGATCATCTACGCGCTCACCAAGCGCCAGTACTCGATGCACGCGATCGAGGGCCACCTGTGGAAGCTGTTCCAGGAGGACTTCGCGCCCTTGCGCGAGCGGTACGACTACGTGCTGTTCGACTGCGCCCCCGGCATCTCGCCGATGACCGAGGTGGCGATCCGCGCGAGCGACCTCGTGGTCGTCGCCTGCATCTCGGACTTCCTGTCCACCTACGGCCTCAAGGCGTTCTACGAGACGATCTGGGGCGTCGGCAGCGCCTCCGAGAGCATGCTGGCGCCCCAGCGGCCCCCGCACGTGCTGATCACCCGCTGGCAGAACACCAAGCAGCAGGCGACCACCTACGCGACGCTGCAGGGGAGCGCCGCTGCGGAAGGCGCGCGCTTTCGACTGTTCAAGACCCGGGTGCCGCAATCGGCGGCCCTGGCGAACGCGCTGACCCTCGAGTATCAAACCTTCGCCAACAAGTATCGTGACGCCAGCCGCGACCTGATCGGCGAGGTGATCACGCCGGTGGTGGCCGAGCTGAAGGAGGCCCTGGATGGCGCTTGAGATCGATGGCCTCGCGGTCCTGTGCGCGATCGCGGAGGCGCCGGAGGCCTTCCCGGCGATCCGCAGCGACGTCACCAAGGCCGCCCACGCCCTGGTGACGAAGCAGCTGAAGGCCAAGACCCTCGACCTCGCCGGCCTGCGGGCGGTGCGCGAAGCGCTCGGGCCCCAGCCCCTGGCGCTGATCGTCGACGGGCTCAAGGACGCCGAGGTGAAGGCCCTGGTCACCCGCCTCGACAAGCACCACCCGGACCTGAAGGACGGCCCTGCGGTCATCCATCGCCGCCACCTGATGGCGCTCGCCGCCGACCTCGATGCGGTCGGGCCCCCGGCGGCGAAGCCGAAGGCGGCCAAGGCGCCGGCCACGTCTTCGGCAAAGGCATCGGCAAAGGCGAAGCCCGCCGCCAAATCCGCCCCCACGCCTGCTCCCGAGGCGGCGCCCGTCACGGCCGCGCCGGAGCCGGTCCCGCCCGCGCGCACCGCTTCCGCGAAGGCCCGGCCGCCGGCCGCCGGCAAGGCGGCGCCCGCGGACGCGCTCGCCTCCGCCGCGATGGCGGCGCGCCCGCCCCGGCGCCCGCGCCAGCAGGAGTGAGCGGCGGGCCGACCCGTGCGGCCGCCCCGATCAGGCCCATCGACGGAACCGACGCCCTTCGCGTCGTTCCGATGCCGCGCAGCGGAGCCTGGAATGACGCGGAGGGCTTACCGCCTGCCCCGCGACCCCGTTTGCTCTATGGTGCGATCGACGATCAGAAACCTCCGGAGGAGCGCCCGATGGCCAAAGGATCAGACCTGCTGGTGGCCGCCCTCGAGAACGAGGGCGTGGACCGGATCTTCGGCATTCCGGGCGAGGAGAACCTCGACGTCGTCGAGTCCCTGCGCCAGTCGACGATCGAGCTGGTGCTGACCCGCCACGAGCAGGCGGCGGCCTTCATGGCGGCGACGCACGGCCGGCTGACCGGACGGCCGGGCGTGTGCATCTCGACGCTCGGGCCCGGCGCCCTCAACTTCACGACGGGCGCGGCCTACGCCCATCTCGGCGCGATGCCGATGCTGATGATCACGGGCCAGAAGCCGATCATGAGCGCCCGCCAGGCCCGGTTCCAGATCGTCGACGTGATCGCGGCGATGCGCCCGCTCACCAAGATGACGCGCCAGATCGTGTCGGCCGCCTCGATCCCGACCATCGTGCGCGACGCCTTCCGGGTCGCCACCGAGGAGCGGCCGGGCCCGGTCCACCTCGAACTGCCCGAGGACATCGCCGCCGAGGAGGCCGACGTCGCCCTGGTGCCGTCGCACCCGATCGACCGGCCGGTGGCGAACCCCGCCGCCATCGAGCGCGCCGCCGCGATGATCCTCAAGGCGAAGCGCCCGCTGATCATGATCGGGGCGGCGGGCAACCGGCCGCGCTTGGTCGAGCCGCTCTCCGACTTCGTGCGCCGCACCCGGATCCCGTTCTTCAACACCCAGATGGGCAAGGGCGCGGTCACCGGCGGCTCGAACCTCTATATCGGCACCGCGGCGCTCTCCGAGCGCGACTACGTCCACGAGGCGATCGACAGCGCCGACCTGATCGTCTCGATCGGCCACGACACGGTCGAGAAGCCGCCCTTCCTGATGGGCCGGGTCGCGGGCGGGCCGCGGGTGATCCATGTCGGCTACGTCTCGGCCAGCGTCGAGCAGGTCTTCCACCCGGATGCCGAGGTGGTGGGCGATATCGGCACCACCGTCACGGCGCTGGCCGACCGGCTGGGCGGCCGGCTCGACCCCGACTCCGCCCTGCTCGACATGCGCCAGCACATCCTCGCGCGCATCAACGACCGGGCCGAGGAGGACCGCTTCCCGGTGACGCCGCAGCGCCTCGTCCACGACGTGCGGGCGGTGATGCCGGAGGACGGGATCGCGTGCCTCGACAACGGCATGTACAAGATCTGGTTCGCCCGCAACTACCGCACCCACGTCGCCAACACGCTGCTCCTCGACAACGCGCTCGCCACGATGGGCGCGGGCCTGCCCTCGGCGATGATGGCCAAGCTCGTGCATCCCGAGCGCCGGGTCCTGGCGGTCTGCGGCGACGGCGGCTTCATGATGAACAACCAGGAGCTCGAGACGGCGGTGCGCCTGAACCTCGACCTCGTGGTGCTGGTCCTCGACGACCGGGCCTACGGCATGATCCGCTGGAAGCAGGCGGTCGACCGCTTCCCCGATTACGGCATGACCTTCGGCAATCCGGATTTCGTGGCGTACGCCGAATCCTACGGCGCCAAGGGCCACCGGGTGACGTCCGCCGACGCGCTCGCGCCGACCCTGGAGGCCGCCTTCGCGGCGGGCGGCGTGCACCTCGTCGCGGTGCCGGTCGACTATTCCGAGAACACCCGGGTGCTGGTCGAGGAACTCGGCGGCCACGTCCCACAGGTCGAGCCGGGCTAGGCCGTGGACGCCGCCGCGCCGGACCCCGATCGGACCCGGAACGCCGGCAGGCGCCGGCGCGCGGCGGCCGCCCTGCTGCTCGTCGGCGCCGCCGGGATCGCCGGGACGGCGCCCGTCCTGCTGCCGGCGGCGGGACGGGCCTTCCACCTGCGCGAGGCCGCCGACGACCCGGCCGCCCTCGCGTCCCTGCGCCTGCCGGCCGTCGCCGATGCCGGGCGGATCGGCGCCGGGCTCGACGCCGCGATCGAGGCCGGCGACGACGACCTCGCGCGGAGCTACCTCGACCTCGCGGCGGCGCAGGGCGTGCCGGTCTCGCCCGAGCGCCGGGCGCGGGTGGAGGCGCTGGCGGCGAGCGCGCCGCGCCGGGTGCTCGGGGAGGCCGCCACCGGCTTCGTGAGCGGAGAGGGGGCCGGCATGGCCGGGCTCGCCGGGGCGGTGGCGGGCGACCTCGTCGGCTACGGCGACCTGCGCGACCTCTGGCGCGAGGGCGGGCGGCTGTCGCGCGGCGAGACCTACGACCCGCTCCTCCTCGGGCTCGCGGCCGCCGGGCTGGCGCTCACCGGCGCCACCATCGTGTCCCTCGGCACGAGCGTGCCGGTCCATGCCGGCACGACGACCCTCAAGCTCGCCGCCCGCACCGGCAAGCTGTCGCGCCCGCTCGCGGCGCGGCTGACCCGCAGCGCCGGGGCGGCGTTCGACCGCGAGGCGCTGGCCCTCGTCACGGCGGCGGCCGGCCGGCTCGACCTCGCGGCCCTGCGCCAGGGGGCGAAGGGGGTGCTGCGGCCGGGGGCCTTCCGGGAGATCCGCAGCGTCGGCGAGCAATCGGCCCGGATCCAGGCCCGGCTCGGTGCCCGCGGCACCCTGCAGGCCCTGTCGGTGGCGGAGAATGCCGACGACCTGCGCCGGGTCGCGCGCCTGTCCGAGGGCATGGGCGGGCGCACCCGCGCGGTCCTGGCGCTCCTCGGCCGCGGCGCCCTGGTGCTGGGCTCCGGGCTCGTCGCGATCCTCCAGGGGCTCTGGCTCGGCCTCGCGTGGTTCCTGGCCGCCGCCTTCTTCTGCCGCCGCGCCGGCACCGTCCTCGGCCGGCTGATCTGGCGCCGTCGCGCCGGCCGCGCCTGATCGTCGTTTCGCTGCAGCGCAGCGACGCACCGCGTGCGAGACCGCCCGGCGCGACGATGAACCCGACCGCCTGCCGCAGCGTCTCCGGGCGATGGACTTGCTGGACCCGCGCGCCTCGTCTCGGGGTAGCGCCGGGACGACCGGCGATCGTCCCGCTCGCGCCGCGCGCGTCCGCCGCCGTCACGGGGTCCTCGCAGCGGATCCTCGCCGCGAGCCGGGGATCGACCTGCGCCGGACCCCGGACATCCTCCGAAAGGATGAGACCAATCCCGACCGGACGCCCCGATCGCTACTGCCGGCAAGCATCCGGCGGCGTCGGAAACAATCTTCGCTGATCTAAATCGCGCCGGATCGGGACAACAAACAGTCTTGTGCGACAGAGATTTTGGTACTTATATGGATCCCGGCGGATGGCGACCTGCTCTCGTTGAGGAGCCCCGGAGGGCGACGATGCACACGTGCGCGTGGGACGGATGCATTCGAGGCCGATTCGCCCGGGGCGGACCCACCCTGGGGACTCCTGCATCGGCGGAGCCCGGGCAGGGCCGCCCGGACGGAGCCGCCGCGCCGTGACCGCCTGGCAGCCGGCGGCGGCGGCCGCCCTCGACGCGCTCGCCCTCGCGGTGCTGGTGGTCGACCGGCACGCGCGCATCCTCCATGCCAACCGCGAGGCGGCGGAGCTGCTCGAACGGCCCGACGGGGCCCTGTCGGGACAGCACGCCATCGGCGGCTGCCTCGGCGCCCGGACGGGCGAGGGCCGGTCGCGGCTCCACGCCCTGATCCAGGCCGCCTGCGACGGCCGCCCCGAGGCCGGCGGCTTCCTCCAGCTCGAGGGCGGGGCGGACGAGCCGGGGGCGTCGGTCTGCGTCTCGCCCCTCGCCGAGGCCGAGGCCGGGCTCGGGGTGCCCGGCAGGGCCCTGGTGGTGGCGCGCCTGCTGCGGGCGCAGGGACGGATCGAGGTGCAGCTGCGCACCCTGTTCGGCCTCACCCGCGCCGAGGCGCAGGTCGGGGCGGCGATCGCCCGCGGCGGCTGCCTCGCCGAGATCGCGGCCGAGCTCGGCATCACCGTCACGACGGCGCGCACCCACGTCGCCCGGATCTTCCTGAAGACCGGGACCCGCCAGCAGAGCCAGCTCGTCGCCCTGGTGGCGGCGGTGCAGCTGCCGGTGGCCCACGCCGCGGAGGCGGCCGCCCTCCCGGCTCAGGCCCTGAGGTCGAGCCGGTAGGCGTAGGCGTCGCCGCGAAACAGGCCCTCGACGTACTCGATCATCCGGTCGTCCCGGGCGTAGGAGTGCCGCTTGATCAGGAGGCAGGGCAGCGGTTGGGTGAAGCCGAACACCGCGCATTCGGCCTCGTCCGGCGTCGCCGCCTCGATGGTCTGGCGGCAGCGCACCAGGGCGGCGCCGTGAGCGCCGAGGAACGCGTAGACCGAGCCGCCGAGGTCGCCCTCGGCCAGCGCCGGCACCGCCGTGAGGTCGTACCATGCCACCTCCCGCGACAGCGGCATGCCGTCGCCGCAGCGGATGCGGACCAGCTTCAGGAACGGCGCGGTCGAGGGCAGGCCGAACAGCGAGGCGATCGAGCGGTCCTGGACCACCCGCCGCTCGACGACCCGCGTCGAGGGCACGCGGCCGAGCTCGTGCATCTCCTCGGTGAAGCCCTTGAGCCGGTCCATGCCCGGGCTGAGCCGGGTGCGCCCGGCCGCGACGATGAAGCCGTGCCGGCCATGCGCCGTGAGGTAGCGCTGCCGGCGCAGGGAATCGTAGCAGCGCTGCACCGTGGTGCGGCTGACGCCGAGCGCCTCGGCGAAGGGCCGCTCGGCCGGCAGCGTCGTGCCGCCCGCCACCGTGCCGTCCTCGATCAGCGCCCGCAGCTGCTCTTCCAGCTGCTGATAGAGCGGCTTCGCGGTATCGTGGCGCAGCCGCACGAGGCTCACGAGGGCAGGGGAGCCCGGGCCGGGCCCGGGCGGACGTTCGGGCATCGGCGGATCAGCCGGTGCGGCGGCCGCGCCTCGACGCGGCGCGGGCGACGGGACGGAGATGCGGCGTGAACATCGGCATGAACACTGGCATGGCGGCCAATCCGGGCCTCTTCGTCCTCGGCAGTTTCGTGGTCGCCTGTTCTGCCACGGTTGCACGCCTGCCGCGAGCCGGCGAATCCCTGCAGGCACAGGCTTTCCTGGTCGAACCGGGCGGCAAGGGGCTCAATCTCGCGGTCGGCGCGCGGCGCCTCGGCGCCACCGTGGACGGGCTCTTCGCCATCGGGGACGACGCGCTGGCCGCCCTCGCCGCGCCGGCGCTGGCCCGGGCCGGCCTGCCGGCGGCGATGCTGCGCCGGTTTCCCGGCCCGACCGGGGCCGGCATCGGCTTCACCGACGCCGCGGGCGAGAACTGCCTCGCGGTGCATCCGGGCGCCAATGCCCGGCTCGGCGCCCCCGAGATGCGGGAGGCGGCGGACCGGATCGCCGGCGCCGCCCTCGTCCTGGCGCAGTTCGAGGTCGGCGACGACGCGGTGGCGGAGGCTTTCCGGATCGCGCGGGCGGCCGGGGCGCGTACCCTGCTCAACCCGTCGCCGTTCCGCGCGCCGGCGCGGGAGATCCTGGAGCGGACCGACATCCTCGTCGTCAACGCGGTCGAGGCCGCCGCCCTGGCGGGCCTCCTCGGCGCATCCGCCCCGGACGGCGAGGCGCAGCCGGCGGAATGGGAGGGCCTGGCGCGGGCACTCCACGCGAGCGGGCCCGGCCTCGTCGTGGTGACCCTCGGGGGACGCGGCGCGGTCGCGGTCCCGGCGGGCGGCGCGGCCCTGGTGCGGCCGGCCTTCCGCGTCGCGGCGGTCGATACGCTGGGGGCCGGCGACGCCTTCGCGGCCGGTCTCGCGGTCGGCCTCGCCGAGGGGCGCCCGCTGCCCGAGAGCCTGCGGATGGCCGCGGCCTGCGGCGCCTGCGTGGTCAGGGTCAAGGGCGTGTTCGACGCCCTGCCGGATCGCGCCGCCCTGGCGGCGATGCTCGGCGGAGCTTGAGGCTCACCCGAACAGGGTCGTGAGCAGGGAGCCCGCCACCGCGACGGCCGCGAGGGTGAGAATGAACCGGATGTCGTCGAAACGTTGTCTGAGCATGGCCCTCCCCCGCGGCGTGGTGGACCGGTGTCTACGGTGACGCCCGGACCGGATCTGTGCGCCTCCGCACCGGAGCGCCGCGCATCAAGACCATCGGACGATTGCACGATGATTGCGTCGATCGGCGAGAATCGTTGCGACGCCGCGGTGCGGAAACAAGATCCTGCTCCGGCGCCGCGGCGGCGCAGGACGATCGCCTTCGGGCAGGGCCGGGAGGAGGGGATTCCCACCGCTCCAGATGGGCTTGGCCGTTGACAGATGCGCTCGCACCTAAGAAAAAGGCCACACGCGAGGTGTGGCCCAAGTCTAGGGAGGAAACGCCCAAAGAGGGCAGCAACGCCGCGACGCCATCGCCGCGTTGCCTGACCAGAGCTAAGCCCTGCCGGCCGTGCTGGCAAGGGCCCGCTCGCGTTTCGTGGCATTCGCGACGCAGGTGATGCGCCGATGCAACTCCCACGGGTCTCGGGACCCCGCTCGGGGCCTGACGCGTTCCGCTCTCGCCGGCCGAGAGCCGACAGGAGGCCGCCGCGATGACGCCGACCGAACCCGCCACACGGCGCGTCCCCGTCCACGGCCTGACCCTGACCGTCGCCGAAGCCGGCCCGGAGGACGGTCCGCTCACCGTGCTGCTGCACGGCTTTCCCGAGACCTGGTGGAGCTGGCGGCACCAGATCGGCCCGCTGGCGGAGGCGGGCTTGCGGGTGGTGGCGCCGGACCAGCGCGGCTACGGCCAGTCGAGCCGGCCGGAGGGCATCGCCGCCTACCACCTCGACCGCCTCGCCGGGGACGTGATCGGCCTCGCCGACGCCCTCGGGCGCGACCGCGTCCGCCTCGTCGGGCACGATTGGGGCGGGCTCGTCGCCTGGTGGGTGGCCGCCCGCCACCCCGACCGGCTGGAGCGGCTGGCGATCCTCAACGCGCCGCACCCGGACGTCTTCGGCGCCTATGCCCGCCGGCACCCGAGCCAGGCCTTGCGGAGCTTCTACGTCGGGCTGTTCCAGATCCCCGGCCTGCCCGAGGCGCTGCTGCGGGCCGGCGACTGCGCCGCCCTGCGCCGGGCCCTGACGGGGTCGAGCCGGCCCGGCACCTTCTCGGCGAACGACCTCGACCTCTACGCCGCCGCCTGGCGCCGCCCCGGCGCGATCACCGCGATGCTGAACTGGTACCGGGCCCTGCGCCTCCACCGCGACCCGGCGCCGGGCCCGATCCGGCCACCGGTCCTGGTGCTGTGGGGCGAGCGCGACACGGCCCTCGAGCGGGGGCTGGCCGCCGAGAGCCTGAAGCTCTGCGCGGAAGGGGCGGTACGGTACTTCCCCGCCGCCACCCACTGGCTCCAGCACGAGGAGCCCGACGCGGTCAGCGCGGCCCTGATCGGGTTCCTGACCGCGTCGGGCGAGACCCGGGGCGCGACGAACCAGGCGTGACCGCTCAGGCCCGCTCGCCGAACAGCAGCCGCTTCGTCGCCGCCGCCACGTCGTCCTGCCGCATCAGGCTCTCGCCGACGAGGAGGGTGCGGATGCCGGCCTTGCCCAGCACCTGCGCGTCGGCGTGGCTGCCGATGCCGCTCTCGCCGACCAGGATGCGGTCCGGCGGCACCAGCGGGCTCAGGCGCACGGCGTTGTCGAGGGAGACCTGGAAGGTGCGCAGGTCGCGGTTGTTGACGCCGATGAGGCGGGTGCCGAGGGGAAGCGCCCGGGCGAGCTCCGCCTCGTCGTGCACCTCGACCAGCACGTCCATGCCGAGGTCGTGGGCGGTCTCGACGAGGGCTGCCGCCTCCTCGTCGTCGAGGCTCGCCATGATGACCAGGATGCAGTCGGCGCCCCAGGCCCGGGCCTCCACCACCTGGTAGGGCTCGAACAGGAAGTCCTTGCGCAGAACCGGCAGGGCGCAGGCGGCCCGGGCCGCCATCAGGTATTCGGGCTTGCCCTTGAACGAGGGCTCGTCGGTCAGCACCGACAGGCAGGTGGCGCCGCCCTCCTCGTAGGCGCGGGCGAGCGCCGGCGGGTCGAAATCCTCGCGGATCAGGCCGCGGGACGGCGAGGCCTTCTTGATCTCGGCGATCAGCGCGAAGCGACCTTGAGCGACGTGGGCCGCGATCGCGTCGGCGAAGCCCCGCGGCGGATCGGCCTTGGCGGCGCGCTTCTCGAGCTCGGCCAGCGGCACGCGCAGCTTCGCCGCCGCGATCTCGCGCCGCTTGTAGGCCTCGATATGGGCGAGCACGTCGGCCGGGCGCGGCCGGGCCTCGTCCTCCGGGGCGGTCGTATCGATGTCGGACAAGGCCGTGTCCTCCCCTCGGGAGCGTGTCGGGGATAACGAGGTGACGGGACGCCGTCGATTCACGCGTTGGAGACGACCGCCAGGCGCTCCAGGACCGCCCTGGCGGCGCCGGTGTCGATCGCCTGGGCGGCGCGTGCGACGCCGTCCTGCAGGCTGTCAACGCGCCCGGCGACCATCAGGGCCGCCGCGGCATTCAGGACGCCGATGTCGCGGTAGGGCGTGCGGGCGCCGTCGAGCACCTCGCGCAGCGCGGCCGCGTTGTGCTCCGGGTCGCCGCCGCGCAATTCCTCAGGCTGGCTGAGGCGCAGGCCCAGCTCCCGCGGGTCGATGGTGAAGCGGCGGATCGCGCCGTCCTCGAGCGCCACCACGGCGGTCGGGCCGGTGGTGGTGATCTCGTCGAGGCCGTCGGAGCCGTGCACGGTCCAGACCCGGCGGCTGCCGAGCTCGGACAGCACCCGGGTCATCGGCTCGGCGAGCGAGGGGGCGTAGACGCCGAGGAGCTGGCCCGGGACGCCGGCCGGGTTGCACAGCGGACCCAGCACGTTGAACAGGGTCCGGGTGCCGATCTCGACCCGCACCGGCGCGACGTGGCGCATCGAGGCGTGGTGCGACTGGGCGAACATGAAGCACAGGCCCGCCTCGGACAGGCAGCGGGCGAGGTGCTCGGGGGTGAGGCCGATGCCGACGCCGAGCGCCGCGAGCACGTCGGCGGCGCCGGAGCGCGACGAGGCGGCGCGGTTGCCGTGCTTGGCCACCGGCACGCCGCAGGCGGCGGTCACGATCGCCGCCAGCGTCGAGACGTTGTAGCTGCCCGAATGGTCGCCGCCGGTGCCGACGATGTCGATCGCACCCTCCGGCGCCGCGACGCGGGTCATGCGCTCGCGCAGCGCGCCGGCGGCGCCGGCGATCTCGTCCACGGCCTCGCCGCGCACCCGCAGCGCCATCAGGAAGGCGCCGGCCTGGGCGTGCGTGACCTCGCCGGAGAGCAGATGGTCGAAGGCGCGGCGCGCCTCCTCGCGCGTCAGCGCGGCGCCCGTGGCGACCTTCGCCAGGTAGGGCTTGAACGAGTCCATGACGAGTACGAGCCTGATCTCAGCGCGGGTGTCGGGCCGGGTCCGTCAATGCACATCTCGGCCGCGCTTGTCACCCCGGGCGTCGGCATTCCGAGCTTTGGAGTTCCACGCCGCGGCGAGATCGAGGAAATTGCGCACCATGGTCCGGCCGTGCTGCGACAGGATGCTCTCGGGGTGGAACTGCACCCCGTGCACCGGCCGGTCGGCGTGCTCCAGCGCCATGATCAGCCCGTCGGCCTCCGCGGTCACGACGAGATCCTGCGGGCAGCTCCCCCGCTCGACGATCAGCGAGTGGTAGCGCGTCGCCGCGAACGGCCCGTCGATGCCGCGAAACAGCCCGGTCGCCCGGTGCTGCACCTGCGAGACCTTGCCGTGCATCGGGGCCGGCGCCCGCACCACCTCGCCGCCGAAGGCCTGGCCGATCGCCTGCAGGCCGAGGCAGACGCCGAGCATCGGGATCTCGTCGCTCAGGTCCCGCACCACGTCGAGGCACACGCCCGCCTCGCTCGGCGTGCACGGCCCCGGCGACAGCACCAGGGCGTCGGGCGCGCGGCGGCGGATCTCCTCGACCGTGATCGCGTCGTTGCGCACCACCTCGACCGCGCCGGCGAGCGGCCCGATCAGGTGGACGAGGTTCCAGGTGAAGGAATCGTAGTTGTCGATGACCAGGATGTCGGACATGGGATGCGCGCCCTCGGAAGGCGCGGTGTGGGGCCGGGGGTGGCGCGCGGTCAAGGGGGCGCCGGCGGCGGCGCCCGACGGCGACCGCGGAATCGGTCGCCGTCCCGGGCCGGGGCCGGGCGACGCCCGGACCGTCGGATAGCCCGTGAGGAGGTTGCGTGCGGCCTCAGAGCGACTTCAGCAGCGTCTCGGCCCCGGACAGGTCCGCCTTCGAGGGCGCGTCCTCGACGTTGAGCACCCGCACCACGCCGTCCTCGACCAGCATGGCGTAGCGCTTCGAGCGCACGCCGAGGCCGAAGCCGGTGCCGTCCATGTCGAGGCCGAGCGCCTTGGCGAAGTCGCCGTTGCCGTCGGCCAGGAACTCGATGCCCTCGGCGCCGGCGGCCTTCGACCAGGCCTCCAGCACGAACACGTCGTTGACCGAGGTCACCGCGATCGCGTCGACGCCGCGGGCCAGGATGTCGTCGCGCCGGGTGACGTAGCCGGGGAGGTGGTTGCGGTGGCAGGTCGGCGTGAAGGCGCCCGGCACCGCCACCAGCACCACCCGGCGGCCCTTGAACACGTCGTCGGTGGTCTTCGCCGCCGGGCCCTCGGGGCCCATGACCCGGAAGGTCGCCTGGGGCAGGTGATCGCCGACCTGGATCGTCATCGTGCTCTCCTCGCGGAAACGTTCCGGGCCGGCCCCGCCGGGACCTCGAGCCCGGGCGGGGTCTAGCGCGGCGGTCCGGGCGAGTCGAGGCGGGCATCCCCGAAGCCCGAGGCTCGAGGCCCGGGCCCCCGCGGCAAGCGGTGCCGGAGCCACGGGCGCCTCCGCGCGTTCACCCCCCGAGGCGGGCTATGGACAACGCCGGGGCGGGGCGTAGCATGGGCATCATGCGCAGCAGATTTCCTCAGGACCTTCTCTCCCAGGACGCCGCCGGCCAGGATGCCGGAGCGGGCCCGGACCCGCGCGCCGGGGCGCGGGGCGAGAGCGGGGAGGCGCCGGGCCGCGGCGCGCCGAGCTACCTCGACGGGCAGCTCCTCGTCGCGATGCCGGGCATGGTCGACGAGCGCTTCTCGCGCTCGGTGATCTACCTCTGCGCGCACTCGGCCGAGGGGGCGATGGGGATCATCGTCAACAAGCCGGCCGCCGACCTGAACATGCCGGACCTCCTGGTCCAGCTCGACATCATCGCCCAGGACGACGCGATCCGCCTGCCGGGCCGGGTGGGCCACATGCCGGTGCTGATGGGCGGGCCGGTCGAGGCGAGCCGGGGCTTCGTGCTGCACTCGCCCGACTTCCACATCGACCAGTCGACCCTGCTGATCGACGACGGCATCTGCCTCACCGCGACGATCGAGATCCTGCGGGCGATCGCCGTCGGCAAGGGACCGGCGAGCGCGGTGCTGGCGCTGGGCTATGCCGGCTGGCAGGCCGGCCAGCTCGAGAGCGAGATCCAGGCCAACGGCTGGCTGCACTGCCCGGCCGACCCGGACCTGATCTTCAACACCGCCCTCGAGACCAAGTACGACCGGGCCCTGCGCGGCATCGGCATCGAGCCCGCGATGCTCTCGGCCACGGCCGGCCACGCCTGACGGGGCGCGACTTACCCGCCCGGCCGGCACCCGCGGCGCGCTACTGGTCCTGCGCGCCGGCCTCGAAGCCCGGGTTCATCCCCTCGACCGCCGGAGCGGGGCGCTTGCGCGCCGCCGGCCGCGGCGCGTTGCTCGCCGTCGGCGCCGCGCCCGACAGGCCGAGGCGGGTGGCGAGCGAGAGTGCCCGCGCCTCGGAGAAGCGCAGGTGGCAGAAGCCGTGCGAGCCCTCGCGCACGTAGGCCCGGCACAGCTGCTCGCGGTCGGACGAGAAGGCGGCCTGCTCGGTCACGATCGGCCGCACGTCCTCGCGCCGGGCGCGCTGGGTCATCACCTTGTAGTTCTCGCGCACCGCCTTGTCGGCGACGCCGCGGGCCGAATCGAATTCCTGCGCCCGCGGCAGCAGCGTCGCGGCGCCGGGCCCCCACAGGCCCTTCGGGGTGGTGGCGCAGTCGGAGGCCGTGAAGACGCACGATTCCGCCTCGGCGAGCGGCGTGACCATCACGCTGCCCTCCAGGATCTCGAATCGCAGCGGGCAGGCCGGGCCGGACGAGGCGAGCTGGGTCACGCCGCTGGGCTTGCCCTGGTCGGCGAGCGCGAGCGGCTGCCCGTCGTTGATCGCGACCTTGCAGCTCTCCGTCGGCTGCGAGACCTTCGTGCCGGCGAGCGTCACGCGGGCGGTGAAGCCGGCGCCGGCGCGAT
This sequence comes from Methylobacterium terrae, assembly GCF_003173755.1. Lineage (NCBI taxonomy): Bacteria > Pseudomonadati > Pseudomonadota > Alphaproteobacteria > Hyphomicrobiales > Methylobacteriaceae > Methylobacterium > Methylobacterium terrae. The sequence goes on from NZ_CP029553.1 coordinate 3,074,243, forward strand.
CCAGGCGGAGCGAGCCGGCATTGCCGTTCTGTTGCAGGTCCTGGCCGAGCACGGCGTCGTCGCTGGGGGTCTTGAGCACCACGGGCTTCGGCGGCGCCGGCGGCGCCGGGGCCGGCCGGGGCGCGGCCTCGGGCGGCACCTCGCCGGGGGCGCCCGGGACCCGTCCGCCCGGCACCGGCGCCGGGGGGACCGGGGGGCGGGCGGCGCGGCCGATGCCGAACAGCTCCTCGAGGAAGGACTGGGCCGAGGCCGGGGCCGGCGCCACCATCAGGACCGCCGCGAGGGGCAGGGCCGCCAGAACGGGCAGGGCCACCGGGCGGGGGGAGGGGCGAACGGGCTGCATCAGGCTCCAGGCGCAGGCGACGGGACACAGGCAACGGGATAAACGTGCCGCACGGTCCTAGCATGGGGTCCGTGGCACGGGCGTGGCAAGGCCGCAACATTGTCGTGGCGGCTTGGCCGTAGGAGCTTGGCCGTCGGAGCTTGGTCGTGGGAGCGCCGCCGTCCCGGTCCCGACGCCGCGATGCGGCGGTGCCGGCTCGGGACCGCGGGAGCCCGGCAACGATCGGGAAAACAGAAGGGCCGCGCGAGGCCCGATTCCGGGCACGCCGCACGGCCCGGCTCGCCTTGCGGCTCCGAAAAGGCCTTCTTATATCCGGCTCGGCGCGGGCAACGCCCCCGCTCGCCGGGTTCCCGGCGAAGCGCGGTCCGGTCCGGCCCGCCCCGGCTCAAACCATTCGACAAGTACCGCCATGGGCCGAGCTGCTTCGGGGCTCGGCGGTCTGCTTAAAAAACACCAACGAGGGATCCCACCATGGGTAAAGTGATCGGCATCGACCTTGGCACCACCAACAGCTGCGTGGCCGTGATGGAAGGCACGCAGCCCAAGGTCATCGAGAACGCGGAAGGCGCGCGCACCACCCCGTCGATCGTCGCCTTCACGGATGACGGCGAGCGGCTCGTCGGCCAGCCGGCCAAGCGCCAGGCGGTGACGAACCCCGAGCGCACCTTCTTTGCCATCAAGCGCCTCATCGGCCGTACCTACGACGACCCGATGACGCAGAAGGACAAGGGGCTCGTCCCCTACAAGATCGCCCGCTCGAACGGCGGCGACGCCTGGGTCGAGGCGGACGGCAAGTCCTACTCGCCGTCGCAGATCTCCGCCTTCACCCTGCAGAAGATGAAGGAGACGGCCGAGTCGTATCTCGGCCAGCCGGTCACCCAGGCGGTCATCACCGTCCCGGCCTACTTCAACGACGCCCAGCGCCAGGCCACCAAGGACGCCGGCAAGATCGCCGGGCTCGAGGTGCTGCGCATCATCAACGAGCCGACCGCGGCGGCGCTCGCCTACGGCCTCGACAAGAAGAAGGCCGGCCTGATCGCGGTCTACGACCTCGGCGGCGGCACCTTCGACGTCTCGATCCTCGAGATCGGCGACGGCGTGTTCGAGGTGAAGTCGACCAACGGCGACACCTTCCTGGGCGGCGAGGACTTCGACAACCGCATCGTCGAGTACCTCTCGGCCGAGTTCAAGCGCGAGCAGGGCATCGACCTGACCAAGGACAAGCTCGCCCTCCAGCGTCTCAAGGAGGCCGCCGAGAAGGCGAAGATCGAGCTGTCCTCGGCGACCCAGACCGAGATCAACCTGCCCTACATCACCGCCGACGCGAGCGGCCCGAAGCACCTGGCGCTGAAGCTCAGCCGCGCCAAGTACGAGTCCCTCGTCGACGACCTGGTGCAGCGCACGATCGAGCCCTGCCGCAAGGCGCTCAAGGATGCGGGCGTCTCGGCCGCCGAGATCGACGAGGTGGTGCTCGTCGGCGGCATGACCCGCATGCCGAAGGTCCAGGAGCAGGTGAAGACCTTCTTCGGCAAGGAGCCCCACAAGGGCGTCAACCCGGACGAGGTCGTGGCGATCGGCGCCGCGGTGCAGGCCGGCGTGCTCCAGGGCGACGTCAAAGACGTGCTGCTCCTCGACGTGACCCCGCTCTCGCTCGGCATCGAGACGCTCGGCGGCGTGTTCACCCGCCTCATCGACCGCAACACCACCATCCCGACCAAGAAGTCGCAGGTGTTCTCGACGGCCGAGGACAACCAGAACGCGGTCACCATCCGGGTCTTCCAGGGTGAGCGCGAGATGGCGGCCGACAACAAGCTGCTCGGCCAGTTCGACCTCGTCGGCATCCCGCCGGCCCCGCGCGGCCTGCCGCAGATCGAGGTGACCTTCGACATCGACGCCAACGGCATCGTCAACGTGACGGCCAAGGACAAGGCGACGGGCAAGGAGCACCAGATCCGCATCCAGGCCTCGGGCGGCCTGTCCGACGCCGACATCCAGCGCATGGTGCAGGAGGCGGAGGCCAACGCGGCCGACGACAAGAAGCGCCGCGAGCTGGTCGAGGTGAAGAACCAGGGCGAGAGCCTGATCCACGCCACCGAGAAGTCGGTGACCGAGCACGGCGACAAGGTCCCGGCCTCCGACAAGGCCGCGATCACCACCGCCATCGACGCCCTGCGCCAGTCGCTGGCCGGCGAGGACGTCGAGCAGATCAAGGCCCGCACCACCGACCTGATGCAGGCCTCGATGAAGCTCGGCGAGGCGATGTACGCGGCGAGCCAGGCCGCCGGTCCGGACGCCGCCCCGGGCGGGGCCCCGGGCGGGGAGGCCAAGAAGGACGACGTCATCGACGCCGACTTCCAGGAGGTCGACGACAAGGACCAGAAGAAGCGGGCGTAAAAACACGCCTTGAGGTTGCCGCACGGATCTGAGATCCGTGCGGCCCAGTGATTTGCAGCGCGACCCGGTCCCCGGCGCCGAAAACGGCGCCGGGGACCGGACGTGTATGGACGATGCCCGACGGGGATACGGCGGGGCCGGGGACAGGAATGTCGAAGCGCGACTACTACGAGGTGCTGGGCGTCGCCCGGACCGCGACCGACGGTGAGATGAAGTCGGCCTTCCGCAAGCTGGCGATGGTCTACCACCCCGACCGCAACCCCGGCGACAAGGAGGCCGAGCTCAAGTTCAAGGAGCTCAACGAGGCCTACCAGTGCCTGTCCGACGGGCAGAAGCGCGCCGCCTACGACCGCTTCGGCCACGCCGCCTTCTCGCAGGGCGGGCAGGGCGGCCCCGGATTCGGCAACGAGTTCGGCGACTTCATGTCGGACATCTTCGACACGTTCTTCGGCGATGCCCGCGGCGGCCCGGGCGGCGGGCGGCCGGGCGGGGCCGCGGGCGGGCGCCCCGGCGGCGGACGCGAGCGCGGCGCCGACCTGCGCTACAATCTCGAGATCAGCCTCGAGGAGGCCTTCACCGGCAAGACCGAGACGATCAAGATGCCGACCTCGGTCACCTGCGAGGTCTGCGCCGGCTCGGGCGCCAAGGCCGGCTCGAAGCCCAAGACCTGCCCGACCTGCGCCGGCTACGGCCGCGTGCGGGCGGCGCAAGGGTTCTTCGCCATCGAGCGCACCTGCCCGGCCTGCCAGGGCCGCGGCGAGATCATCGAGGATCCGTGCCCGGCCTGCTCGGGCGCCGGCCGCGTCACCCGCGAGCGCACGCTGTCGATCAACGTGCCGGCGGGCGTCGACGACGGCCTGCGCATTCGCCTGGCCGGCGAGGGCGAATCGGGCCTGCGCGGGGGACCTGCGGGGGACCTCTACATCTTCCTGGCGATCAAGCCCCACCCGTTCTTCCAGCGCGACGGCGCCGACCTGTTCTGCCGCGTGCCGATCTCGATGGTGACGGCGGCGCTCTCGGGCGAGATCACCGTGCCGGTGATCGACGGCTCGCACACCTCGGTCCGGGTCCCGGCCGGCACCCAGACCAACAAGCAGTTCCGCCTCAAGGGCAAGGGCATGCCGGTGCTGCGCTCGCGCGACGTCGGCGACCTCTACATCCAGGTCTTCGTCGAGACGCCGCAGAACCTCACCAAGCGCCAGCGCGAACTCCTGCAGGAATTCGACACCCACGGCACCCAGGCCGACAACCACCCGGAGAGCGCCGGCTTCTTCTCCCGGGTCAAGGAGTTCTTCGACGGCCTCAGCGGCTCGGGCCGCGCCTGATCTCCGAGGCGTGGCTGAGGCCGCACCCGATCCGACGATCCCGCGAACCGGGGCAGCCGTCGCGCGTTCTCCCGCGCGAGCGGGATTGCGGGGTTCGCGGGCCTCGTTCCGGGCGCCCAGGCTTGACGGCGGCGCGCCTTTGAACGACAGCCGTTCACCAACCGACTTTTCGCGTGTTCAAGGGTCTTCGGTCTTGCCTTTGCCTCGCCGATCCAGGGCCAAAGCCATCGCGGTCACCAGCCCGGTGTCCCACCCGCGGCCCCAGAAGCGCGACATCCTGGAGGACGAGGCGCGGTTCCTGCGCTCCTGGTTCGAGCGGCCCCTGGTCACCGGCGCCGTGACGCCGTCCGGCCGGATGCTCGCCCGCACCATGGCCTCCTACGTCGATCCGCGCCTGACCGGGCCGGTGATCGAGCTCGGGCCGGGCACCGGCCCGGTGACCGACGCGCTGGTGCGCCGCGGCATCGCCCCCGAGCGCCTGGTGCTCGTCGAGTACAACCCGGATTTCTGCAAGCTGCTGCGCCGGCGCTTCCCCAAGGCCACGGTGCTGCAGGGCGACGCCTACGACATCCGGGCGACGCTCGCCGGGGTCGTCGACGAGCCCGCCTGCGCGACGATCTCGAGCCTGCCGCTGTTCACCAAGCCGCTGGAGCAGCGCCTCGACCTCCTGAGCGCGGTGCACGACCTGATGCATCCGGACGCGCCGTTCGTGCAGTTCACCTACGCGGTGGTACCGCCGATCCCGGCGAAGTCCACGACCTACACTGCCAGCCGCTCGAACAAGGTGTGGCTCAACCTGCCGCCGGCGCGGGTCTGGGTGTACCGCCGGCCCTGACGGGGCCGGGGCTCGACCGTCCTATCGACTGTTCTCCGAAGCGGTTCTCGTCCGCGACCTCATCCCGAGGTCGCAGATGGGGAGTGGGTGAGGAGCTTCGACGGGACGCGCCTCACGCCTTCTCCCACTGCTTCTCGATGATCGTGTAGACCTTGTCGCTGAGGTTGATGTCCATCTCGACGAGGCCGATCGTGGCCTTCACCCGGCTCAGGGTCTCGGCGAGCTGGAGCACCGGCTCGGGTACGCGCCGCTCGGGCAGGGCCGGTCCCTCGAGCGTCAGCACGTCGGCGAGCATCGCCGTGTAGGCGCCCCAGAAGTGCTGGTGGCCGATGACGTGGAAGCGCGACAACGCCTCGATCGCCAGCGTCCAGTGCCCGGGCTTCATCGTCTCCCCGGGATGGGTGCAGGAGAGGTCGCGGGTGAGCGGGTTCTCCAGCCAGGCGTAGGTCTCCATGTCGATGCGGTCAAAGCCCTTGCGCAGGGCCGAGACGCTGCCGAGGTCGAGCCCCGCCGCGAAGGCGCTGGGGCCCTGGAGGTGGTCGACGCGCCAGCTCTGCGCCGGATCCTTGCCGATCTCCGCCATCCGGCGCAGCCACAGGATGCGCTTGGCGAGCTCGACGTAGGGATCGACGACCAGGATCGTCTTCACGTACTCGCCCGCCTGGACCACATCCTCGTAGCGCTTCAGCAGCAGGCTGCCCTGCAGCAGCATCGAATCGCTGTACTTGATGTCGATGATGCAGCGCAGGAGGTCGAAATGGATGTCGTGGATGCCGAAATACGCCAGCGCGAATTCCGGAAAGAGCATCTCGCGGGCGATGTTGTCCTGGTTGATCGTATAGTCGAGCGAGAGCACGCGGGACGGGCGGAAGGGCGCGCCGGTGCGGTGCCGGTAGAGCAGGATGTTGGTGTCGGCGTCGTAGATCTCGTAGCGCTCGGCCCGGTCGAGGCCGGGGCAGCTCTCGCCGTCGAGCTTGAAGCCGCACATGCCGTGGGCGTGCCAGCCGAACTCCTTGAGCTGCGGGTAGTGCACCCAGGCCTCGATCACGGCTTCCTGCGTCCGGTCCATGACGACGCGCAGGCGCGGCGTGAGGCGCATGTCGTCGGGCGCGATCCAGAGGTCGAAGCTCGCCGGGCCGACGACGTTGAAGTTGAATCGCATGCTGCTTGCTAGGCTGAAGACCGGGTGCCGGCAAGCGCGCCGGCGCATGGGGTGGTCGCGCCGGCAGGGTAGCAGCTTCGCGGGGTGAGATCATCCCGGCACCGCCCCCCGACCGGCGGTGGGCGAGGGCGGGGGCGCTCTTGCGGCCCCGGGCCCGGCGGGTGTTGATGCGGCATGTCCGACCTGTTCGCCTCCGCGGGCCTCGACCGCGACGCTCCCCGCCCCCTCGCCGACACCCTGCGGCCGACGACCCTGGCCGAGGTGGTCGGGCAGGAGCACCTGACCGGGGAAGGGGGGGCGCTCACCCGGCTCCTGCGCGGGCGCAACCTCGGCTCGCTGATCCTGTGGGGACCGCCGGGCACCGGCAAGACCACGGTGGCGCGCCTCCTCGCCGGCGAGACCGACCTGCATTTCGAGCAGATCTCGGCGATCTTCTCCGGCGTCGCCGAGCTCCGGAAGGTGTTCGAGGCGGCGCGCGCCCGGCGGGCGGCGGGCCGCGGCACGCTGCTCTTCGTCGACGAGATCCACCGCTTCAACCGGGCCCAGCTCGACGCCTTCCTGCCGGTGGTCGAGGACGGCACCGTGACGCTCGTCGGCGCCACCACCGAGAACCCGTCCTTCGAGCTGAACGCGGCGCTCCTCTCCCGCGCCCGGGTGCTGGTCTTCCGCGCCCTCGACGAGGCGGCGGTCGCACGGCTCCTCGACCGGGCCGAGGCGGTGACCGGCCGGGCGCTGCCGCTCGATGCGGAGGCCCGCGCGGTCCTGGTGCGGATGGCCGACGGCGACGGGCGGGCGGCCCTGACGCTGGCCGAGGAGGTCTGGCGCTCGACGGCGCCCGGCGAGACCCTGGATGCGGCCCTGCTGCAGGAGCTGATCCAGCGCCGCGCCCCCGTCTACGACAAGGCGCAGGAGGGCCACTACAACCTGATCTCCGCGCTGCACAAGACGATCCGCGGCTCGGATCCGGACGCCGCCCTGTACTACCTCTGCCGGATGCTCGATGCCGGCGAGGACCGGCTGTTCATCGCCCGCCGGCTGGTACGGGCGGCGGTGGAGGATGTCGGGCTCGCCGACCCGCAGGCGCTCGCGGTGGCGAACGCCGCCAAGGAGGCGTTCGACTTCCTCGGCTCGCCGGAGGGCGAACTGGCGCTCGCGCAGGCGGCGGTCTACCTCGCCACGGCGCCGAAATCGAACGCGCTCTACACCGCCTACAAGGCCGCGACCCGCACCGCCAAGGAGCACGGCTCGCTGCCGCCGCCCCGCACCATCCTCAACGCCCCGACCAAGCTGATGCGCAAGCTCGGCTACGGCGAGGGCTACCGCTACGACCACGACGAGCCCGACGCCTTCTCGGGCCAGGATTACTGGCCCGAGCGGCTCGGGCGGCAGAGGTTCTACGCGCCGACCGACCGCGGCTTCGAGCGCCGCATCGCCGAGCGGCTGGAGTGGTGGGAGGCGGCGCGCCGGGAGCGCGCGGGCGAGGAACCGGGACGCGAGACATCGTGACCGCCGTGTGAACAACCGGATCGGGAGGCGTTGACGGGCCGCGCTCCCCCGGGTCAGCCTGCGGCGATGAGACAGACTCTGCCGCGACCCCTCCCGCGACGGCGGGCGCGATGACGGCCCGCGTGCTCTCGATCGCCAACTGCAAGGGCGGCACCGGCAAGACGACCTCCGCGGTCAACCTCGCGGCCGAGCTCGGCGCCCGGGGCTACCGGGTGCTGGTGGTGGATCTCGATCCGCAGGGCCATGCGGGCCTCGGCCTCGGGGTGAGCGCCCGGCTCGGCTCGGCCAATGCCCACACGCCGCTGCTGCGGGCCGGCATCGATCTCAGCGGCGCCGCGCAGGCGACCGGGGAGGACAACGTCGCGGTGGTGCCGGCCGACCGCGGCTTCGACGGGCAGCTCGGCAACGGCGACATCCGCTGCATCGCCGCGGCGCTCGGCGCCTTATGCCGGATCCACGACCTGGTGCTGATCGACGTGCCGCCGGCCGCGGCCGCACTCACGGTCTGCGCCCTGATGGCGAGCGACGGCGTGGTGGTCCCCACCACCCTCGATCCCCTCGGCCTCGAGGGCGTGCGCCAGTTCGCCCGGTCCTACCACGACACGATGCTGCGCTTCCGCGCCGCCCCGCTCGGCCTCGCCATCGCGCCGATGCGGATCGACCTGCGCACCAACGTCGAGCGCGAGACCCTCG